>NZ_JBFUIF010000062.1:0-14329 GCF_056402015.1 Allobosea sp. P4_C6
AGACCATGCCGGGCGTCACCGGCGCCTCGCGCCCGACCCTGGGCGGCGCGCTGCTGATGTTCACCAACAACCTCAAGCCCCCGCTCGACGATCTCAACTTTCGGAAGGCGCTATCCTGCGCCATCGACCGCAAGGCGATCGGCGACAAGGTCTATTACGGGCTGCTCGATCCGTCCGCCGTGCTCGCGCCGCCCCGCGGTTGGTGGTTTAATGCCGCGGCCGACAAGGAGCTCGGCTTCGATCTCGACCGCGCCAAGGAGTTCCTGGCCAAGTCGAAATACCCGACCGGCGCCGAGATCGACATCTCGATCCAGGCCGAGCCCTATCTGCTCGACACCAAGGACGCGGCGATCTTCCTGCAGGCGCAACTCGCCAAGATCGGCGTGAAGATCAATCTCAAGGTCTACGAGTTCTCGGTGCTGATCCAGCAGATCGCGCGCGGCGAGCACCAGATGGCGATGCAGGTCTTCATGTCGCCGGGCGAGGCGACCTACATCATCGCCAACACGGTGATGCCGGGACAGTTCCTGTCGAAGAGCACCGGCTATGACAACCCCGAGCTCAATGCGCTGATGGCGACATCTTTCGCCGAGACCGACGAGGCCAAGCTCAAGGACCTCTACGGCAAGATGCAGGCGATCCTGGCCCGCGACGCGCCGATCGGCGTGCTCGGCTTCGTCCACGCCTCCAATCTCTGGCGGCAGGGCGTGAAGGACTTCACGGTGAACCAGGCGCTGACGATGAGCGTCGGGGACGTGAAGCTCTAGGGTCCAGCTCGAACTCCAGAACCGCCGTCATCCCGGACGCAGCGAAGCGGAGATCCGGGGTCCATCATAGGGGATCGTCGCGCCCTGTGATGGATCCCGGGTCAAGCCCCGGATAACGGCACCGGTTCCGGGGCCCATCCTGATCTGGCCGCTGGTCACCAAGCTTTAGGACACAACTGCCCATGCTTCGCCTCGTCGCCGGCCGGATCGTCTCGTCCATCGGCACCTTGCTCTTCGTGGGCTTCGCGCTGTTTGCCCTGACGCGGGCCGGTCCGGGTTCTCCGGCCCGGATCGTGCTCGGTGCGGATGCGACCGCCGCGCAGCTGGCGCAGTTCGAACAGGCGAACGGGCTCGACCGCCCCTTCCTGACGCAATACGGCGCCTGGCTTTCCGACATCCTGCATGGCGATTTCGGACGGTCCTTCGTGACCGGCCGCGATGTCGGCACCGAGATCGTCAACGCGCTTCCGGTGACCTTGTCGATCGTGCTCTTCGCCTTCGCGGTTGCGCTCGTTTTCGGTGTAGGCATCGGGATCGCGGCGGCGCTGCGCCCCGGCGGCGTGTTCGATCGCGGGGCGCGGCTGCTGTCGGTGCTGGGGCTGTCGGTGCCGGCCTTCTGGCTTGGCATCGTGCTGATCCGCTTCATCGCGGTCGATCTGCGCTGGCTGCCGCCCGGTGGCTATGCGCCGCTTTCCGCCGGCCTCGGCGCCCATCTCCAGACCATCCTGATGCCGTCGGTCTCGCTCGCTGTCTACTATGTCGCCGTGCTCGCCCGGATGACCCAGGCCAGCCTGCAGGAGACGCTGCGCGGGGACTATGTCCGCACCGCCCGCGCGATGGGGCTGTCCTCGCCGAGAGTCGTGATCTACGCGCTGATCAACGCGCTGCCGCCGGTGGTGAACCTGGCCGCCCTGTCCTTTGGCTACATGTTCGGCTGGGCGCTGATCATCGAGCAGGTGTTCAACGTGCCCGGCCTGTCGCGCGCTCTGTTGAACGCGATCTCGCAGCGCGACTTCCTGCTGCTCCAGGGCATCGTCTTCCTGTTCACGGTGATCTTCGTGCTGGCGAACCTCGCCGCGGACCTCGTCAACCGCGTGCTCGACCCACGCCAGCGGGTCACCGCATGAGGGGGCTTTCGTCGACGCTGCGCCTGATCGACTGGACCGGCTGGCTTGGCGGTATGATCGTCGTCGTCATGCTCGGCGCCGCTATCTTCGCGCCGCTGGTCGCACCTTACGATCCCGTCGCGCTGAGCATCGAGGATCGCCTGCTGGCACCCGACATGGCGCATTGGCTCGGCACCGACCAGGCCGGTCGGGACGTGCTGAGCCGAATCATCTACGGCGCGCGGGCTTCACTGGCCGTGGGCATCGGCGCCGTCGTCATCGGAGCGCTGATCGGCGTCTCGGCGGGGCTCTTCTCGGCCTACAAGGCAGGACTTGGCGAGCAGCTCGTGATGCGCATTGTTGACGGTGTCGCCTCGATTCCCCTGCTGGTCTGGGCGATCGCGATCGTCGGCATCCTCGGCGTCGGGCCGGTGCGTGTCGGGCCGCTGGTGTTGCCCAACGAGGTGAAGATCGTCTTGCTGATCGGGGTGTTGTTCTCGCCGGTCTTCGCCCGCGTGACCTATGCAGTGGCAAGCCGCGTCGTCGGCGCCGATTACGTACGAGCACGCTCTCTCCAGGGCGCGACGCATTGGGAGATCGTCACCGGCGACATCCTGCCCAACTGCCTGTCGCCGATCATTGTGCAGGGGACGTTGCTGGTCGCGATCGGCATCGTCGTCGAAGCGTCGGTCTCCTTCGTGGGCCTCGGCGTACAGCCGCCGCAGGCGAGCTGGGGCTCGATGCTGTCGGATGCGCGCAGCGCGATCTATTCCGGCGAATGGTGGCTGCCGGTGTTTCCGGGGCTGGCGATCTCGATCACCGTGATCGGCTTCAACCTGCTCGGCGACGCGGTGCGCGAGCTGTTCGATCCGCGCAGCGAAGCCAGGACACTGGTCGCATGAACGGGCCCCTGCTCAGTGTCGAGGGCCTTCGCGTTGGCTTTCGCGACGCGTCGGGCGGCGTCATCGAGGCTGTCCGCGGCGTCGATTTTGCCGTCGCGGCAGGAGAGGCTGTCGGCATCGTCGGCGAATCCGGCTCCGGCAAGAGCCTGAGCATGCTTGCGGTGATGCGCCTGCTCGGCGCTCCGGCGCGCACCACCGGCGGGCGCGTGATGTTCGACGGGCAGGATCTGTTTGGCGTCGACGAGGCCCGCATGCGCGCCATTCGCGGCCGCGACATCGCCATGGTGTTCCAGGATCCGCAAAGCTCGCTCAACCCGGCGCTGACCATCGGCCGGCAGATCACCGATGTCGTACGGGCCCATCGGCAGCTCTCCTCCGGTGAGGCCCGGCGGATCGCGGCCGAATCGCTGGAGCGCGTCGGCATCCGCGATGCTGGCAAGCGGCTCGATGCGTATCCGCACGAATTTTCCGGCGGCATGCGCCAGCGCGCCCTGATCGCGATGGCGATCGCCTGCCGCCCGCGCCTGTTGATCGCCGACGAGCCGACGACGGCGCTCGACGTGACCGTGCAGGCCCAGATCGTCGACCTGATCGCGGAGCTGCGGCGCGATCTCGGTATCGCCGTCATCTTCATCTCGCACAACCTCCAGCTTGTCGCCGAGATCGTCGACCGCGTCGTGGTCATGTATGGCGGGAAGGTCGTCGAGAATGGCCCCGTCGAGGCTATCGAGCTCAGCCCCCGCCACCCCTATACCGGCCTGCTCCAGGCCTGCGTGCCGAGCCTGACCGGCCCTGTCGGCCCGCTGGTGGCGATCGAGGGTGCGCCGCCGCGTCTGGGCCGCATGCCGCAGGGCTGCCCCTTCTCGCCGCGCTGCCCGCGTGTCGTCGAGGCCTGCGCCGAGGAGATGCCGCCGCTGGAACTTGAAGCCGACCGCCGCTTCGCCTGCTGGAGGCCGCAATGACCGGCCCGATCCTGTCTCTGCGCGACATCACCAAATCCTATGCCCAGGGCAGCGCCTTTGACCGCCTGCTCGGCCGCGACACGCGTTTTGTGGCGCTCGACGGGGTCTCGCTGGAGATCGGACGCGGCGACGTCGTCGGCATCGTCGGCGAAAGCGGTTCTGGCAAATCGACCTTGGCCAACATCGCCGTGGGGTTGATCAGGCCGACAGCGGGCGAGGTGCTGCTCGACGGCAAGCCACTGTCAGCCTTGATGCGCGACCATGGCGGTCCCTGGCGGCGGCGCATCCAGATGGCGTTCCAGGATTCGAGCAGCGCGCTCAATCCGCGCAAGACGGTGAGCCGCTGCCTGACCGAGACGCTGGCGCTGCGCGGCATACCGAAGCTTGAGCGCGAAGACGAGGCGTTGGCGATGCTGGCGCTGGTCGGGCTGGGCGCGGAGCTCGCGCCACGCCTGCCGCATGAACTTTCGGGCGGCCAGCGACAGCGCGTCGGGCTGGCGAGGGCACTGGCGATGAAACCGGACATCCTGATCGCCGACGAACCGGTCTCCTCGCTCGACGTCTCGCTGCAGGCGCAGGTCATCAACCTGCTGAGCCGGCTGACGCGTGAGCTCGGCCTGACCTTGCTCTTCATCAGCCATGACCTCGCGCTGGTGCGCACGCTGTGCTCGCGGATCATCGTGATGCGCAAGGGCAAGGTCGTCGAGCAGGGGCCGTGCCTCGAGGTGCTCGACGCGCCGTCCCACCCCTACACGCAGCTCCTGATCGCCGCCGTGCCGAAAGGCATCAAGGGGCGTCGCGGCCACATGGCGGCGACCCTAGTTAGTCCCGCCCGCGAAAGCGTCGGCTGATCTCTCCTCCGACCTCACGAGACCAAACCCATGGCGCAGCACAGCTACAGGATCGGCATCGATATCGGTGGGACCTTCACCGATATCGTCATTGCCCGCGACGACGGGTTGATCGAGACCCGCAAAGTGCCCTCGACGCCCGATGATTACAGTCGGGGCATCGCCGAAGCGCTGAGCCGGCTAGTTGCGGACTATGAGACGTCGCCCGACCGCATCACCGGCATTGTCCACGCCACCACCGTCGCGACCAACGCAATCCTGGAATACAAGGGCGCGCGCACCGGCCTTCTGACCACCGAGGGCTTCCGCGACGTTCTCGAAATGCGCCGACTGCGCATTCCGGTGCTCTACGACCTACAATACGACAAGCCCAAGCCCCTTGCCGCGCGACATCTGCGGCTTGAGGTGCGTGAACGGCTCGGGCCGGACGGCTCCGTTCGGATACCGCTCGACGAGGAGGATGTCAGGCGAGCGGCCGCGCAATTTCGAACCGAGGGGGTCGAGGCGGTCGCGATCAGCTTCCTGCACGCCTATGCCAATCCCGACCATGAGATCGCGGCCGAGGCGATCCTGCGCGAGGAACTCGGCGACGACGTCTATATCTGCCGGGGTTCGGAGATCCTGCCCGAGATCCGCGAATATGAGCGCACCTCGACCGTCGTCGTGAACGCCTATATCGGCCCGGTGGTGCGCAACTATGCCGCCGCGCTGACCACGCGCCTGGCCTCGATTGGGGTCACTTGCCCGGTCGAGATGATGCATTCCGGCGGCGGCATCATGCGGCTGAGCTCAGCGGTGAAGCGGGCCGCCTCGCTGGTCGAGTCGGGGCCGGCGGCGGGCGTCATCGCCTGCGCCCGGCTGGTCTCGGGAGGCAATGAGCCGAGCATCATCTCCTTCGACATGGGCGGCACCACCGCCAAGGCCGCGCTGATCGAGGATGGCGAGCCGGCCCGCACCACCGAATACGAGGTCGGCGCCGGCATCAATCTCTCCAGCAAGCTGGTCAAGGGTGGCGGCTACCCGATCAGGATGCCGTTCATCGACGTTTCGGAGATCGGGGCTGGCGGCGGCAGCATCGTCTCAATCGACAGGATGAACCAGGTCTCGGTCGGTCCCCAGAGCGCCGGCGCCTATCCCGGCCCGGTCTGCTACGGGCTCGGCGGCAAGCAGGCGACGCTGACCGACGCCTTCCTGACACTGGGCTATATCAACGACGTCGCGCTGGCCGGCGGCAGCTTTCCGCTGCAGGCCGATGCGGGACGCGCCGCGCTGAACGATCAGGTGGCGTGCCCGCTGGGCCTCGACCTCAGCAAGACGGCGCGCGGCGTGCTGACGCTGGCCGTCACCACGATGACGCGAGCCGTGAAAGCAGTCTCGACCTATCGCGGCCGCGATCCCCGGCATTCGACCCTGGTCGCCTTCGGCGGTAACGGGCCTGTCGTGGCGGCGGAGGTCGCCAAGGCGCTGGGCATCCGGCGCGTGGTGATCCCGCGCGCGGCCGGCGTCTTCAGTGCGCTCGGCCTGCTGCGCTCGGATGTCGAGCAGGAATTCGTGCGGCCCTCGCGCCGCAGAGCGGGCGAGCTCGACGATGCCGGCTTGGCCGAGCTCTATGCCGAGTTGACCGAGGATGCCCGCCGGGTTCTGGCGCTGGAAGGCTACGATCTGGCGCGCGCCGAATTCAGGTTTGCGGCCGATTTGCGCTATGTCGGGCAAGCCTATGAGCTGACCGTGCCGGCGCGGCGCCTCGCCTTCGACGAGTTGGCCGAACTGTTCCATCAGGAGCACGAGCGGACCTATGGCCACCGCTCGCACAAGGACCAGGTTCATCTCGTCAATGCGCGGCTGACGGCAAGGCTGCCGCTCATCGCGCCGCCGCAGCATTTCGCTGCCGCGCCGGCCCAGCGCCGGATCGATCGGCCGGTGTCGTTCGATGAGGCCGGGACTGCCACGGTCGCAGTGATCGGGCGCGCCGATCTCGACGCGCTCCCACGCCGCGGGCCCTTCGTGATCGAGGAATATGACTGCACCTGCGTCGTGGGGCCGGACCAGACCGCCCGCCTCGACGATGCCGGCAACATCGACATCGCGCTGGAGGCCGCATGATGACTGACGCGATCGATCCGATCACACTGGAGGTGATCCGCAACGCGCTCGCCTCGACCGCCGATGAGATGGCGCTGATCGTGATGCGCAGCGCCTATTCGCCGGTGGTGCGCGACATCATGGATTACTCAACGGCGCTCTGCGACGCGCAGGGCCGTGTGATCGCCCAGGGGCTGACGCTGCCGATCCAGCTCTGCTCCTTTCCACGCGTCATGCAGTTCGTAAAGCAGCGCTATGGCGCGACGCTGAAACAGGGCGATGTGCTGATCGCCAACGATCCCTATGGTTCCGGCGGCCAGCATCTGCCCGACATCTACATCCTGAAGCCGATTTTCGTGGAGGAACGCCTGACCGGTTTCGCAGCCACCGTCGCCCACCACACCGATATCGGCGGCATCGTGCCCGGCAGCGTCGCGATCTACGCCACCGAAATCCAGCAGGAAGGCCTGCGTCTGCCGCTGCTCAAGCTCTACGAGGCGGGTGAGCCGGTCGATGCGGTGTTCCGGATCATCGAGGCCAATACGCGCGCGCCGGTCGAGGTTCTCGGCGACATCCGCGCCCAGATCGCCGCCTGCAACGTCGCCGAGGAGGGCCTGCGATCGCTGATCGCGCGCTACGGCGCCAGCATGGTCGACCGCTATATCGACGCGCTGCACGACCATGCCGAGGCGATGATGCGCGACGTAATCCGCGCTTTGCCCAACGGCGTCTACAGGGCAACCGACTATATCGACGGCGTCGGCGAGCATCCGGTGCCGCTCGCCATCGTCGCCACCGTGACGGTTGCCGACGACACGATCGACATCGACTTCGCCGGCACGGCCGATCAGGTCGCGGCCTCGATCAACTGCCCGATCTCTCTGCCGGAATCGGCTGCCTTCTGCGCGATCCGCTGCCTGTCGCAGCAGGACATCCCCAATTGCGAGGGCTATCTGCGCCCGATCACCGTGCGCGCGCCGGAGGGCTCCCTGGTCAATCCGCGCTATCCGGCCGCCTGCGGCGCGCGCGGCGTCGTCGGCTACCGGGTGTTCGATGCGATCATGCAGGCACTGGCGCAGATCGTACCCGAACGCGCGATCGGCGGCTCGGAGGGCGGGCCTTATCTGCTGGCCGGCGGCGGCGTGCATGAGGGCAAGCCCTTCGTGCTGAACGAGATGGTGGTCGGCACCTGGGGCGCGCGCGCCGGCAAGGATGGCATCGAGGGGATCTCCAACCCCGCCGCCAATCTCTCCAACCAGCCGATCGAGATGGTCGAGACCGACATGCCGGTCGAGGTGCTGCGCTACGGGCTGGTGCCGGATTCCGGTGGCGCCGGCGAATTCCGCGGCGGGCTCGCCTTCGTGCGCGAGTTCCGCTTCCTGGCCGATGCGCGCTTCACCTTGCGCGGCGACCGGCGCGACCACCCGCCCTTCGGCTTTGAGGGCGGCGGCACCGGCGCACCTTCGGCGCATCTGTTCATCCGGACGGATGGCACGCAGCAGCACCTGCCGACCATGCCGATGGAGAGCTTCAACGCCAAACGCGGCGACATCTTCCGCCTGACGGGAGCTGGCGGCGGCGGCTATGGCGATGCGCTTCGACGCGAGCCCTGGCGCGTTGCCGACGATCTGCTGGAGGGCAAGGTCACGATCGCGGGCGCAAGGCGCGACTACGGCGTGGTCTTCGCCGCCGATGGCGCGAGCGTCGACCAGACGGCCACCCTGCAGACACGCGCCGAGCTGATGGAACAGCGCTAATGAGCCTCGAACCCTTCGGAGCGGCAGCGCTCAACCAGCCACTCATTGGCGAGCCCGGCAGTCGTTCGCGGCTGGAGACGCCGGCTGCGGTGCTCGATCTCGACATTTTCGAGCGCAATATCACGAAGCTCGCCGAGACCTGCAAACGCGCCGKGATCGCCTTCCGGCCGCATGCAAAATCGCACAAATGCGCCGAGATCGCGCGCCGGCAGATGGCTGCAGGGGCATCCGGCATCTGCTGCGCCAAGCCGGGGGAGTTGCTGGCCCTGTTCGAGGGCGGAGCCAGCGACCTGATGCTGAGCGCACCGATCGCCAGCCCGGCCAAGGTCGACGCGCTGGCGCGTGCGGCAGCACGAGGCGCGCGCATCGGCGTCGTGGTCGACCGGCTCGACCTGGTGGCGGCCTATGCCGAGGCTGCGGCACGCCACGGCACGCGCTTCGATGTCTTCGTCGATCTCGACACCGGGCTGAAGCGCAGCGGCGTCGCCAATGCACAGGAGGCGGTCGCGCTCGCACGCGCCGTCACGGACCAGCCCAGCCTGCGCTATGTCGGCGTGCAGGCCTATCAGGGCCGTGTCCAACATATCGACGACTTCGGCGCCCGCCGCGCGGCCAATGACGAAGCCAACCGGATCCTGGCCACGGTGCTGGCGGTGCTGAAACAGGCCGATCTCGCACCCGGCATCGTCTCCGGCGGGGGGACCGGCAGCCATCTGCTCGACGGACAGGCGCAAGTGCTGACCGAGGTGCAGCCTGGCTCCTATGTCTTCATGGACGAGGCCTACAACCCGGTCGACATCTACGGGGGAGGCGGGCCGGAATTCGGGCCGGCGCTGCGTGTTGCGGTCACGGTGGTGGGCCACAGCTCGGCCGGCTTTGCAATCACCGACGGCGGCAGCAAGAGCTTTGCGCTCGACGGCCCGCCGCCGCGCGTGTTCCGGGGCAAAGAAATGACCGGCCGGATCGAATGGTGCGGCGACGAGTTCGGCCGCATCCTGCCAGAGCCCGGCCATGGCACGATTCCGATCGGAACGGTGGTCGAATGCACCGTTCCGCATTGCGATCCGACGATCAACCTCCATGATTTCCTCCATGTTGTGTCTGAGGACAGGCTAGTCGCGCTATGGTCTGTTGAGGGGCGGGGCCGCGCAGATTGATCGGTCGAACTCAGGTGGCGGTTGAGTAGGAAACCGTTCGGCATTACGAAGCAGCCGCCAGCCGCCAAGCAGCTCATCGTGACCAAACAGAAGGTGTTTTGCGCAACGGTAGACGGATCGGAGCGGGAGTTGCCGCTCCCCTATCCACAGAGCAATGCCTTGCTCAGATATCGGCTGCTTGCGCATCTCGCCCGGACAAGCCGTGGACGTCGAGATCGAACTTGGCAAGGTTAGCCGACGATCACTCACAGGGTGCTTTGTCATCACCTGCCGCGGGGCCGTCAGCCAGCTTCGCCTGTGCTGAAACCGTCTCGTCAGATTCGTCATCTGCACCGTCCCCACTGCCATCATCCGGGTCGCGCACCTGAAGACCGTCTCGCTGCCCTGCTGCCCGTTACAGCCGTGACGCCCGTCGCTTCGCACGGCGCCCGAAAAGCCTTCATGGCCCGATGCAGCGGTCGGACTCCGCGCGCTCGATCAGGTCGAGGGTGCTTTTTGTCGCCGACCGCGCTGGGGACGGCGACCTTTCCCGACGTCTTCACCCTGGATGGCGTCGAGGAGCAGCGCCCCGACCCAAGCAGCAGGATTGGCCAGCGCCGCCTTTAAGCCTAGAGTTGGTTTCCCGTGAGCAGTTCGTCAGCTGATGGAGACCAAGATTGCCGTGGCAAAGACGTCTCGTTGCAGCCGGTATCACCTTGCTGTCTGCCGGGGTTGGAGGTTGCATCGTTACGGACGAAACGTCCGGGGAGGCATCCAGCGAACAGTCCGTTGACCCTCGGTCACCAGGCGCCCCGCCGCGCGCAGGCATCGACCGGATCATCGAACAGCAGTCAGCGCATTACGAACTCCCCTCGGATTTGGTCCGGCGAATCGTCAAGCGCGAGAGCAACTTTCGCCCAACCGCCCAGAACGGCGGTCATTTTGGATTGATGCAGATAAAACACGCGACGGCGCGCAGCATGGGTTACACCGGCCCGGCAGCGGGGTTGCTCGATCCCGAGGTCAATCTCACCTATGGGCTCAAATATCTGCGGGGAGCCTGGCTCGTGGCCGATCGCGACCCGAGCCGCGCCGACCGATACTATCGGAGCGGGTACTATTACGATGCCAAGCGGAAGGGGCTTCTCGAAGCGACCGGCCTCGGCAAGGACCATACCCGGCTAGCCAAACCCCGCCCCGCGTCGGACAGAGTTCTTCCAACTCGCTAGTGGATTGATCGGAATGAAGGAGTCCTGCTTGGGATTCCGTTCATCGGGATGATCTGCGACTGCCGGATGCGTACAGGTAGCAGCATTGCCATCATGGCATCGGATTTACAGCGGCATCTGGAACATGGGTGGCGTTCCTACGTTCTTTGCAGTGAGGCACTGATGAAAAGGTGCATCCCAATTCGTCGCTGGTCTGAACGCGATTGCCCGTAATCTCCGTCGAGTGGCTGTCGGAGAACGACATGCCACGGTCCACGGGCGTAGGCTTCTCGAAGAACCAGGCCGTCAATCCCGCTTCGCTCCGTATTACTAGACCTACTACAAGTTCGCGGCCAAGCTGACGCGGCCGACGTGAATGCCTGGAGGTACATATGTCGGGGGACGAGCCGTAGCCCAGTAGTTGGTGTAACGTCTCAGGCAGATTGAGCTTCGCGCGGATGAATCCACCTCTACTGCGCGGAGAGGTGTCGACCGACACCTTGCGGCACAAAGGAGGGCTAAAAAACTGATGACTTCTTTCATCTGCTGATAGTCTTTATCGCCTAACCAACGGCGAATTAGCTCCTGTGGAGCGAGGGCGTGGTATTACCCACGCCCTTTCGCTGTGATGGCCCCCTCCGGGCGCCCACCGCACGTCCCGCGAGATGCGCCAAAGGCAGCAAAGGGCACGAGGCCGCTGGGTGGCGGCCAATCCTCGACATTTTGACGGGCCGGGCCTAGACAGCCGCCTGCCGTTCACGCAAGGCCGCCCCTCCATGAAACTGCGCCCCGACACGCTGGCGATGACCGCCATGCTGGCCATGCTGACGGCGCTCGGCCCGCTCTCGACCGATTTCTACCTGCCCTCGCTGCCTGACATCGTCCAGGTGATGCAGACCGACATCGCCGGCGCGCAGGCGACGCTGTCGGTCTTCCTGTTCGGCTTCGCCGGCGGCCAGATCTTCTGGGGACCACTTTCCGACCGGATCGGCCGCAGGCCGGTGCTGCTGGTGGGGCTCGGCATCTTCTTGGTGGCGACGCTGGCCTGCGCCTTCGCGCCCTCGATCGAGGCTCTGACCAGCGCCCGCGCGGTCCAGGCGCTTGGCGCGTCGGGACCGATCGTGCTCAGCCGCGCCATGGTGCGCGATCTCTATGACGGGCCACGTGCCGGCCGCGAACTGGCCCGCATGGGCATGATCATGGGGGTGGTGCCAGCGATTGCGCCGGTGCTCGGCGGGGTGCTGCAGCAGGCCTTCGGCTGGCGCTCGACCTTCGTCGCCTCGCTGGCCTTCGCCGCTGCCCTGATGGCGATGGTGACGTTCCTCCTGCCCGAGACGATCCGGAGCCGCTCGCGCGAGCCGCTCTCGCTGGTCTCCATCATCAGCGGCTTCGGCACGCTGCTCGCGAGCCGTGCCTTTCGCGTCTATGTCGCGCTGACGGCACTGGCGTATGGCGGGCTCTTCGCCTTCATCTCCGGCTCGTCCTTCGTACTGATCGACATCCATGGTCTGACGCCGGTCCAGTATGGCCTGTCCTTCAGTCTCGTCGTGCTCGGCTTCATTCTCGGCACGATCCTCGYGCAGCGTCTCGTTGCCCGCCAAGGCATGGACGGTGTCATCGCGCTCGGCGTGCGGTGCCTCGCCGGCGGAGGCCTTGCCATGCTGGTCTGCGTCGCTGGCGGTTTCGGCGGCGTGGCCGGCGTTGTCCTGCCGATGGCGCTCTACACTTGTGGCGTCGGGCTGACCATGCCGCAGGCGCAGGCCTCGGCGATGATGCCCTTCCCGGATCGCGCCGGGGCGGCCTCATCTTTCACCGGGATCTGCCAGATGTTGTTCTCGGCCTGCGTCGGCCTCCTCGTCGGCCATTCGCTAAAGAGCGGCGCGCTGCCGTTGCCCCTGGTGATGTCGGCGATCGGCGTCGCCGCGCTCGTGCTGTTCAGGGCGAGCGCCGCCGCGCGGGCGGCCAGGATCTAGCCGGTCAGCCGTGACGCCCATCGCCTTTGCACGGCGCCCGAAGGCTTCATGGGCACGATGCCGCTGTCGGACTCCGCGCGCACTCTGCTGGGAGGATCGACTACCGGATCACCAGTGCAGGGATAGTTGTACTTGCCAGCACCTCAGACGTCTGGCTCCCCAGCACGACTTTCTGTATGCCTCGCCGGCCATGAGAGGACATCACGATGAGGTCACAGCCCTTGAGCTTGGCCAATCGGACGATTGCCGCGGCTGGAGAGACATCGATCTCGTGTTCCAGATCTACCGTGACGCCGTTTTCGGACGCGCGTTGCTCTATGGAAGTAATGCGATCCTTGATGAACTCATCAATCTGCTGACGGGCTGCAGATGCCAACTCCGGGCGCAGGGGCGCCGAAACGGTCAGAACGGTGACTTTCGCCCCGAGCGGCTTGGCGAGCGCCAAGCCATGTTCAAGACCCTTGCGAGAAAGTTCGGAGTCGTCTGTGGCGATCAGAATGTGTTTGTACATTTGCCCTCTCCCGTAGGTATCTGCTCGATGCCGTAGCTTTGTGAGAGTCCGGCTCGCGGCCAAGTTGGCCGCCAGTATTATGTTCGACGGCAACATTGCATAAATCGGCGCGCCTCTTTATGGGAGGCGTCCACCGAACAATGTGGGCCACCGATAGCCGGCTGGGGTTCCATCAAGTGAGCAGGCACGGCAAGCCCGGCCCAATTGACGACCTCATCTATAAGCAGATCGAGTCCTATCTGATTTTTATGAACGTCAATTCTGGCTACGTCATCCGGGCCATGATGTCGGCAGGACCAGAAGGAATGTTCATCCCAGAACCTGGCAAGCTTTGCGGGACGCAGGTGGCAACGTTCATTCAGCGGATTTGCTGAGCGTCATCTTCGCAGGACGTTCCTGGTCGTAGCCGTCTTTCAGTCCAAAATCGCCGTCCAATGCGTCCAGCACCTCAAGCGATGAGCGGCTTGAGGTTGTGGGCTGTAACATGGAGGCTCCGCAATGACCGCTTCGGCACTGCGGTGTCGCGCTGGCCTGAGGTGGCCAGTTGCTGCCTGATTTGATCACCTTGGAGACCCTCAATTTGGGCACCCGATTGCGGCGATCCGCACGGAGACAGCTTTCACTGTCGCTGTGCTGCTCCGTGTTTTCAAAAAGCTTTAGTGTGAGCCGGGCATTGACCAACCAATGGGGCATCCGCAAATGCGCCTACTGCATCTTCGCCGGCGGTCGTAAGCGCAGGCTCACGGATGCGGCGATCTTGGCCGCTATGTTTGTCTCGAGATCGAAGCCGCTGCCAGCATTTTGGTCCGCTTCATAGATGCCCGACCAGATGATCGCGGTCGTTCGCCCATCCAGCAGGCGGCTTGTGATCCTGAGCTTGCCTTCGCCTGCACGGATCACGCCCTCCAGGATATGCCGCCGGCCAAGCTGGCGATCGATTTGTGCGGCGGACGCGGAAGATCCCAAGGCAGCTGAAGTCTGAGTGCGAAAGATCGTTAGCTCTTCGTTCGGAACGAGCTGCGAGATGACATCGTCGGCAAGTCCTGCCGCGAAAACCTCGAATTCGGCTTTCTC
>NZ_JBFUIF010000063.1:0-14150 GCF_056402015.1 Allobosea sp. P4_C6
CGCTGATGCGGAGGCGATCTGCGAGGCGGTCACGCGCCCGACCATGCGCTTTGTTCCAATCAAGTCGGTCGAGCAGCAGGCCGCGCTGGCCCTTCATCGCACCCGCGACCTCATCGTTCGTCAGCGTACGCAACTCATCAACATGATCCGGGGGCTCTTGGCCGAGTTCGGCATCGATATCCCGAAGGGCATCACCCACGCCTTGGCCTTCGTGCGGCGCGCCGTGGCCGGCGGCGCGCATGAGGTTCCCGATCTCGCCGCCAAGGTGATCAACTCCTTGGCCGAGCAAGCGATCGAGGCGCAGGACCGCATCCGCCAACTCGAACGAGACTTGCTGGCTTGGTTCCGATCGAACGACCTCGCGCGGCGCATTGCCACCGTGCCCGGCGTCGGTCTGCTCGGAGCGAGCGCATTGGCGGCCACTGTCACCGATCCGGCCCAGTTCCGCTCCGGGCGCCAGTTCGCGGCCTGGCTGGGACTAACGCCGCTCAACAACTCCAGCGGCGGCAAGGAACGCCTCGGTCGCATCTCCAAAATGGGCGATCAATATCTGCGGCGCCTTCTGGTCACTGGCATGACGTCGCTCGTCAGACGCAACAAGTATTACCCCGATGCAGCTGATCCTCACGTAAACGCGCTGCTCGCCCGCAAGCCGATCCGGCTCGTCACCGTCGCCCTGGCGAACCGGGCAGCACGGGCGATCTGGGCCGTCATGGTTCGGGGCGAGATTTACCGCATGCCAGCGCCCAGCGTGGCAGCAGCCTGAGGATCAGTAGCAAATCAGCGCGCTACACGCGCGAAGGAGGTTGCGAGGACCCTGTGAGATGATGGCGCACCGGTCAGACCGGGGATGAGGACAACCCGCCGAAGGTCGAGGGCGTAAAGGCCCGCAAAGCAGAATGGGACCTCATCCGTGGAAACCATCAGGGCCAGCGGTCAATGACCGCACGAACAGGCCGGACACAAGACTGCACCCGACCAGTACCCCAAACCATCACAGACCCCTTGCAACGCGGGAGCCATCCACACAGGACCTTCCAGATGTCGGGTAAGGGTCGCCAACAGACCTCGCGTCGATGCATTCCGAAGGTCTGGTTCCGGGCGACCATCCAGAGTCCGCTCCTGGCGCGATCAGGGCGTTTGCGGCGACGGTCGGGAACTTCAGCTTCCCACCCGACCCGGTCCTTTTCCGTGCAAAGCGCCTCGAGGCAGCCTCGCGCCATGAGCGGAACTTGAGGCGTTGCCGGAAAGCAGTCAACACCCGGTCGCGTCGCAACCGTCTCTTTGGCTAAACGAATTCCTGCGGCAGCGGGACGGTCATTTCGCCTATCGTCAGGTCGCAAAATACTGGATAGCTTCTAATAAGCACTGGCCACCCAATTCGCGGTTCTCGGAAACAGCCATTGGCGGCGTCGTCCAGAATTAGATCGTTTTGGTCTCTCTTTGAGCTTCGAACTGGACCGGTGATAATGAGGGGGGCGAGTGAATGGTTGCTGGACTCACTGTCGCTGAACGCCAGAGCGCGATCACAGTATCAGCGCTCGTCGCCTTATGCGGGATCGCCATGGCGATCGGCGGTCGTGACGATCTGTTGGGTGTGCACGGCGTCATTGTACTCATCGCCGGGCTCAGCTGTGTCTTCCTGGTGCTGGCGAAATATTTCGAGCCGGAGCCGTCGGATGAGCGTCTGACGCATTACTACGACGACCCGACCAAGGTGGGCATCGTGCTCGCCCTTGGATGGGCCGTCATCGGCATGTTCGTCGGAGTGTGGGTCGCGGCGCTCCTCGCCTGGCCGGACCTGACTTTCGATGCCGCCTGGGCGAGCTTCGGTCGCCTTCGGCCTGTCCACACCTCAGGCGTGATCTTCGGCTTCGGCGGTAACGCCCTGATCGCGACCTCCTTCCATGTCTTGCAACGCACCACGCGGGCACGCCTGCCCGATCAATTCAGCCCGTGGTTCGTACTCCTGGGCTACAACCTGTTCTGCGTGCTCGCCGCGAGCGGCTATTTGATGGGGCTGACTCAGTCCAAGGAATATGCCGAGCCCGAATGGTATGCCGACATCTGGCTGGTCATCGTCTGGGTCGTCTATTTCCTGATCTACATCCGCACGCTTCAGCGGCGGAAAGAGCCGCATATCTACGTCGCGAACTGGTACTACATGGCCTTCATCCTGGTCGTGGCGGTACTGCACATCGTCAACAACCTGGCCGTTCCGGTCTCCTTCGGCCACGCCAAGAGCTATTCGCTGTTCTCGGGCGTCCAGGATGCGATGACCCAATGGTGGTACGGCCACAACGCGGTGGCCTTCTTCCTGACTGCCGGCTTCCTAGGGATGATGTACTACTACCTGCCCAAGCGAGCCGGGCGACCGATCTACTCCTACAGGTTGTCGATCATCAGCTTCTGGGGCATCACCTTCATGTACATGTGGGCTGGTTCGCACCACCTGCACTACACCGCCCTTCCACAATGGGTGCAGACGCTCGGCATGACCTTCTCGGTCGTGCTTCTGGTGCCGTCCTGGGCCTCGGCCGGTAATGCGCTGGCGACGCTCAATGGCGCCTGGCACAAGGTTCGCGACGACGCGACCCTGCGCTTTATGATGGTCGCCGCGATCTTCTACGGCCTGGTGACCTTCGAGGGCTCGTTCATGGCGATACGAGCCGTCAACTCCCTGTCGCACTACACCGACTGGACGGTCGGCCATGTCCATGTCGGCGCGCTCGGCTGGGTGGCGATGATCACGTTCGGCTCGTTCTACGCGCTGGTGCCATGGATGTGGAAGGTCGAGCGAATGTACTCGCCCAAGCTGGTCGAGGTCCACTTCTGGCTCGCCCTTGCCGGGACCATCATCTACGTCTTCGCGATGTGGAACTCGGGCATCATCCAGGGCCTGATGTGGCGCACCTACAACGACAGCGGGACGCTAGCCTATTCGTTCATCGATAGCGTCGTCCCTATGCATCCCTACTACATCGCGCGCGCCGTCGGTGGTTTGCTTTTCCTCATCGGCGCGATCGTCGCTTCCTACAATGTCGCGATGACGATCCGAATGGCTCGCGTTCGGACGACAGCGCAAGGGGCTGAGATCGACCAGCCTGCCCTTCCGGCTGCCGCGCCGGTGTTGCAGCCGGGAGAGTGAGCCATGGCCGAGTTCTTCCACCGCAGGCTCGAACGCAGTGCCATCGGGTTCGTGCTGGCCATTATCGGCGTGTCGGCAATTGGCGGCTTCGTCGAGATCGCGCCGCTCTTCACCATTCAAGAGACGGTCGAGGAGGCGCCGGATATGCGTGTCTACACACCGCTGGAGCTGGCCGGCCGCAATATCTACATCCGTGAAGGTTGTTACGCATGCCACAGCCAGATGATCCGCACTCTGCGCGACGAGGTCGAACGCTACGGACCGTACTCACTCGCGGTCGAGTCGAAATACGACCATCCAATGCTGTGGGGTTCGAAGCGCACCGGCCCGGATCTGGCGCGGATCGGTGGAAAATACTCTGACGCCTGGCATGTCGCGCATCTGATCAATCCGCGCGACGTTGTCCCGCAATCGGTCATGCCGAAATACGGTTGGCTGATGCGCAACGATCTGCGGACTGGTGACCTCGGGCGGCACCTTGCCGCGCAACGCGCCGTCCGGGTGCCCTATAGCGATGCGATGATCGCGAATGCAACCGCCGACGCCTACGGCCAGGCCAGCCCCGACAGCCCCTATGCCAGCGGCGTCAGCGAGCGCTACGGGGAAGCCACCAACACGCGGGCCTTTGACGGAGACCCCGGTCGACTGACTGAGATGGATGCCGTGGTCGCCTATCTTCAGGTTCTCGGCCGGCTCACGGATGCCGCCCATCGCCAGACGGCTGCGGCGGAAAGGTGATGCGATGGGTATCGACCATCAGACACTCGTCGGCTTCGCCAAGAGTTGGGGGCTCTTCTACCTGATCGCGCTCGCGGGGGGCGTACTGATTTACGCGTTCTGGCCGTCAAACCGGAAGCGCTTTGACCGGGCCAAGAACAGCATTCTCGATAAAGACGACAGGCCGGGGGACTGAGGCAAATGGACCAGGCAAAGCGGGACCCCGTCTCGGGACAGTTGACGACCGGTCATGAGTGGAACGGCATCGAGGAACTCGACACGCCTATCCCGCGCGTCGTGCTGTATTTTCTGGCTGCCGGGACCCTGTTCGCCGTAATCTATTGGCTCCTGATGCCGGCCTGGCCGCTCGGCTGGACCTATACCAAAGGCCTCCTCGGCATCAACCAGCGCGAGGTGGTGACCCGGCAGGTTCGCGACGCGGCGGCGGGGCGGGCGATTTGGACCGCCCGCATCGCCAATGCCTCCTACGCCGAGATCGCGGCCGATCCCGCGCTGATGAACCATGTTCGTGAAACCGGCCGCACCCTGTTCGCCGACAATTGCGCGAGCTGCCACGGCAGCGAAGGCAAGGGCGGCCCGGGCTTCCCCAATCTCGCCACGGGCTCCTGGCTCTGGGGCGGCAGCCCGGAGGCCATCGCCCAGACCATTCGCGTCGGCATCAATGGGACGGCCAAGGACACGCGGATCTCGCAGATGCTGGCGTTCGGGCGGGACGGCTTGCTTCAGCGCGAGCAGGTACTCGCAGTCGTCGCCTATGTCCGCTCGCTTTCGGGGCAGCAATTGGTAAGCGCAGACCAGGCGCGCCTGCCCGCCGGTAGGGAAGTCTACGCCGCGAACTGCGCCGCCTGCCACGGGCCTGAAGGCAAAGGCCTGCCCGATCTCGGCGCTCCAGATCTGACTGACGCCAACTGGATCTATGGCGGCGATCTCCATTCGATCTACAACAGCGTTCAGAATGGGCGCCTCGGTCACATGCCGAGCTGGGAGGGCCGGCTGTCGCCGACCGATATCAAGCTGCTGGCCCTTTATGTCGGCACGCTTCAGGGCACTGGGCGATGACGGTCCCCCCGGAAACCGAGGTGCGGCGCCGCGTCAGTGGCAAAGTTCTATGGCTGGGGCTCGCGGCCGCGCTGATGGCGATGCTCATCCTGGCCAACGCGCATCTGGTCTATGTCGCCATCGGTTCGCAGCCGGCCTGTGTGCCGCACGCGAAATCTGCGGGCGAGGCGGGCACGTTCCGTGCCGCCCGTCCGGCCTGCTGAAGCGGGGGAGGAAGATCATGGGCGCGATCGAGAACGGCCAAGACATCTTGCCGCCACTCTCGGCGCAACGGCGCCGCAATCTCCCCACGCGCGCTGCGCTATCCTGGCTGGAAGCGGGCTGGAGTGATCTCCGCCACAGCCCAGTGCCAAGCCTCCTCTACGGAACAGCAGTGTTTCTGGTGTCGCTCGGCATCGTCTTGGGCCTGTTTCGCTTCGAGCTCGACTATATCCTGTTGCCGGCGCTGGCGGGCTTCATGGTGGTCGGGCCGCTTCTTGCGATCGGCCTCTATCAAAAGAGCCGCGCTATCGAGGCGAGCCAACCCGTCAGCCTTCTGCGCATGATCTTCGTGAAGGCGGCTTCCGGTGGGCAGGTCTGGTACACCGGCGCGATCCTATGCCTGCTGATGCTGGCCTGGATGCGGGCCGCCGTGATCATCTATGCGCTGTTTTTTGGCTTGCGGCCCTTCCCAGGCCTTCGAGACGTCATCGCCATGCTGGTCTCAACGCCTGAGGGATGGGCGATGCTTCTGGTCGGAACGGTAGCGGGCAGTYTGTTTGCAGCCTTCTCCTTCGCGATCAGCACCTTCGCAATCCCGATGCTGCTCGACGAGAGGGTCGACGCCTTCACAGCGATGGGAACCAGCATTTCGCTGGTTTGGAACAATCTGCCGGTGATGCTCGCCTGGGGTGCGATCGTGCTCGGTCTTTTCGTCCTGAGCCTGGCGACGGGGCTTGTCGGCCTGATCGTCGTCTTCCCGCTGCTGGGCCACGCCACCTGGCATAGCTATCGGGCGATCAAATGACCTGTTGCGCGCCGCCGTTCGACCCGCATCGTGCATTCGACGGTTCGGCGGCGCGGCAGGAGATCCGGCTCGCCAGCCGCGAATTGGGCGACGGCCTCAAGCAGAGCGATTTCTCCGTGCCGGGGGTCCACTGCGCCGCCTGCATCCGCGCGGTCGAGACCGGACTGATGCGGATCGCCGGCGTCGAGCATGCGCGCGTCAATCTATCGACAAAGCGCGTGGCCGTGAAATGGCGTGGCGGAGAACCGCCTGACCTTCTGGTTGCGCTGGCAACGCTCGGATATCCCGGCCACCTGTTCGAGAACGAGGCCGACCGGCCAGATCCCGAGCGTGCGCGGCTTGTGCGGGCGTTGGCGGTCGCCGGCTTCTGTTCGATGAATATCATGCTGCTGTCGGTTTCAGTCTGGTCCGGAGCCGAACCGGAGACCCGCAGCGCTTTCCATTGGATTTCCGCGGCGCTGGCGCTGCCTTGCCTCCTCTACTCCGGCCGGGTCTTCTTCTCTTCGGCCTGGTCGGCCCTGCGGCATGGCCGCACCAATATGGACGTGCCGATCTCGATCGGCATCTGCCTCGCCTTCGGCCTCAGCCTCTACGATACCCTTCATGACGGCCCCCATGCCTATTTCGACGCTGCGACCTCGCTGATCTTCTTCCTCTTGATCGGGCGGACCTTGGACCATCTCATGCGTGAGAAGGCGCGCGCCGCCGTGCGGGGTCTGATGCGCCTTTCACCGCGCGGCGCGACGGTCCTGCGCGCCGACGGCAGCCGGGACTATCTCCCACTTGCCGAGATAGCGCCCGGCATGCGCCTCGCGTTGACTGCGGGCGACAGAATCCCAGTCGATGGTAGCGTCGAGGAGGGAGAATCCGAACTCGACTGCGCCATCGTCACCGGTGAGAGCGCGCCGCGTTTCGTCGCGGCGGGGGCGTCTGTGCGGGCGGGAACGCTCAACTTGTCAGGTCCGCTGACCATCACCGCCACCGCAAAGGCAGAGGAGTCGTTCCTGGCCGAAATGGTCCGGCTGATGGAAGCAGCCGAAGGCGGGCGCGCCCGCTATCGTCGCCTCGCCGACCGGGCCGCCGCGCTCTATTCCCCTATCGTCCATGCTACGGCTTTTCTCACCTTTCTCGGCTGGATGGCGGTAACGGGCGACTGGCACTGCGCGATCACCATCTCCATCGCCGTTCTGATCATCACCTGTCCCTGCGCGCTAGGGCTTGCGGTTCCGATCGTGCAGGTGGTGGCGTCGCGGCGGTTGTTCGAAAATGGCATCATGGTCAAGGATGGCTCCGCCATCGAACGGATGGCCGAGATCGATAGCGCTGCCTTCGACAAGACCGGCACCCTGACTTTCGGCGTGCCGCGCCTCGTCAATGCTGCGGCGATCGCTCCCGCCGACTTGGCGATCGCAGCCGAGATCGCCGGCCGCTCTGGGCATCCGCTCTCTCAAGCCATCGCGGCTGCGGCACCAGCGGGCGGGATGGCGCTTGCCGACATCCGCGAACGGCCTGGCCTTGGCATCGAAGCTCGGCTTGACGGTCGTCTCTATCGTCTTGGTCGGGCCGAGTGGGTGCTCGCCTGCGGGACAGATGGGCAATCCCATGGCGGCACGGTGCTCGGCTGCAACGGTGAACTCATCGCCCGCTTCACCTTCGAGGAGACGATGCGCCCACAGGCGCGCGCTGCCGTCAGTGCGCTGCGCGCCGAAGGCATTCAGCTCATGCTGCTCTCCGGTGATACGCCCATCGCAGTGCGGGTCATTGCCGCACGACTCGCGGTCGATGATGTCGCGGCGGGTCTCCTGCCGGCCGAGAAGGTCGAGCACCTCGCCGCACTGAGTACACGAGGGCATAAAGTGCTGATGGTCGGCGACGGGCTCAACGATGCGCCGGCGCTCGCCGCCGCACATGTCTCGATGGCTCCCGCTTCGGCGGCCGATATCGGCCGTAACGCAGCGGATTTTGTTTTCCTGCGCGATGGTCTTGATGCGGTCYCCGCGGCGCTGTCCGTTTCGCGCGCGGCGGGCCAGCTCGTACGGCAGAATTTCGCCTTAGCGATCGGCTACAACGCGATCGCCCTGCCGGTCGCGATCGCGGGGTACGTCACGCCCCTGATCGCCGCATTGGCGATGTCGCTCTCCTCCGTCCTCGTGGTCGCCAATGCGCTACGTCTCAATGTGGAGTTCGTAGGCCCGAGTCGATCGACAAGAGTGTTGCCCGGGGACGGAGGGCTAACATCTGCACCGGAGCCAGGCAGATGAGCAGCCTTGTATTCCTCGTGCCCCTGGGGCTTCTGCTCGGCGGCACAGCGCTCGCTGCCTTCCTCTGGTCTCTCAAAAGCGGCCAGTATGACGATCTGGACGGCGCCGCGGAGCGGATACTCCTAGATGATGATGACGAGAGGGATTTGAAAGCCGCGCAAACCGCTCTGCCTGTCCCGACGAGCCCGCAGAACAATCGCGACAAATGAGCGGMTCCATCAGAGCGAGAACGGCCACAGCTAGGCTGCCCGAAACCGTACGTTGCCAAGGTCGCCTTAGGACCAGCCCCGGTCGCCAAGCGGCCTCGCGACCTATGTCCGAGTGCCTACGCGATGACGCCCTGGGCCGAGCTGCGCTCCGCCGCCGGCAAAGCTGCCTGATCCTCACGAACCGATTGGAGCGACAATGTCGCACGCGACCCTGCAGCCGAACCTGTTCAAACGCGGCCTCATTGAGGGCAAGCGCCAGCCCGGCCTCTGGCTGACGCTGGAAAGCCTGAACGCGACCGAGATTCTCGCCGGCGCGGGCTATTCCTGGCTCTTGCTTGACATGGAGCATACGCCGGTCGACCCCTCGCAGGTCTCCCAGCACCTGCGAGCAGCCAAAGGCGGCACGGCCGAAGTCGTGGTCCGTATTCCGTGGAACGAGCCGATCATGATGAAGCGCCTGCTCGATGCCGGTGTGCGTTCCTTCATGGTGCCCTTCGTGCAGAATGCAGAGGAGGCCCGCGCCGCCGTCGCCGCGACGCGCTATCCGCCGCACGGCATCCGCGGCGTCAGCGGCAACATGCGTGGTAACAACTACGCACGCATCAAGGATTATAACGAACGCTATCACGAGGAACAGCGTATCATCGTGCAGATCGAGACGCCGGCCGCCGCCGTTGCGATCCCCGAGATCGGCGCCGTCGAGGGYGTCGACGGCATCTTCGTCGGTCCGAATGATCTCGCCGCCAATATGGGCCTGTTCGGCAAGCCGGGTGCGCCCGAGGTCCGGGCCGAGATCGACCGGGCACTCGACGCGATCAAGAAAACCGGCAGGGCGCCGGGCATCCTGAACTTCAATGTCGGAGAGGCGTGCGAGCTGTTCGACGCCGGCTACAGCTACATCGCCGTCGGCTCGGACACCGCAATCCTGGCCCGCCGCAGCGAAGCCCTGCTCGGCGAGATCAACGCGGCCTGAGCCGCTTCCCTATAGAGGACTGCTACAATGTATGCCGCCAGCCTGTTCATCGACGGGGCCCATATCGACAAGACCGGCGCCGAGAGGATCGAGGTCGTCAACCCGGCGACCGAGGAGACTCTCGGCTCGGTGCCGTCTTCTACCGCGGCCGAGGTCACCGCTGCGCTGGCGGCGGCGGAGCGCGGCTTCGAGGTGTGGCGCAATACGCTGCCTTGGGAGCGCTGCAACGTGCTGCGCAAGATCGCCGGACTGCTGCGCGAGCGGCAGGAGATGATCGCGCGCCTGCTGACCATGGAGATCGGCAAGCCGCTGTCGGAGGCGCGCGCCGAGGTCGCCGTCTCCGCCGAATATTTCGACTATTGCGCCGACGAAGCCCGACGCCTGCATGGCTACATGCTCGACGGGCGCACGCCCGGAGCCCGCTTTGAGGTTTCGCATGGACCGGTCGGCGTCGTGCTGGCGCTGGCGGCCTGGAATTTTCCGATCAGCCTGGCCTCTCGCAAGCTCGCCATGGCGCTCGCCGCCGGTTGCACAGTGATCCTGCGTCCGGCCGAGGAGGCGCCGGCCTGCGTCGCCGAGCTGGTGCGCTGCTGCCATGATGGCGGCCTTCCCAACGGTGCCGTGAACTTGCTCTTCGGTTCGCCGCAGCAGGTCGTGGTGCCGCTGATGGCGGCGCCCGCTGTGCGCAAGCTCTCCTTCACCGGCTCGACCCGCGTCGGCCAGACCCTGATGCGCCAGGCGGCCGACACGGTAAAGCGCATGACCATGGAGCTCGGCGGCCACGCCCCCTTCATCGTGCTGGGCGATGCCGATGTCGAGAAGGCGGCGACCGCCGCCGTCGGCGGCAAGTACCGCAATGCCGGCCAGGTCTGCACCTCGCCGAGCCGCTTCTTCGTGCACGAAAAGATCGCCGATGCCTTCACCGAAAAGATGGCGGCGAAGGCGCAAGCCCTGCGCCTCGGCAACGGGCTCGACGACGGCGTCCTGATGGGCCCGCTCGCGACCGCGCGCCAGCGCGACCGGGCCGAGCGGCTGGTCGAGGATGCCCTTGGCAAGGGCGCGACGCTCGCCACCGGTGGTAAGCGCCCGGCCAGCCTCAACCGCGGCTATTTCTTTGAGCCAACCGTGCTGGCCGATCTGCCGCCGGATGCCTCGATCCTCGCGGACGAGCCGTTCGCGCCGGTCGCGGCCATCGTACGCTGCGCCAGCGCGGACGAGGCGATAGCGCGGGCCAATGCCGTCGAGTTCGGCTTGGCCGGTTATCTCTTCGCTAGCTCGAAGCGTGCGATCGACCATGTCACGCGCGAGCTCCAGGTGGGCGTGCTCGGCGTCAACACGACGGTCGTCGCCGTGCCGGAGGCGCCGTTCGGCAGCATCAAGCAGAGCGGCTTCGGCCGTGAGGGCGGCGCCGAGGGCGTGCGCGAGTATCTCAACACCAAGTTCGTCCATAACGCGCCGGCCTGAACACCCTGGCCGGACGAAAAGACAGCTCGAGGGATGGCGGCGGCATGAGCGAGAACGAACCGAAGCGGCGCGGCATTGCCGGTGGGCTGACCAATTACGGCGACCCCGAATTCGCCGCCTATCTGCGCCGCTCCTTCGCGCGCTCGATGGGTTATTCCAACGAGGCGCTGGCGCGTCCCATCGTGGGCATCGCCAACACCTATAGCGGCTTCAACAATTGCCATCGGCACTTCCCCGAGCTGCTCGAGGCGATTAAGCGCGGCGTGCTGATGGCTGGCGGCCTGCCGGTTGAGTTCCCGACCATCTCGCTCGGCGAGGTCTTCCTCAAGCCGACCAGCCTGAAATTCCGCAATCTGATGGCCATGGGCACCGAGGAGATGATCCGCGCGCAGCCGATCGACGCTGTCGTCCTGATGGGCGGCTGCGACAAGACCGTGCCGGCGCAGCTCATGGCCGCGCTCTCGGCCAATGTCCCGACGGTGCAACTCGTGGCCGGGCCGATGTCGACCGGCCGCTACAAGGGCGAGCGCCTGGGCGCCTGCACCGATTGTCGCCGCTTCTGGGCCCGCTTCCGGGCGGGCGACATCGATCAGGAGGAGATCGATGTAGTTGAGGGCCGGCTCGCCACCACAGCCGGCACCTGCGCCGTCATGGGCACCGCCAGCACCATGGCCTGCATCGCCGAGACGCTCGGCCTGTCGTTGCCGCGCTCGGCCGCGATCCCGGCGGTTCATGCCGACCGGTTGCGCTGCGCCGAGGAGAGCGGCAAGCGCGCCGTCGAACTCATCGGCACGACGACACTTCTGCCGAAGCAGATCGTCACCGAGAAGGCGATCGATAACGCCTGGCGCATGCTGCTGGCGATTTCGGGCTCGACCAACGCGGTGGTTCATCTCACCGCGATCGCGCGCCGCGCCGGGGTAAAGGTCGACCTCAACCGGCTCAACAAGCTCTCCGACGAGACGCCGGTGCTGGTGAACCTGAAACCGGTGGGCAACAATTACATGGAGGATTTCTTCGCCGGCGGCGGCGTGCCCGCCGTACTGAAGGAACTCCGCGACCTGATGCATCTCGATTGCATGACCGTGACCGGCAAGACGCTCGGCGAGCTGATCGACGAGCCGCTTGTGGATCAGGTCGACCGCAGCATTGTGCGCCCGCGCGCGGAGCCGGTCGATCCCGATGGCGGCCTTGTCGCCGTGTTCGGTTCGCTCGCGCCGCGCGGCGCCATCGTGAAGCGCGCCGCAGCCGACAAGCGCCTGCTCGAGCATGAGGGCAGGGCGGTGGTCTTCTCCTCGCTGGAGGACCTCGCGGCGCGGATCGACAGCCCAGATCTCGACGTCACCGCCGACGACATCCTCGTGTTGCAGAACGCCGGCCCCAAGAGCGCAGCGGCGATGCCGGAAGCCGGCTACCTGCCGATTCCGCGCAAGCTCGCCTCAAAGGGCGTCAAGGACATGGTCCGCATCTCGGATGCGCGCATGTCCGGCACGGCATATGGCGCGATCGTGCTGCATGTTGCGCCCGAGGCCGCAATCGGCGGGCCGCTCGCGCTGGTGTGCAATGGCGACCGAATCCGGCTCAGTGTCGCCGAGCGCCGCCTCGACCTTCTGGTGGGCGAGGCCGAACTCGAGACGCGCCGCAAGGCGCTGCCGGCTCCTCAGGCGATCCAGCGCCGTGGCTATGACCACCTCTATGACGAGCACGTGCTCCAGGCCGACGAGGGCGTTGATTTTGATTTCTGCTAGGCGTTTTGCGGCCGCAAGAGCGGAAGGCACCTCGAGGTTCAACAATGACGGCGGCTGGAGCCTATCGGCAATTTCTCGAAAAGCTGAAAGCCGAGGAGTGCTACTACGCTATGCAGGATAGGCCAGCCCTAGCAACGTGACCTAAGCGGCCTCCGGCGAAGCCTGGGCGGTTTCAGCGCAATCAGACGCATGATCCTAACTCCCTCAGCTTGAGAGGAGAGCGGTGCAACGGCGCCGCTCTTGTCCCGGAAAGCCCACCAATTTTGCTACCGAGAGAGGGGCCTTGAGCAGATCGCCCCGGGATGTCGGCTTTCGGGCGATGAGCCAGAGTCGGCTATTGGTGCGGCTCGCCCTTTTAGTCCCGGGACATGATTCTCAATTTCTCGATTGATCCCAATCATATGAGAGCCGTCGCGATCACGAAAACCGGTACTCGCTGACCTGACGATAGACCGCTCCCGGACAGAGGACGGTGGACGGCAGATGCGCCAGGTTGGGTGAGTTGGGCGCGTGCTGCGGCTCCAGGGCAACCCCGGCGAATGACCCGTAGGTCGCCCCGCCAAGGCCGGGAACCGCGACGGCAAGCTTGGCGCCGTCATAGAACTGAAGGCACGGCTCGGTGGTCCAGATTTCAAGTCCCAGGCCACTCGCGTCTGACCGCAATGTCGCCGCATGTGCGAGTTCCATGCCGGACGCGGGATCGTGCTCTGTGCGGCTCCGTCGAAGTATGAAGTTCGCGTCGTAGCGTGTCGGCGCCTCGCCGTGCCCCGGCTCTCGGATCGATCTGGCTTCTCGAAAATCGAAGGGCGTGCCGGCCACGGCGGCAACAGACCCGTCGGGAATGAGGTCCGCATCCGTCAGAAGCACGAGATCGCCCTCGATTTGCAAACGGTGGGCGAGGATGTCCGCCGTATTGTCCAGTTTGAAATAGGGATGGTGAGCGAGATTTATGACGGTCGCTGCATCCGTCGTCGCCGAAAATTCGATGCGTAAAGTCTCGTCTTCGGTCAAGCTGTATCGACACCAAACGCGCAGCGTTCCGGGGTATCCAGCGTCGCCTGCAGGCGAAACCAGAGCAAGGGTCGTTGATCGCTCGTTCTGCTCGACGAGTGTCCAGTGCCGCTTGCCGAAGCCGTTGCCGCCACCATGCAGTGAGTGGCACCCATCCTGATTGCGCGGGAGCTGGTATTCCACGCCACCCAGAACGAAGCGCCCCTCGGCGATGCGGTTGGCGAAGCGCCCGGCGACCGCGCCCATGTGAGGCGAGTACGCCGGATAGTCCTCCAGTCTCTCCAATCCAAGGACAACCCGCTGCAGCGCACCGCCCGCCCTCGGCACGCGCAGATCCCGCAGGCTCGCGCCGTAGTCGATGACCTCTGCTTCCATGCCGGAACTCGAACGCAACGTGATGCTGCGAATCTGCCGATCGGCAGTTCTAGAAAGCTCATGCAAATGCGGCGCACTGCTCATTGTCGGATTTTCAGATACACGCGTCTCTTGTCGGTACTCTCAATCAGAGTGAGCCGGCATGAACATCCAGTCAT
>NZ_JBFUIF010000064.1:0-13937 GCF_056402015.1 Allobosea sp. P4_C6
ACCGTCGAAGCCGGCTGCTGCGGGCCCGTCGGCAGATCAGCCACCGAGGCCCGCTTCTTCCACTTCGCGACGGTCTTCTGGTTGATGCCGTAGCGCTTTGCCAGAGCCCTCAGGCTCGCTTGACTATGCTGTATCGCTCGACGGATCGCCTCCGTCGTTGTGGCGCTCCCGTGCAGAACCTGGCCCATAGTGCCTCCTTCCATCCGATGGAAAAGATCGCACCATCAAAACCTGGGATCAAACACCTAGCGCGGTCGGCGTAGCTGGTCCGGGTTGCGCAGCCGCCCGCGCGGCCATGGCGGGGACGAAGACCGCCGGAGCCGGCGGCTTGTATCCGAGCGAGCCATGCGGGCGCACCGCATTGAAGTGGCGCCGCCAGCTTTCGACGACGATCTTCGGCTGGGCGAGAGTATAGAAGATCTCGCCCTCGAGGAGCTCGTCGCGCAGCCTGGCATTGATCGCGCCATCACACGCCTTGTCGGGTTCTTTGTGTCCGCCACCTTCTGCACAGGGTCCGTCTTGGCCCAGCGCACTCGCAGGATCACTTTTTCCTGTCTGGTCCGAGCGCAGCCACTAGCGCGTCGAAMAGGGTCTCATTCCGCAAAGGCTTCGAAAGAATCGCGACGATGTCCGAGGGTTGAGACGGCTCCCGCACCCCGTCACGATGTGCCGAGATCAGGATCGTCGGAATATGGAGGCCGGCCCTGACCAATTGATGGTTAAGCTCGATGCCGGTCATGCCCGGCATCTGTACGTCGAGGATCAGGCAAGCAGGCGTCCCTCCCGGCAAAGCCGTCAGAAACTCCTGACCTGAGCTGAAGATCTTCGCCTCATAGCCGCGAACTCTCAGCGTCCGACTCAGGGACTTCAGCACGGACGGATCGTCGTCCACGATAGCGATCCAGGAAGAATCCTGTCCCATAAGGCGGAACGTGAGGCGGTTTTTGCCCGTTGTCGACCTGAACGTTGGACCAGTGCGCAGGACACGACGACTACGCGGAAATGCCGGCCTTCTCCGCGAGGCGCACCAGGTCGGCCACCATGCGAACGCCAAGCTTCTTCATGATCGATCCGCGGTGAAACTTTATCGTCTTTTCGACGATGCCGAGCTGGTATGCGATCTGCTTGTTCAGCTTTCCCGCGACCACATATGTCAGAACCTCACGCTCGCGGGGCGTCAAGGTCGCAATCCTGCTCTCGACCGAGTCGAATTCGGCTTGCGCTTGTCGGGCGCGGGAATCCGCTTCCCTCGCGCGTTCTATTGCAGCCACCAGATCCCGAGCCCTAACCGGCTTGGTCAGGAAATCGACGGCGCCCGCCTTCATCGCACGCACAGTCGTTGGAATGTCGCCCTTGCCGGTGAGAAAGATGACCGGCCGATTGGTCCCTTTGGCGGACAGAGCCTGCTGAAGTTCAAGGCCATCATGTCCCGGCATGCAGACGTCAACGACCGCGCAGCCTGGAATCGAAGCGTCATGATCAGCGAGAAAGTCCTGGGAGGACGTGTACGCCGCAACTTCGTATCGCCTTGTCCCGAGAAGCCGCGATAAGGCCTTGATGATGGCTTCGTCGTCATCAACGAGGAAGACCGTAAACATCGGGCGCTCACTCCGCGTGGTTCCGTGATTGGGCTGGCAGCAAGAGGGTCGCGACCGCTCCACCGGCCTCGTCGTTCGCGAGTTCGACCTCGCCACCATAGGCCTCGACGACGGTCGAGCAAATCGCCAACCCGAGGCCAAGTCCGTTTGGCTTGGTCGTGTAAAACGGCTCGAACACGTGGCTTGCCGCCTYTGGCTGAATTCCGGGTCCGCAATCCTTGACACGGACTGCGATCATCTTCGTCGGCGTCCACAAAGTCGAGACCGCGATATGTCGTTCGGGCGTGGGGGTGGAAGCCATCGCGTCCATGGCGTTGAGCATAAGGTTGAGCAAGACCTGTTGCAGCTGGACGGGGTCTGCGACCGTCGCGGGCAATTCACCCGCCAGTTCGAGGCTTGCGCTGATCTTGCGATTGACGAGTTCGTTATGGAGCAAGGCCAGCGTCGCCGTGACGAGCTCGTTCACATCGACGGGGACAGGGGTGATCTCCCCCTTCTTGAGCAGCTTACGCAAGCGCTGGATGACATCGCTGGCCCGGCGATTATCATCGACGATATCCTGCAGCACATCGCGGAGTTCGGCCAGGTCGGGCGACGGGGCGGCGAGCAGATCGAGCCCCGTTTCCGCATTACACTGGATGGCCGTCAGCGGCTGATTGATCTCATGGGCGATCGCGCCCGACAGTTCGCCCAGCACCGAAACCCGCATCAGATGGGCCACCTCCTGGCGCTGCAGGGCCGTTTCGATCTCGGCCATCTTCTGGTCGGTCACGTCAATGAAGATTCCGCTGAGCTGCTTCGGATTGCCTGCGGAGTCGGGATGAAACCGCGCGCGAATCCGTATCCAGCGCGGCTCGCCATTCCGCATCACGCGAACGTCTGCGAAGGCGGACTGGTCGCTTTTTGCCGACTTGGTCAGCGAGTTGATCGCTCCCGCGCGATCATCGGAATGGATGGCGGCACGAATCGTATCGCGGGTTAGGGGAGTATCCTCCCCAAGCCCGAACAGAGCCCGCGCGTGCTCGGTCGCCCAGAGCGCGTTCGTCTCGCGATTGAATTGCCAGAGGGCTACGTTCACGGACGCCGCCGTGAAGGTCATCCGTTCTTCGCTCTCCTTGAGCAGAGCTTCGGCAAGCTGCCTTCTGCGCATCTGGAGCAGCAGCGCGCCGGCGACAGACATCTGCAAGACAGAGATGCCAAGGGCCGCAAGCACGAGAATGTAATGTTGGTCCCAGAGCGTCGGCGTCTTGAACAAGACGATAGCATTGACGGGGAGATTGCTTTCTCGCAGATTCCAACGCTGCATCGCTCTGGCATCGACGCGGTAGGCCTGTCCGGGATTGGTTCTTGGCGGGAGCGTCGCCGGATCAGCGCCTGCGATGATTTCAAGTGCGAGGTCTGCCGCGGCAATGCCGACAGACTCGAACGTCTCGATGAAGCCGCCCACGGTCCCGTTGCCAAGAAAAGTATCGTAGGGTGAGTAGACAGGAGCGGGAGAGAGCGCGGCCAGCGCAGTCGCGACTTCGGCCGGAACAAAACTCTTGCCCGTGCCGTCTGCGAAAACCGTGAGCACGATAACGATCGCCTCGGCAGGAGCACGACCCAACTCAGCAACGAGCGTGTCGTACGGCAGCCCGAAAAGGTAGGTGGCTTCAAATTCGGCGTGAGCTTGCAGCGTCGTCCGCGCTTGGGTTTGCCAACGGCGATCAACTTCAGCGCTCCCGGCAATCACGACGACTTTCCGGGAATCGGGTTGAAGCAGCTTCGCCAATGCGAGTGTCTTTTCCAGATCAAACTCGGTGACGATCCCGGTCACATCCGGAGGCGGCCGTGACGCCGAATAGGTCGCCGGTGAGATGCTCGTGAACACGACCGGTACGGCAGGAGCGATGGTGGCGCGATGCTTGATAGTGAAGGGCAGTGCCAGGCTCCCCAGGGTGACGATGACGTCCGGGGGGGAACGCGCATATTTGTCACGCAGAAACGCGGCCGTCCGTTCCTCATGCGCGGGGTCGGAGCTGCGTGCTAGGTCAAGGAACTCCCCATCGATCTCGATCTTATGAGGAGCGCGTTCCAGCAATCGCCTGCGCGCAGCCTCGCTGATCGCCGTCGTGGCAGGGAATGTATAGTTGAACGCATGCAGAAGCAGGATGCGGGCTGGTTTCCCTTGCGACCTCGCAGCCGGAGCCAGCCAGGGGAGGCCGAGCAGCAAAAGGAGCAAGGCCAGCGCTCCAGGCCCTCGGGTTGTATTTGCTGCAAGTTGTAATCGAACTTCCATCTTTCCTACCGTAGCGGCACGTAGAAGGTCTCGAAGTTCTGGAAGGCAGCATTATTCAGCGTCATCTCTACCCTGTCGAGATGCATTTTGCCGAGGCCGAAGCTCATGGGCGCCCAGTCCGTTTCGGCTCAGGCATGGTGTCAGCGTTTGAACCTTGACCGCGGACCCTCGGAAATCCGGAAGCCACGAAGCCCCGCAAGCCTCGATACTGGGCCATGGTCCAGTAGAGGGCCCCTCGTTTTAGCGGTACAGCCTGCCCCTGAGAGCCGAGCACTCCGGGAGTGTTTCATGCGCAATCTTGAAATAGCGGAACGACAGCTCGCGGCCTCCAGCGATCCTCTGGATCGCTCGGTTAGTGCGGAAACTGCGCCTCCGCAAGGTATGCTCGTCATACCCGGCGGCACGTTCCGCATGGGGTCGGATCGACACTACCCTGAGGAGGCTCCGGTTCACCGGGTGAGTCTTGACCCGTTTTGGATGGACCGGACGCCAGTCACGAACCGCCAGTTTCAAGACTTCGTTCGCGCCACCGGCCACGTCTCGTTCGCGGAGAGGCATCCAGATCCGAAAGACTACCCAGCGGCCCAGCCGGAGATGCTCTATGCGGGTTCGCTCGTTTTCTCGCCACCCGACCATCCGGCTGACCTGCGCTTCTGGGGCGAGTGGTGGACCTACTTGAAGGGCGCTGACTGGCGGCACCCCTACGGCCCGAAGAGCAGCATCCACGGGCTCGACAACCATCCCGTGGTGCACGTGGCATTTTCGGATGCGCTCGCCTATGCGCACTGGGCCGGCATGGACCTGCCGACCGAGGCCGAGTGGGAATTCGCGGCCCGCGGAGGCCTCGACGGCGCGGAATTCGCCTGGGGCGATGAATTCACGCCCGGCGGCCAGCACGTGGCCAATACCTGGCAGGGCGATTTCCCTCGACAGAACCTGGCGCAGGACGGGTTTCAGCGTACCTCGCCGGTCACCGCCTTCCCGCCCAATGGCTATGGCCTCTATGACATGATCGGCAATGTCTGGGAATGGACGAGCGATTTCTACGTGGCGAGGCACATCGCTGATGCGCCGAAAGCATGCTGCATCCCGGAAAACCCGCTCGGCGGGCGCGAGGACCAGAGTTACGACCCTTGCCACCCTGAACTCAGGATCCCGCGCAGGGTCCTGAAGGGCGGCTCCCATCTGTGTGCGCCAAATTACTGCCGCCGCTACCGCCCGGCGGCACGCCACCCCCAACTCGTCGACACCTCGGCAACCCATATCGGCTTCCGTTGCGTCCGGCGCGGAGTCTCGAAGACCTGAAAGAGGAGTATCTGCTATGCAGCATGACATTCTCGCCGGAACAACGAGCATTGCCCCCGCTGACAGTCGATCGAGGCTCGGCCGCATCATCGACAGCGCCTGCGATACGACGCGAACGGCTCTCCTCGGCGCCACCGCGCTCATCTGTGCCGCAGCATTGACGCCGGCCGTCGCGCAGGCGCCTGCGCCCGCGCCCGCCCAATCGCAAACCAAGCCGAACATCTTGTTCATCATGGGCGACGACATCGGCATTATGCAGCCGAGCATCTACCACCGCGGCCTGATGGTCGGTGAGACGCCGAACATCGACCGGATTGGGCAGGAAGGTGCACTCTTCACGCATTACTATGCCGAGCAGAGCTGCACGGCCGGCCGCAATGCCTTCTTCACTGGCATGCACCCGCTGCGCACCGGCATGATCCCGCCCCAATTGCCGGGCAGCCCCTCCTACCTAAGGCCGGGAACGCCGGCGCTGGCCAAATTCCTAAACGATCTCGGCTATAACACGGGCGAGTTCGGCAAGAACCATCTCGGCGACCACACCGACGCGCTGCCGACCGCGCACGGCTTCCAGGAGTTCTGGGGCTATCTCTATCACCTCGATGCGATGCAGGGCGTGAGTTTCCCCGACATCAACAGGACCCCGACCCAGCAGACCGTGGCTCCGCCTTGCATCAACACGCCGATCCCGGGTCTTCCGCCGGTTCCAGGCGCGGTCGATCCCAGGACAACGACCTGCCTGACGCCGCCACGTCCGGTGCTGTTCTGCACATCTTCCAACGGTACGGCGGCCAACCAGACCTGCCGGGACGAAGGGCCGCTGACGCTGGAACGCTCGAAGACGGTGGACGAGGAGATCTCGGCCAAGGTCGTCGACTTCCTCGAGCGCAACGACCCAAAGCGGACCAACAAGCCGTTCTTCGCCTGGTACAACCCGGCACGCATGCACGTCACGACGGTTCTGCCGCCGAAATACGAGGCCATGATCGGCGAGCCGGGCGGCAAGGACTGGGGCCTCAACGAGGCCGGCATGAAGCAGATGGATGACAATATCGGCGTCGTCCTGAAGAAGCTCGAGGATATGGGCCAGCTCGACAACACGATCATCGTCTTCACCACCGATAACGGCGCCGAGACGATCTCCTTCCCGGACGGTGGCGTCACGCCCTTCAAGGGCGGCAAGTTGAGCACCTGGGAAGGCGGCATGCGCGCGCCGGCGCTCGTGCGCTGGCCAGCCGGCGGCATCCGGCCGGGCACGGTCAAAAACGACATCTTCGCGTCGCTCGACTGGGTGCCGACGCTCGTCAACCTCGCGGGCGGAGACAAGGGGGATGCGCTGAACCAGCGTATCATGGCCGGAAGCTATCCCGGCATCGTCAAGACCAAGCTCGATGGCTTCGACCAGACCGAATACCTTCTCGGACGGTCGGAGAAATCGGCACGCGACACGTTCTTCTACTATTCCGGCAAGGACCCTTCGGCGGTCCGCTACAAGAACTGGAAGATCTATTTCGCGATGGTCTCGGACTCGCCGGCCGGCTTCATCTCCGGCGTGATGCCATACCACTGGGCCCAGGTTGTTAATATCAAGCGCGATCCCTTCGAGACCACGATCGGTTCGCAATACAAGACGCTCCTTGGTATGGGCGGCTCAATCGGCTCCCCCTCCACCGCCTATCTCTACGATTGGAACATGCTGCCGATCGGCCAGGCGCTGTGGATGAAGGAACTCCTGTCCTACAAGGACTTCCCGCCGATGCAGGACCCGGCGAGCTACAACCTCGACCAGGTCATGGAGCAGATCAAGAACGCAAAAGGCCGGTCCGACTGAGCGCTGGCGAAAGCAACCAGGCAGGCGCCTCCGCTCGGCGGCGCCTGCTTCCCTTCATCAGGCTGGCGAACACCAGAACCCTTTCACGGGAGGATGTCATGAAGACCTATGTCATGACCGGCATTGCCCTATCGATCGGATTGATCCTCTCGGGCTGCCAGAGTTCGCAATCACGGGCGCAGCAGCTCGCCGCGATCTGCGCCGATCCCAATAACAGGGCGCCCAAGTCCAGCTACTGGGCTGAATGCCAGACGCTCTATCCTTCGACCCCGCAGCAGTTGCAAAGGGCCTATCGGCAAGGGGCGCCTGTCGGCAACTGAGGCTTGCCTGGGCCGGATTCTCCGGTCCGGCCCAGGCCTGGCTGACTGACCCTTGCCTCGCGCCTATGTCCCGCTGCGAGCCACGACACTTCGTTGAAAAGCACCTGAGTCCAATCGACCCGCACTTCCTGCAGCTACCCGGAGGATCTCATGCCATCCCACGCCTTCAGTGCCATTGCGCTCTCGTTCGGGCTCGCCCTGGCCGGTTGCCAGTCCACATCCCAGACCGTGCAGCACAAGGAGGATCTGCTCTCGGCCGCGGGCTTCACCCCGCAGCCCGCAAACACGGCGGAGCGCATCGCAGCGATGAAGAAACTGCCGCCCAACAAATTCGTCCAGCAAGTCAAGAACTCGCAGATCATCTATGTCTACGCCGATCCGATCGTCTGCCAATGCGTCTATTTCGGAAACCAGGCGGCCTACGCCCAGTTCCGCCAGATGGTCTTCGCGCAGAAACTGGCCAACGAGCAGCAAATGACGGCAGTGATGAACCAGAGCGCCTTCGATTTCGGGCCCTGGGGTGGCCCAGGACCATTCATGTACTGAGCTTTCGTACGACGATACTAACGGAGGCCCGCATGACGTCACTCAACCCTTCGGGCGAGTTGAATCGCCGCATTCTGCTTTCGTCATTTGCGGTGCTGCCCGTCCTGATCGGGCCGCTCCGTCCGCAGGTCGCTTTCGCCCAGACGGACCCTTTGCCGTCCTGGAACGAGGGGGCGACAAAGGCATCGATTACCGATTTCGTCAGGCGGGTTACGACCCAGGGCGGGCCGGACTTCGTGGCCCCGGCCGAACGCACCGCGGTGTTCGACAATGACGGCACCTTGTGGGTTGAGCAGCCGATGTATGTCCAGCTCGCCTTCGTGCTCGACCGCGTCAAGGCGCTGGCGCCGCAGAACCCCGGCTGGAAGACCAAACAGCCGTTTAAGGCAGTCCTCGGCGGCGACATGCGGGCGTTGGCGGCATCGGGCGAGAAGGGATTGATGCAGCTCATTGGCGCCACCCATGCCGGCATGACCTCGGAGGAGTTTGCGAAGATCACCACGGACTGGCTGGCGACGGCGCGCCACCCGCGCTTCAAGCGGCCCTATACCGAGCTGGTCTACCAGCCGATGCTCGAATTGCTCGCCCATCTCCGGGCCAATGGCTTCAAGACCTATATCGCCTCGGGCGGCGGCATCGAGTTCATGCGCCCGTGGACCGACAGGGTCTACGGCATCCCGCCCGAGCAGGTCATAGGCTCCTCGATCCAGACGCGCTTCGAGATGCGTGATGGCAGGCCGGTGATCTTCCGCCTGCCGCAGGTCAACTTCATCGACGACACGGTCGGCAAGCCGCTCGGCATCAATCAGCATATCGGCCGCCGGCCGATTGCGGCGTTCGGGAACTCCGACGGGGATCTCGAAATGCTGCAATGGACGACGCTCTCGGGCGGGCCGCGCTTCGGCCTGATCGTCCACCACACCGACGCCGAACGCGAATACGCCTATGACCGCCAATCGCATTTCGGAAAGCTCGACAAGGCGCTCGACGCCGCAGTCGTGAACAATTGGACCGTGGTCGACATGAAGCGGGATTGGAAGAAGATCTTCCCGTTCTCGGAGTGAGGACAACGTTCGGCGACCGCGGAAGTCGAAAGCCTAGTGATCATTAGCGCTTGCGACCCCTGCGCACCAAACACGGGAGGCTCCAAATGCTCACAAGACATCTCACTTGGCTCATCCTCGTTTTGGGCGGGCTTGGATCGGTGCCGGGCGAAGCACAGGCGCAAGGGGCGGATCCCCAGCCGCACGTCCCCCTTCAGAAGACAATCGGCGTGGCCACACCCACGGGGCCGGTTCCCTCGCTCGCCGTCATCAACTCGACAGGCGCAAAGCTGGAGGGCAGCACCCTGACTTTGACGGGTGTTTCGGCGAATTCGATCGTGTTCGCAGACCGCCCCGTGCGCGCGGCGGGCCATGTCACCACCAGGCAGTTCATCATGCAGTGGGACGAGGGGAAGGACAGTTTCTCCAAGGATCCGCCAAACGCCACCATATCCGTCCTGGGCGGCGACGGATCCAAAGTCAGCGACGCCGTGGTTACGTTGCGTTCGCCGAAACTCGATGCGGGCAACCTGACCTTTGAGGTTTCGATCCTCGAGGGGAGCCTTACCGGCGCGAACGGGCCGGCTGCGTTGTTCATCGACCACTTTGGCGGCTTCGGCGGCGGTGGTTTTGGGGGCCGCCTCGGTGGCGGCGACTTCGCCGGGCGCGGCCTTGGCGGCATCGGCGGCGGCGATCGATTTGGCGGCGGCCTGGCCGGCGATCGGTTTGGCGGCGATGCGCGACTGGGCGACGATCGCGTGGGCTATAACCGTTGGGGAGCCTATGATCGAGCCCGGGTCGGCGGCACATATTGGCATGCGCCGGTCTATAACGGCGCCTGGTATGCCAGCGGAGCGGCGTTGGGCGCGGCCGCCGGACTGGCTGCGACGCGGCCCTATGGCTATGGCTATGGCTATGGCTATGGCTATGGTCAGTGCGGTTACTACCCCTATCCGGCATGCTACTAGACGGCTCTGGTGAGGCGCGCGCCCGGCAGGGCAAGCCATGATTGCTCGGATCGTTCCGTCGCATCGGGACGGTCCTCGGCCAAGGATCCGCTCGCCGTGTCATCGGAGGTCAGCGAGCAGGTGCGGGGCGCGTCCGGCACACAGGCAGCACAACAGCTCTCACTCTGGACAGGGGGAAACGCTGGGAGCCCCGTTCCGTCGAACCTTCGCCTCCGGCTCGGATGCGGCAAGCGGCTCATTTAGAATTCTGGCGCTTGTGGTTGGCGCAGTCGTCGTTGCAGCATTTGGCGATGCCGCGGTCGCGCAGGACCAGCAGCATTTCCATCCGAAGGGGACCATGCCTTCGCAATATACGATCGAAGCGCAGCAACTGCAGCGGCGGATCCTGCCCCTTGCCGACAAGCAGGACTTCCAGGAAGCGAAGCGCGGCTTCATCGCTGCGCCGCCTTACCGCAAGATCAAGGTATCGCCGCGACCTATACGGTCGGCGGTGGCTTCGTTGCCATGAGGAGGGTGGCCATCCGCGCCTATTCCCGGGCTAACTGGTTGTCTCCATTGCAGTAAACGACATGGCTGCGGCAAGGCCGGGCAAAGGTGCTGTGCGGGCTGCACCTCTATTCTTGCAGCGAGTCGGGCGGAGGGGCGTACTAGGCCAACATCCGATCCCAGCGGGCGCAAGTAAATATGTCACATCCATCGCTGTTGAACGGCGGAAAGCAAGTTGCAGATTGAACGGGAGCAGTCTTCGACGGATGCTGCACATGGAATTTTAGAGCATTAAACGCAAAGAAGGGGATTGCGATGACACTCACCCGTGCAAAGCTCTGCGGCTTCACCTTATCGATAATCCTGGGGCTGGGCAGCGTCGTGGCGCAGGCCGCCGATCTGCCGCCCCCGGCCGCACCCGTACCGCCCGTCATGTCTTCCGCATGGGCCTTTCGTTTCACGCCCTATGGCTGGCTCATTTCGCTAAACGGAAACCAGACCGTGAAGGGGCGAACCGCGAAGGTTGATGCGAGTTTCATCGATATCGTCGATGCCACGCTCGGCGATGGGGGAACATTATTTGCCCTGATGGCCGATATGGAGGCCCGCAACGGCCGGTTTTCTCTGCTCGGCAATTTAGCCGGGCTTAGGGTCAGCGTTGATCGCGGTGGCATCAAGACACGCAACGTTACGCCCGATATCTCAGGCGCCATCGGCGCGTCGGGCGACGCCAAGACCTCGATGGCTATCCTCGAAGCGGGGGCTACTTACGAGGTCGCCCGCTTCGGGTCGGTCGCCTTCGACATCCTCGCCGGTGCGCGCTACTGGAATCAGCGCGCCGAGCTCTCCTTCGATGCGGGCGCGACCGTCGACGTCGGCGACCTCAGCTTTGGGCGCAACGTGGCGATCGCCCGCTCCGGCTCGGTGGACTGGATCGACGGCTTTGCTGGTGCCCGCGTGCGGATTGGCCTGGCGCCTGGTCAGGAATTCGTGCTGCGCGGCGACGTGGGTGGTGGTGGCAGCAATTTCTCTTGGCAGGGCATTGCCGCTTACAGCTTCGATTTCGCCGAGAAGAACGGCATCACCTATTCGGGCGTCATCGGTTACCGGGCGCTCTACGCCGACTATGCCCAGGGCGAGGGGCGTCGGCGTTACGCTTTCGATATGTTAATGCATGGGCCCGTCGTCGGGCTCAGCCTGCGGTTCTAAAGCAGGGCCAGGATGTCCCCTGACGGGAGGTCCGCGTCGTGCCGGGCTACGTTCTTAGGGCGATGATTTGACGGGCGATACCTTGCAGCCTGCGAGGCGTAGGTTCTGGCAGGGCTTGGGCGTTCTCTTGCCCGGAAGGGGTGACCGATGAGGACCGAGTTTTCTCTTTTCGTCGGCACCTTCACGACCTTGCTGGCCATCATCAATCCGTTCGAGGTTCTGCCGGTCTACCTCAAGCTTTTGTCTGGCAAGGATAGCCCAACGCACCGCACGGTCGCCCTGAAAGCCTCTGTCTACGCGCTGATGCTTTCCTTCTTCTTCTTCATTTTCGGAACGCTCCTCCTTCGGATTTTCGGTGTACCGCTCAGCATGGTGCGGGTTGTCGGCGGCATCATCCTGATGAAGATCGGTTTCGAGCTGTTCTTGCCGAAGAAATCCGGCGACGACCTGGGCCTCTCGGACGCCGACACCAGCGAGGCGAACATCGCTTTTGTGCCCCTGGCGATGCCGATCATGTTCGGTCCCGGCGGCATCGCCACGATCATTGGGATGACCGCGACGATCAAGGATTCATCCAAGGAATTCCTCTCCTTCATCGCGATTTCGGCGGCAATCGTCGCAACGATGTTCACGACTTATCTCTGCCTGATCTATGCTCAGAAGCTCACGCAAAGAATCGGCCCCATTGGGATCGACGCCATCACGCGCATCGTCGGGTTCTTCGTCTCCGCGATTGGGGGCGGCCTGATATTCGACGGCGTGGTCGAAGCCCTGCAAATGCACGGCGTAACCATTCTGCACTGAGCGCCCGCTGCGCATTCAACAAGATCACCGTATCGGCCGGGAGATTACTTTCTGGCAGGCTCCAGCGTCGCATCGCCCCGGCATCGACGCGGTAGGATTGTTCGGGATTGTTCTTGGCAGTAGTAGCCAGATCAGCGCCTGCGAAGGGTTTCAGGGCGAGGTCGGCTGCGGCTGACATCGAGCAGGATCCCATCGTCGGCATGCCGACCTCGGCTGCCTGTTCAGCCTGGACTGGCCGTCATCGGGTGGCCCTCGGAGGCTCCCCCACCACGGGACACGCCCCAGTCGCTGGCGCCCAACTGCCTGATTAGGCCTTCAAAGGTAAAACAGCGCGCCATGCCGTAATGTTTTCTTCGTGAATTGATCTCAATTGAGATGATAACTTCACTATCATCTTTTCCTGACGCAACGCCCTTGCAATGTCTAGATTTTCTTTATCGAAAAAAACCTGCAACATCATCGAATATGAAGCAGGAATCGTCTTCTTTCCTACAATAACCGCATTCACAAAGGACGGCGTACATTCCATACGTATTGCAAATTCCTTTTGATTCAAGCCTGACTTTTTTAGAGCAAACATGAGAATTAACTGCGAGATTTTCGGCCTACCGTCGAGTTCTTGCTGAATCTCCACGATCGAATTTATCTTTTCGATCACATCGCAAGCCCCGAGAAGATCGATGTACTCGGCCTTATCTCTCACTTCGCCACTTGATTCAGCGATGCCTGTCGTAGGTGCCGCGAAACTCACGCCTTCCTGATCTCCCGGAGCCGAGAATGACAGTCCCCTTGAGATATAGAAGGCCTTAATTTTGCTTTCAGTGGCGCCGTAGATCACACGGCTTCCAGATTCGAACTCCGTAAGGGTGCGCTTTCCCACATTTGCCAGGGCGCAAACCGTTTTCATATCGAGACCAAGCATGGCGCGAGCTGCACGAGCTTGTCGCGGGGTCATACAGAAGCTCCTTGTTACACCTCAGCATAAAAAAAGCCCCGGGTTTCCCCGGGGCTTCCGACTGAGATCGGAGACCGATCAGAAGTCGCGCTGGATGCGGAGGCGGCCGGCGATCGAGTCTTCCGACTTGATGCCGAGCACGCCGCTGCGGGCGTTGGCGTTGCTGACGACGCCGACCGGCGCACGGACGTCGAGGTGCGAGTAGAGCACTTCGACACCGATATCGAGGCCGGAAACCGGCGACCAGACCAGGTTGGCAGCGACCAGGAACTCCTTCGGGTCCAGCGAGCGCGACACAGCGAAGAGCTGCGAGGCGTCGTTGTAGCCAAGCTTGAGTTCCGAGTACGACGCGCTGATCTCGGTGCGGATCGTCGGGGTCCAGAAGTGGCGGAACGCGGCGACCAGCGACCAGCCGGTCGAGTTATCGACGCTGCCGGTGACCGGGTTGATCGAGGCGTCAGCCAGGCTCAGGCGGCCGAGACGGCCGAGGCCGAAGCTGCCGGGAGCCCAACCGAGGTAGCCGAGAGCGCCGTCCGCATAAGCGGCCTGCAGCCACAGGGCATCGCCAGCGGCGAGCGACGGCAGGTTGATCTT
>NZ_JBFUIF010000065.1:0-13903 GCF_056402015.1 Allobosea sp. P4_C6
GGTCAGGATCTTCCTGAAGGCTCTCCAGCTCGATCACGCGCCGGCGGTAGGATTCCGCAAGGTTCAGATGACCAGCACGGCGGGACGATCGGCCGACGGAGATAGCTCGCGTTCAGGGATTGCTTCTCGCGCTCCCACTCAGCAAGGCGCTGTTTCATCGACGAGACCGGCTTGTCCACCATGGCTCGCCTGCGCGGTCGGGCTCCCCGCGGCGAACGCTGCCGGGCCGGCATCCCCAATGGCCACTGGAGGACGACGACCTGGCCGGAGGGACGCGGTCGGAGCGATCGTCAGCCTATTCTCCCCGACCGCATGCGCGATCTACTTCAAAGCCGCCGGCTAAGGCATGGATTAAACCGAAACTATTCTAGCGAAAAGCAGGCCACCGCGGCGAGAGGCAAGCTTCACATGCATGATCGGTTCGCCAAAATGGACGAAGCTGCTTGCGGCATCTGCGAAACTCCGCTTTGCGGTAGTAATCTCGACGATCGGCGGTGAGGACGAAAGCGCTCGCCGCAAAGGTCCACTCGCCGTGGAATCGTCCCTGGCGGTCGAGTCAATTGCAACTCGCCAGCGGAGGTTTGACCGAGGCGACGCGGGCCTCGGCAAGGGCATAGGCTGCGCGCAGGCAGAGATCCTCGCGCCAGGGAGCGGCGATGAGCTGAACGCCGATCGGCAGGCCGCCTCCGAAGACGGGTACCGCCGCTACCGGCAGCCCGACGCAGGAGATCGGCTGGGTGAACAATCCGATATTGGGCCTCAGCGGCACGGTCTCGCCCTTCAGCATCATGGTCTTCTGGCCGAGTTCCGGCGCGACGCAGGGAGTCGCCGGCGCGACGATCAGGTCGACGGTCTCGAAAAGCCGTATCATCTCGTCGTGGAACCAACGCCGCGCCCGCTGCGCCTGGAGATACCAGGCGGTCGGCTGCAGGGCCCCGGCGAGAAAGCGGTCGCGGGTCTCGGGGTCGAAATCATCGGCGTGCTGCCGCAAGCGCTGAAGGTGAAAGGCGGAGCTCTCTCCATTGGTGATCAGGAAGGCGGCCGCGCGCGCTATGCCCGCCCCGGCGATATCGATCACTTGCGTCGCGCCGAGCGCCTCGGCGACCGCGGCAACGGCAGCTTGCGCCTCCGGCATCGAATCCGTCGCGAAATAGCCGCCCGCGATCGCGATACGCAGGCCGGACACGCCGTCCTTCAGCGTCGGCAAGGTCGGCTCCATCGCCCGGACCGCACAGGCTGGATCATGCGAGTCCCGGCCCTGCATCAGGTCATAGGCCATCGCGAGGTCTGTTACATCGCGGGCGAAGGGGCCGAGATGGTCGAGCGAATCGCAGAATGGAAAACTGCGCGTACGCGGCAGCCGGCCATAAGTCGGCTTCAGTCCAAAGACCCCGCAGAACGAACTCGGCACCCGGATCGAGCCGTTGGTGTCGGAGCCGAGCGAGATGGGCGCCAATCCCGCGGCGGTCGCGGCGCCCGAGCCCGACGACGAACCTCCAGCCATGCGGGCGAGATCATGCGGATTGCGGCAGGGTCCGTCATGGGCGTTCTCGCCGGTGAAGTCATAAGCGTATTCGCCCATGTTGAGACCGCCAAGCAGCACCGCGTCGGCCTGGCTCAGGCGCTCGATCAACAGGGCATCGCGTGCGGCCGGCGCGTGCGCGCGGTTGATCTTCGAGCCGGCGCGGGTCGGCAAGCCGCTGATGTCGAACAGGTTCTTAGCGGCGAAAGGCACGCCTGCAAGCGGCCCGAGGGCCATGCCCGCCGCGCGACGGGCGTCGATGGCCGCCGCTTGGGCCAGTGCGCGCTCGGCGGTGACATCGGTGAAGGCGTTGATAGTCGGGTTGAGCTCGTCGATGCGCTTGAGAAAGCCGCCCACGACGTCCTCGGCACTGATCGCGCCATCTCGGATATCGGCGGCGATCCGGTGGGCCGGTGCGAAGGCGTCGAAACTCACGCGAGCTCTCCGTTGCCGGATTTCCCGGCACGGAAAACGCCGGCCGGCTCGAAGGCGGCCTCGTCGAGCGGAGCCTCGAAGACGATCGTCGACATGGTCTCCGCGATCGCCAGGAACTGCAGGACCGCGGGGCGCTGATTCCCAGTGATCGTCAGACCGAGCGTGGACGCCATCGCATCGCAATGGCGCGCTGCGTCGAAGGCGGGCTTGGTGTCGCTCATTCGGCGGGCTCCAGCTTGCCAACCGGTACGGCGGCCATGATTCTGGGCGCCCTTGCACTCGCAGGTGCATGCGCGCGGCCAAGCCGGAAGCCGCCGATCCTCGCGATGAAACTCTGGACGAACATCCGGTTCACGCCGCCTTTTCCTTTGGGGCAAGCGCCTCCAGCACTGCGTCCGTGGTCGATACCCAGCCGAAGATGCCGCCCTGGGCCGCGATCATACGCAAGCCAACCTCGTGGAATTCCGGGAAATACGAGGCGCAGGCATCACCAAGCACGAGGCAGCGATACCCTCTGTCGTTCGCTTCGCGCACGGTCGTATGGACGCAGACCTCGGTGGTGACGCCGCAGACCAGCAGCGTCTCGATACCGCGATTGCGGAGCATCAGGTCGAGATCGGTCCGGTAGAAGGCGCCCTTGCCGGGCTTGTCGAGCACGGGTTCGCCGGGCAGTGGCGCCAGCGCCGGCACGATCTCGTGACCCGCCTCACCACGGATCAGGATGCGGCCCATCGGCCCTTCCGCACCAATGCGCTTTTCCTTCGGCCCGCGCTGTAACTTGGCCGGCGGCGCGTCCGAGAGATCGGGCCTGTGCCCCTCGCGGGTGTGGATCACCAGCATGCCGGCGGTTCGCGCGCCCTCCAGCACGCGCCCGCAGGGCGCAACTGCCTTGACGAGCAGMGAGACATCGTTGCCAAGCGAGGCGCCGAATCCGCCCGGTTCGAGGAAGTCGCGCTGCATGTCGATGATGACCAGCGCCGTGCGGGCGAAGTCGACGGGCAGCGCGCCCGGCTTCGCGGCGATTTCGACGGCTGGCATCTGGCGCTCCTCCCGCAAAGAGAACGGAACGGGCTTTGCAAGGCCCGTGCCTATACCGGCAGGCAGCGTGCTGCCGTCGGGGTAGGAGTGGCACGTCTGCCGCGCAGCAGCTGACCTGGAAAGGAAAAACGCGGTCCCCAGCCATCCCCCTTCAGGACTCTGAAGATAGTCGCGCTACTCCTTTGCAGAACTCTCCCAGCAAAGCGCCTTGCATAATCTTTGCATGCAATCGCGCTGAGATTGCTCACTTAATAGCCAATTAGCCCATGCCACCGAAACGGAAGCCGGCCAGTGCAGACTCTGAGTGAAACCCTCTCTGCCCATCGCGACGGAAGCCGCACCCTCGCGCAGACCGTCGCCGGGAGCTATGCCCGGCTACGCGCGCTGGACGATCCGGCGATGTTCATTGCGCTCAAGCCCGAGTCCGAGGCGCTGGCCGAGGCGGAGCGGTTGCAGGCGGAGGGAGCGCGCGGCCGTGCGCTGTGGGGCGTTCCGGTCGCCATCAAGGACAATATCGATGTCGTCGGGCTGCCCACCACCGCGGCATGCCCGGCCTTCGCCTATGTGCCCGCGCAGGATGCCGCCGCCGTCGCCCGTTTGAGGGCCGCCGGCGCCATCGTGATCGGCAAGACGAATCTCGACCAGTTCGCCACCGGGCTTAACGGAACGCGCTCGCCCTATGGCACGCCACGCAACGCGCTGCGGGCGGATCTGGTGCCCGGCGGCTCCAGCTCCGGCTCGGCCAGTGCAGTCGCTTCCGGCGTCGTCCCCATTGCGCTGGGCACGGACACCGCCGGCTCCGGGCGTGTGCCGGCCGGCCTGCAGAACCTCGTCGGGCTCAAGCCGAGCCTCGGCCTGGTTCCGACAGCGGGCGTCGTGCCGGCGTGCCGCACGCTCGACTGCGTCTCGGTTTTTGCGTTGACGGTCGATGACGCGATGGCGGTGCTGGAAGAGATCTCGGGTGTCGATGCCGCCGACCCGTTCTCCCGGCCCGTAGCGCTCGGGCGGCTCGGCGCATTGCCGCCGCATCAGAGAATTGCCATCCCGCGACCCGCCGATCTCGACTTCGACGGCGATGCGGCGGCAGCCGCGAGCTTTGCGCTGGCGGTCGAGCGCGCGCGGGGGCTGGGCGCGACCATCGTCCCAATCGATATGACGCCATTCTACGAGACGGCCCRCCTGCTTTATGACGGCCCCTGGGTGGCCGAGCGCTTCCTTGCGGTCCGCGGACTGCTCGCACGCGACCCCGAAGCGATCCTGCCCGTCATCAGGCAGGTCATCGCCGGCAGGCCCTTGCCCGATGCGGCCGACACCTTCGCGGCGCAATACAGGCTGGCCGAGCTCGCTCTCGCCGCCAGTGCCTCGCTGAAAGGCATCGATGCGATGATGGTGCCGACTGCGCCGAGGCCGGTGACGCTGGCCGAGATGGCAGCCGACCCGGTCGGCAGGAACTCGCTGCTCGGCCGCTACACCAATTTCGTCAATCTGCTCGATATGTGCGCGCTCGCCGTGCCGGTGACCCTGGCCGGGGACGGCACGGCGGCGGGGGTCACCTTCATCGCGCCGTCCGGCCGCGATGCAGCGCTGGCCACGCTGGGCCGCGCCTTTCATCATGCCGCCGGCTTGAGGCTCGGCACTCTGGACGCGCCGATGCCGCCGCTCGCGGAGCTCCCGATCGTCGCCCCGCCCGGCGCGATCGAGATTGCGGTCGTCGGTGCCCATCTGTCGGGCATGCCGCTCAACGGCGAGCTGACCGCGCTGGGCGCTACGTTTCTGCGCGCGACAACCACGAGCGAGGACTACAGGCTCTTCGCTTTGCCCGGCGGCCCGCCCGCCCGGCCCGGCCTGATCCGCGTCCGCAACGGTGGAGCCGCCATCGCGCTCGAGGTCTGGGCGCTCCCTGCAGAAGGCTTCGGCCGCTTCGTCGCCGGAATCCCCACGCCACTCGGCATCGGCACGCTCGCGCTGGCCGACGGTACGCGGGTCAAGGGCTTCCTCTGCGAGCAGATCGCGACGGAGGACGCGCGCGACGTGACCGAATTCGGCGGCTGGCGGGCTTTCGCGGCAGCCCAGATCGAGCCTCAGGGCGCTCGCGCGTAACTCCTGAAGGCATCGCGCACGATGCCGATATGGGCGCGCATCGCCTCTGCCGCACCGGGCTGGTCGCCTCGCAGGATCGCCTGCACGATCAAGTCGTGCTCCTGGTAGGAGCCTCCCAGCCGACCGGTCGTCCGGAACTGCGCCCTGCGAAACGGCGCGACTCGCGCACGCGTCATCAAAGTCAGTTCGGCGAGGTAGCCATTATGCGTGCCCGCATATATGGCGGCGTGAAAAGCCTCGTTGGTCTCGTGATAGCGCAGGGGATCGCCCTCATGCACCAGCGCGCGCAGCGCCTGATGCAAACCCTCCAGGCCGCGCCGTTCGGGCACGGTCATGTTGCGGGCGGCGAGCCCCGCACAGAGAGCTTCGAGTTCGGCCATCGCCTCGAACATGTCGTCGAGCTGCGTCGGTGTCGGCAAGGCCACCACCGCGCCGCGATGCGGCCGCACGCTGACCAGGCCTGATGCTGCGAGCTGGCGGATCGCCTCGCGCACAGGTGTGCGCGAGACGCCGAATCGCGCCGCCAGCTCCTGCTCGTCGAGAGGCGTTCCCGGTTCGAGCACGCCCGATATGATCTCGTCGGCGATCTGCAGGCGAAGGGCTTCGGTCAGCGTCCGCGGTGGCGCTGCAGGCTTGGATATCGCTAAGGCGGCGGCGGGGTGGGGCGGCATGATCAGGTTCGGAGGGAAGGCGGAATTGCCGATGCCTGCATAGCAGCCAGAGCGATGGTGGTCATGCCGTCACGCAGCATGTGCTGCCGCCAGCTGCTCATTCGGGGATGACGCTGACATGAGCGCTGACGACGCGCCAGCCTTCCGCGAACTTGATCCAGGTCTGGCTCTGCCGACCGACCTTCCCGACCATGCTGTCGCGCCGGAACATGGTGTTCGCCGTCGCCGTGGTGTCGCCATACGTTGTGATGACGGTGCGCTCGATCGCGCGCATCACCCCAACCGGCGAGCGGGCCGAGCGGAAAGCGGCGATCTCGCTGTAGCCGTACAGGTTTTCGGCGACCCCGTAGCGCAGCGTATGCGGGCTGTCCTTGAACAGCTTGTCCAACGTCGCGACGTCGTTTGTGGTCAGCGCCTTCTCGTACTCAGCGAAGGCGGCCTCGACTTCGGCCAGCACCGTGGGGTCGTTGATCTTCATCGGCAGGCGTCTCCAGAGGCGTCGGGCAGGAACCGCTCATAACGGCGGGTGCGGAATCGCGGTCAGCAATTCCCTCGTATACTCCGCCTTGGGATCGCCGAGCACCTCCTCGGCTGTGCCTTCCTCGACGATCGAGCCCGTCTTCATCACGATCACCCGGTCGCAGAGCAGCCGCACCACGTTGAGATCGTGCGAGACGAAGAGGTAGCTCATGCCGAGCCGCCCCTTCAGCTCTTCCAGCAGGTTCAGCACCACCGCCTGGACGGAGACGTCCAGCGCAGCGGTGGGCTCGTCGAGAATGACCAGATCGGGGTCGAGCGCGATCGCACGCGCAATGCCCACACGTGCCTTCTGCCCGCCCGAGAGCTGATGGGGAAACCGGTCGATCAGCTCGACCGGCAGGCCGACGAGCCGCGCCAGCTCCTCGCAGCGTGCGCGCAAGGCATCGCGTCCCTTGATCGTACCCATCCGCATGATCGGGTCGGCAATGGCCCGCTCTGCGGTGAAGCGCGGATTGAGGCTGTCGGTCGGGTCCTGGAACACCATCTGGATGCGCCGGCGATGCGGCGACGCGGCGAATTGCTTGGCGGGAATCGCGCCGATATCGGTGCCGTCGAAGACGATCCTGCCGCCGCTGGGGTCGATCAGCCGCGTGAGCATCATCGAGGTCGTCGATTTGCCGCAGCCGGATTCGCCAACGAGCCCCAGCGTCTCGCCCCTGGCGACGCTGAAGCTGATGCCGTCGACGGCGCGGAAGGGCGCTGGCGGCTCAGCCGGACCCTTGCCGAGCAGCTTGGCGAAGAGGCTGCCGCTCGCCGGCCGCGGATATTCCTTGATCAGGTTCTCGACCTGCATCAGCGGGCCGATCTTGGCCACCGGTTTCAGGGCAGCGGCGGCCGTTCTGGCCTCGCCGGGCACTGTTTTCGGCGCTTCGGGCAAGAGATCCGCGAGGCTGGTGTCCAGCCGCGGCGTCGCCTTCATCAGCTTGCGGGTATAGGGGTGCTGCGGGTTGCGGAAGATCTCGCCGGCCAGGGCGGTCTCGACGACCTTGCCCTTCTCCATCACGACGACCTTGTCGCAATAGGCGGCGGCGAGGCCGAGATCGTGCGTGATCAGGATCGTCGACATGCCACGCTCTCGGGTCAGTTCTACGATCAGGTCCATCACCGCCTTCTGGGTGGTGACGTCGAGGCCCGTCGTCKGCTCGTCGGCGATCAACAGCTGCGGCTGGCAGGCCAGCGCGAGCGCGATCACGACGCGCTGGCACATGCCGCCCGACAGCTCGAACGGATAGGCGTCGTAGCGCTCCTCGGGGCGGGCGATCTTGACCTTGGTCAGCGCCTCGACAGCCTTCTCCTTGGCCGTCGCACGCGTCGCCTGGACATGCTGCAACAGCACGTCCTCGATCTGCTTTCCGACCTTGCGGATCGGGTTGAGCGCCGCGCGCGGGTTCTGGAAGATCATCGAGATCTCCCGCCCGCGCAGATCGCGCATCTGGGTCTCGTCGGCTGCGACGAGATCGACGCCCGAGAACGAGATCTTGCCTTCGGCGACGCGGCCCGCGCGATCGAGAATCCGCACCACGGCATAGGACGTGACCGACTTGCCCGAGCCGGACTCGCCGACGATCGCCACCGTTTCGCCCTTGGCGACGCTGATATCGATCGATTTGACCGCCTGCACCGCGCCGCGCCGGGTGGCGAACTCGACGGTGAGGTTCTTTATCTCGAGCAGCGGCACCGCGGTCATGTCAGTTCCTCCGCTGCGGGTCGACGAGATCGCGCACGCCATCGCCGAGCAGGTTGAAGCAAAACACGGCGATCATCAGGGCGAGGCCCGGGAAGAAGGCAATCCACCACTCGCCGGAGACGATGAAGCTCGCACCCTCGGCCACCATGATCCCCCATTCCGGCGTCGGCGGGCGCACGCCCAGCCCGATGAAGGAGAGACCTGCCGCATTCAGGATCGCGTAGCCCATGGTCAGGGACATCTGCACCGCCATGATGGGCATGATGTTCGGCACGATCTGGGTCAGGAGCAGCCGCCAGTCGGAATTGCCCGAAAGCCGCGCCGCCTGCACGAAGCCGGAATCGCGGCGCACATTCGCCTCGGCGCGCGCGACGCGGGCATAAAGCGGGAAGTTGATGATCGCGGTCGCCAGCACGATGTTTCCGACCGAGTTGCCGAGCGCGGCCACGATCCCCATCGCCAGCACGAACAGCGGAAAGGCCATGATCGTATCGGCGATGCGGCCGACGACCTTGTCGACCCAGCCGCCATAGAATCCGGCCATGACGCCGGCCAGTCCGCCCATCAGGAAGACCAACGCCACCGAGAAGATCGCGATCGAGAAGTCCAGGCGCGTCGCCGCCACCACGCGGCTGAAGATGTCGCGGCCGAGCTGGTCCGTGCCGAACCAGTGCGCCCGGCTCGGCGCCTGCAGGGCGGCGTTGGTGTTGCTCGCCAGCGGGTCGTAGGGAACGATCGAAGGGCCGAAGATCGCCGCCAGCAGGATCAGCGCGAACAGTCCGAAGGCGAGCCCGGTGACCGGGTTCTCGGCCACGATGTGGCGCGCATGCGTCCACAAGCTGGTGGAAGGCGGCGCTTCGAAGCGCAGCGCCGGGGCGGGTTCGACTGTCGGGGCGGGCGCCGGCTCGACCTTGGCGATGTCGTTCACGGGCTTCACCCCTCCAGCCTTACGCGGGGATCGATGACCCCGTAGAGCACGTCGATCATCAGGTTCAGGGCGACGTAGAGGATCGCCATTGTCAGCACGAAGCCCTGGATCGGCGCGTAGTCCGACGCGATCAGCGCCTCGACCGCGTAGGAACCGACGCCGGGCCAGGCAAAGACCTTTTCGACCAGCACGTTGGCACCGAGCAGGAAGGAGAACACCATGCCCAGCGTCGTCACCACCGGCAGCATGGCGTTCCGGAAAGCATAAGTGCCGATGACCTTGCGGTTCGTCAGGCCGCTGGCGCGCGCCGTGCGCACGAAATCGGCGCCGAGCACGGCCAGCATCGATGCCCGCGTCATGCGGGTAATCGGGGCCAGCGAGAAGATGGCGAGCGTTACCGCCGGCAGGATCAACTGAGCGAAAGCCCCCCGGAAGGTCTCGAAATCCCGCGCTACCAGGGTGTCGATCAGGAGCAGGCCGGTAACGCGAGGCGGCTCGGAGGCGAAGACGTCGAGCCGCCCGAGCGGCGCCGGTGACCAGCCGAGCAGAAAATAGAAGACGTAGACGAGGAGAAGCCCGGTGAAGAACACCGGCAGCGAGACGCCCGCGGTCGCCACGACGCGGCAGAGATGGTCGATCCAGGAACCCTGCTTCACAGCCGCCAGCACGCCGAGCGGCAAGGCGACCGCCATGGCGAGCAGCAGCCCGGCCAGCGTCAGTTCGGCGGAGGCTGGCAGGCGCGCGGCGAGGTCGGCCGTCACAGGCTGGCCGGTGGTCAGCGAGGTCCCGAGATTACCCTTCACCAGCGCGGTGACGTAGGACACGAACTGCACGGGCAGCGGCTGGTCGAGCCCGAGCTTGGAGCGGATCTCGATGATCGCCTGCGGCGAGGCGGCAGGGCCAGCGAAATAGGCAGCCGTATCGCCCGGCAGCACCCGCGTCAGCAGGAAGGTGACGATGATCACGCCGATGACCGACGGGATCGTGGTCATCAGGCGCTGGCCGATCATGCGCAGCATAGCGTCTTTCCTTCATCCAAACGCGCGGTCATTCGGGCGGAGCGAAGCGGAGGCCGGAATCCATCGTAGAAAGTCGCGCCTTACGATGGATTCCGGATCGGCGCCGCTACGCGGCTTGCCCGGAATGCCGGTGAGGTTCCTCGGCCAGAACCGCTCACCCCTTGGTGAGGTAGCGGAAATCTGGCTCGCGGCAGGGCTGGAACTGGTAGCCGCCGATCGACTTCTGCAGCGCCACGTCATGGGTTGGCTGGTTGATCGGCACCATCGGCACCTCGTTTTCCACCAGCTTGATGAAGTCGATCACATTGGCGTCGTAGGCGGCCTTGTCGGGCGCGAAGCGGGCGGCATCGACGAGCTTGTCCAGCGCCGGGTTCTGGTACGCGGCGATGTTGAAGATCGAGTTGTTGCCGTGCATCGTCCAGAACAGATAGTAATCGGGATAGTCGAGCCAGCCAGCGAAACGGTTTAGCACCATCGGGTTGGTCTTCTTGGCGATTTCGGTGCGGAAGTTCGCGCCTGGAACCTTGTTGATCTCGACGGTTATGCCAATGCCGGCCAGCGCTTCCTTGATCAGCACAGCCATCGGCTCGGCGACAGTCGCATTGCCCGCGTCGAAATACAGCGTCGTCGAGAAGGGGCCGCCTGCGGCATCGACGAGGGCCTTGGCCTTGGCGACGTCGCTCTTATAGGGGAAGGGCTGCGGCCAGGCGACTTTCGGCTCCGTGCCGCCCGACATATCGACGCCGCGGCCGAAAAGCGAGGCCTGCAGAATCTTCTCATAAGGCATCACCCAGGCCACGGCCTGGCGCAGGCGGACATCCTTGAACGGGCCGACCTGCGTGTTGAGATAGCAGCCCCAGACGCCGTTGGGGATCGGCACGCCGACGACATTGACCTTGCCCGCGTCGAGCAGGTCCTTGAAGTCCTTCGGCGGCAGACCGTATGAGACGTCCGCATCGCCGCGCTCCATCAAAGCCCTGCGGGTCGAGGGCGAGGCGATGTCGCGCGCGATGATGCGGCGCAGCTGCGGCAGCTTTCCGCATTTCCAGTCGTCATTGCGGACATAGATCGTCTCGACGCCCGGCTTCCAGCTCTCGACCTTGTAGGCGCCGGAGCCGGCGACGTTGTTCTTCAGCCATTCCTTGGCATGGGGGTCGCCACCGCCATTCTTGATCGCGAGCTCGGAGTCGAAGACGAACGGGATCGTGACCGCGAGGTTCGGCAGCGTCATCTTGTCCTTGCGGACGAAGTCGACGCGAAAGGTCTTCTCGTCGACGACGACGAATTGCTCGGGCTTCTCCAGCGAGCCGGCATTCATCTGCGTCGTGGCGAAGCCGCCGATCGTGCAGGCGCGATCGAGCGACCATTTGACGTCGGTCGCAGTGACCTTGCGGCCCGAATGGAAGGTGGCGTCGCGGAGCTTGAAGGTGCAGCTCATGCCGTCCGACGCGACCTGCCAGCTCTCGGCCAGCTCCCCCTCGAGCTCGCCCATCGAGATGGTGTTGCCGCCGCCGCCGGAGATCGGCACCGGCTTGAAGCGCAGCAGGCGGTCATAGCAGTTTAGCGCGACGCCATTGACCGGCTGCGACGAGCCGATGCCCTGCATGTCGAGGCTGTTGGGCCCGTACTCCTGAACCAGCAGCAGGGTTTCAGCCCGGCCAACGGCCTGGGCTTGCGCCTGGCTACGCGCGACGAACGGCGCGGCAAGACCTGCGGCGATGGCGGTGCGGCGTGTGATCATCGGTTGGAGACCCCTCGTTTTGCCAGTCGGATGTCGCGGCGCGCCGGATGATGGGAAGCGCCCCCGCAGACCGCGCGTTCGGCCGCAGCGCGAGCGCTGTCTCGGCGCGCGGCGGCTCGGGCTGGACTCGGACGAAGATGCGGTTTGGCGTCGGCGCACATGGCGCTTTCAAAGCACGTAGCGTGCCAGCGGGTAGGGAACTGAAATGCTTTCAAAAAGGCGCGCGTCGCCGAATGCGTACGCCGCATTGTATGCAATGCGCAGAAAGATGCCTAAAAAATTGGCCGATATACTAGATGCCCTAGCCTGCGCCGCTTAGCGCGGCGCGGATCCCGATCTCAGCCGAATCGAGAATGCCGAAGTCGGCGGCGGGTTCGCTTAGCCGAGCAGCATAGCCCGACAGATTGGTGCTCCAGAACATGACGGTGTCGAGCGACGACCGGGCGGCCAGATCCCGGGCCTTCGCCAGCAACGTGTCGCTACCGACATAGGCTGCATCGAGATTGTCGACGATGCCGAGCCAGCTGTGGTCGATGATGTCCACGCCCTGTGAGCGGAACCTCTCGAGGATATCGAGGGATTCGATCTCGTCGCCCTGAGTGACGAACCCGATCCTTTTCTCAGCCGCCGCCGTCAGGAGCGCGACCGCCGCGAGCGACGTTGTGACCGCCGGGATTCCCGTCCGGTCCTCGATCCGCCGGCACAGCTCGCGATCGGCGTCGAAGCCCAGCGCTGCCCCGCGCGTCGCGTTCCAACAAATCACATCGACGCCAGCATCGGCCAGCAGCATGGCAGCGCCGTCGAACGGTTCGAGCCTGTAGCCGGGCGCTGTACCGGTCTCGACGATCCCGCCATAAGGCACGCGCGCGATGCAGCAGTCGATGTTCGGGTGGCCCGCAAGCATCTGGCCCGCCACGCGCTCGACGACCCTGTTGGACGACGGGACGATCAGGCCGATGGCGCGGCGCGAACAAGCTGTCTCGGACATGGCAGGCCGCGTGCTCCGGCTGATAGGGGCGCCGGATATGAATCCAGCTGGCATATCGCTTTGCGATCAATAGCCTTCATCTGTCGAGTGAATGCGCCCACGCATGCAGTGGACGACAGCATGTCCATCTGTCCGCCTATCGACCAGGCACCACGCCGCTCCGACCGAAATGTCAGATCCCGCGGTTTCTCGATGTCCGGGATCGGCGCATTTGCCCATTGCCGCTTTGGCCCATGCCCAAGAGCGTTTTCAACCGGCCGTATGTTGCTCGTTGGCTTTGGCGCTTCTCAAGGAAGCGACAATGGTCCAGCCAACGATTGCGATGGTGATCGCGGCGAGGACGGCAGCGATCGGGCGGTCGACGAGGCCGATCAGCCTGCCGTCGGATTTGATCATCGAGTTGATGAAATACTCCTCCAGCAAGGGCCCGAGCACGACGCCGAGGATGACCGGCGCGACGGGGAAATCGTTTTCCTCCAGCACGAAGGCCAGCACGCCGAAGGCGAGCATCAATCCGACGTCGAACAGCGAGTTGTTGATCGCGTAAGAGCCGACAATGGCGAACAGGAGAATGATCGGCATCAGCATCCTGCGCGGCACGCTGGGTGACGTCTCAACGTCAGCTCCAAGCGAGACGCTGCCTATCAGCGCAAAACTCTCGCCATACGAGCTCACGACCAGATGCATTTGATGCCGGCTCGATTCTTAATCCCTCACGGGGTTCGGCTGCATCGTCTCGACGTTGTCGAGCACGCGGCGGAGCAGCCGAACCAGGGTCGTGACCTCGGCATCGGACAGCCCTTCGGTCATTTCGGTATTGGCTTGTCGCAGCGCTTGACGCCCTGCCGGCAATTTTTCAATGGCGGCGTCCGTGAGTGAAACGAGGCTGCTGCGGCGGTCTCGCGGATCGGGATCTCGGCGGACGAGCCCATCCCGCTCCATACGCCCGAGAAGCTGCGCCATCGTCGGCTGCTCGACCTTGGCGAGACGGGCGAGCTCGGACTGAGCCAATCGTTCTCCGTTCCGCAACATCGAGAGCACCGGCAACTGCGCGGTGGCGAGACCGAGCGGGCGCAGCCGCGCATCGCCGACGCGCGTCAAACCCCGCGCGATGCGGCTCAGATAATGTCCGGGGTGTTCGAGCGGTTGCCAGCCATCGTCGTCGAGCGCCATTGCATAGCATCCTATGTTTAGTTATATAGTATCCTATCTAACTAAAGGAACGGCTTATGAC
>NZ_JBFUIF010000066.1:0-13884 GCF_056402015.1 Allobosea sp. P4_C6
CCGCTGTTCCATCGCAATCATCCGCCCCGTGCGCCGATGAGCCAATGAATCACCAAATCGGCAAACGCGGTAGGTTCTTGCGGGTCCAGCTGCGAGCTGGAGCCGATAAGATCGCAACCGGTCCGGTCGCTACCGGGCGGTATCTTCAAGATTGTCGCATGAACGAGAGTTGTGCGGATTGACAATCTTACCGACCGGTAAGTAATATCCATTTTGTCGAGCACGGCGTTAGACCGGGCCGTGAGGAAACGCCGATGAGAAGATCGATCCCGATCAAGGCGCTCCCCCGGACGGGAGCGGACGGAAGCCGCGCGCAGAGCGTGCGCCGCATCGTCTATGAGCGGGCGCTCGACCTCTTCGACAGCAAGGGTTTTCGCGCCACCTCGATGAACGACATCGCGGATGCCTGCGGGGTCAGCAAGCCGGCAATCTACCATTACTACCGCAACAAATCGCATCTGCTCGAGACTCTCTACGAAGACGTCACGGTGGAGTTCTTCAAGACGATGGAGGCTCTAGCGCATTCGCCGGGCGGTGCGGCGGCGCGTCTTGGCCGGCTTGTCGAGACGCAGGTGCTCTACAACATCGAGAACCGTCGCTTCCTGACGATCTTCTGGCGCGAGCGCCATGAATTCGATGCCCCATCGCGCAAGGGCCTTGCCGCCCGCGAGCGCGAGTTCGAAGCCTGGGTCAGGCACGTCATCGAGGAAGGCCAGGCAAGCGGCGAATTCCGTATGCAGGATCCCCAGATCGCGATGCTCGCGATCCTCGGGCTGCTGTCGACGGTGCATCGTTGGRCAGCCCATGCAGGAGCCACTCCTCAGACTATCGCCACCGAACTCGCTCGTTTGGCGCTTGACGGGGTCGCGCTTCGAAGGGGCGCCGACGGCGAGGATCACGACAGGTCGAAAACGGCCGCGCAAGGCGCATCCGCGCTTAAGCGTCCAGACGCGCCGGAGAGCGCATCAACCGAGGAAGACAAGGGTGAGCAACATGATGCTGGAGGGCAAACGGGTCCTCGTCACCGGCGGCGCTAGCGGCATCGGGGCAAGCGTCGCCCAGATCTGCGCGGAAGCCGGTGCCCGGATTGCGGTTCTCGATCTCGACGAGGCGACGGCGTCGGCCGCCGCCCGGCAACTATGCGGCGCCGGCCATCTCGGCTACGCCTGCGACGTCTCGATCGCTGCCTCGGTCGATGCGGGCTTCGCGGCCGTCGAGCAGGCCTTTGGCGGCATCGACGCCGTGGTCAACTGCGCCGGAATCTGGCGCCCTTCGTCGGACGGGCCGATCACCCGCGTCACGGACGAGACCTGGGACAAGATCATAGCGGTCAATCTGACCGGCACCTTCTATGTTTGCCGTGCGGCCGTCGCGGCCATGGAAAGAGGGGGCGGCGGCAGCATCGTTACGGTCGCCTCAGTCGTCGCTGTGACAGGCTGGGAAAAGCTCAACGCCTATTCCGCCTCGAAGGGAGGCGTCCTCTCGTTCTCGCGCGCCCTCGCGATCGAGTGCGGCTCCAAGAACATCCGCGTCAACTGCATCTGCCCGGGCGTGATTGAGACGCCAATGACACAAAAGACGTTGGCCTACTCCAAGCCGACCGTCCTCCCCATCGGACGCCTGGGTCGGCCGGAGGATATCGCCCGTACCGCCGCGTTCCTTTGTTCCGACTGGTCGTCCTTCACAACGGCTTCGACAGTCATGGTCGATGGAGGCTTCAGTGCAGCCTGAAAGCGCGGGACTGCCCTATTTGCTGTCGGATATCGTGGCCGACAATGTGCGCTGGGCGCCAGATGAAGCCGCGCTGATCTTCGGCACGCGCATCCGTAACTGGCGTGAATTCGCTGAAGACATGGCCGCGATCCAGAACGGTCTCGCGGCACTGGGCATTGGGCATGGCAGTCGTGTTGCCGTGCTTGACCGCAACAGCGACGATTATGTGCTGCTCGGCTATGCTCTGGCCGGCATGGGCGCCGTCCTGGTGCCGGTCAATATGTGGCTGCGCGCCAATGAGATCTCCTACATCCTTAACAACTGCCAGCCCCGGCTGGTGGTCACTAGCCCGGAATTCCACGCTCTGACGAAGGAAGCGATCGAGCCGCTCGCGGATAAGCCGACGATCGTGCTGCGCGGCCCGGCGCAGGATGGCGTCGTGGCTTTCGCTGCGATGACCGCGATGGTTCCAAACAAGCCGGTCGCGCGGGCCCGAAGCTGGGACGATCCGCATCTCGTGCTCTACACCTCGGGCACGACCGGGCGGCCGAAAGGCGCAGTCATCTCGCATCGGCGCACAATTCTGGACGCATTGAATGCGCTGCCGGTCTTCGGCATCAAGCGGGGTGAGCGGTTTTTCTGCTACATGCCGCTCTTCCACACCGGCGCCTGGGACTACCTCAAGATCTATTTCATTCAGCGCGGCGCGGCCGTGATCGCCGAGCGCTTCGAGCCCGAGAGCGCGGTCGCGATGATAGAGACACATCGGTGCAACGGCATGTTCGGCGTCCCGCTGGTGTTGCGCCAGATGGTCGAATCCAAAGCCTGGCCGACGAGTGACATGAGCGCGATGAAGCTCATTGCCTATGCCAACTACGACCCTTCGACCTTGATCCTGAAGATCGTCGATGCCTTTCGCGAGCGCGGTGCAGTCGGGATCGGCATCGCGAACGCCTACGGGTTGACCGAAGGCGGGCCGTATATCTGCATCAACCGGCCGGAAGAGGCGCTCGACCAGCCGCTCTCGATCGGCCGGCCGGTTCCCGGCACGCAGGTCGCGCTGCTCGACGACGCCATGAATGAGGTTCCCCAAGGCGAACTCGGCGAGATCTGCATCCGTTCGCCTGCGCTGATGAGCGGCTATCTCAACCGTCCGGAGGCGACGCAGGAGGCCTTTGCCGGCGGCTGGCTGCACACCGGCGATCTCGGTCGCGTCGATGAGAAGGGACTCGTCCACCTCGTCGATCGCAAGAAGGACATGATCCGTTCCGGCGGCGAGAACATCTTCGCCAAGGAGGTTGAACTCACGCTGATCGCTCACCCGAAGGTTCGAGATTGTGCTGTTTTCGGCCTGCCGGACGATGATTATGGCGAGCGTGTCGTCGCCGCTATCGTGCCTGAGCCTGAGAGCGGCGCGAGCGCCGAGGAACTGATTGCCTATGTCCGCGCCACGATCGCGGGCTTCAAGGCGCCGCGGCAGGTCGTCTTCATGGACGAACTGCCCAAGACCCCTGCGGGCAAGATCAAGAAACACGAGATCAAGAAGAAGCTGGCGGAAACTGCGGCCTGAAACGCCACGGCACGACCGGTTCTTGTGTTCACAACGGGAGGATAAAAAATGAAGCAGTTTCTGGCAACGCTATCATTGTGCCTTGCTGCCGGCCTTTCGGCCGCGGCAGCCCAGGAGATCGCCATCGGCGATCTTCACCCCATCACGGGCCCTGCCACCTTCTATGGCCTGCCCGAAAGCCGCGGCATCCAGCTCGCAGCCGAGCAGATCAACGCCGCCGGCGGCGTCAAGATCAGCGACAAGGCCTACAAGCTGAAGGTCGTGACCGAGGACGACCAGGCGAGCCCGACCGTGGGCGTGGCCGCACTGCGTAAGCTGATGGCGGCCGATGTCCGCTTCATCATTGGACCGCTGGCGAGCGGCGTGGCGCCGGCCCTCAAGCCGATCATCGAGCGCAGCGACAAGGTCACGCAGATCATCGACGGCTCGATCGCCGACGAATTGACCAACGGCAAGAATATCTTTCGCAACCAGGCGACCGTGAGCGGCTACAATGTCGCGGTCGTCGACCTTTTCAAGGCGCGCAAATTCGGGTCGGTCGCTATGATGACCGACCGCTTCCATGCCGGCTTCATGGGCTCGCAGGCAAAGCTCTCGGCAGATCTCAAGGGGCTGGGCGCGACAATCCTCGGCGAGGAATACTACAAGCTCAACGATACCGACTTCTCCGCCGCGCTGACCAATCTGAAGGGCAAGAACCCGGCCGTCCTGCTGATCCGGGGCTATCCGGCCGAGGGCGCGCTGATCACCAAGCAGGCGCGACAGCTCGGCTTCAACGGCCAGATCGTTTGGGAAATGGTCTCGCCACCTTCGACCGTCCTGAAGAACATCTCGGCAGCGGAGATGGAGGGTGTGTTCAACTGCATCCCGCCCACCACCGAGGATTACGTCAAGCTGGGCGACGACAAGGCGAAGGCGCTCGACGCCGCCTACCGCGCCAAGTTCGGCGACRCACCAGGTGAACTGACCGCGCTCTCCTTCGACGCCGTGCACATGCTCAAGGCCGCCTTCGAGAAGGCGGGCTCGATCGAGAACGCCGCGGTCAACAAGGCGCTGACCGAGCTCAAGCTGGCAGAGGTGCCGGCGCTGGTGACGAAGTACAGCGCCCAACCGGACGGCAAGCTCTTCGACGACAAGGGTCAAGTCGATTTGCGCGGCGTCGTTAGCATCTGGAAGGGCCAGGCGTGGGAGCCGCTCGCCAAGGTCCCGCAGTGACTTGGCAGCACTGAACCAGAGGTCTTCACCATGCTCGAACTCCTTCCTCAGCAGCTGGTCAACGGTCTCGCCCTTGGCTCGACCTATGCGCTCGTTGCGCTTGGGCTCACGCTGATCTTCGGCGTGCTGCTGATCCCCAACTTCGCGCATGGCGAATTCTACATGCTCGGCGCCTTTGTCACATATGCCCTTGTCGCGGCCGGAATCAACTTCTGGCTCGCGATGCTCATCTCGGTGCTGTGCATCATGATGCTTGGCTGCCTCGTCGATCGGCTCGTGTTCCGGCCGATCGATACGGCGCCACCCCTCTCGCTGATGATCTCGGCACTTGCGGCTTCGATCATCCTGCAGCAGGTCGCGACGCTGATCTGGGGCACGGAGGCACGTACCATTCCCGCCCCGCTGACAGGCGTGATCCGGACCGCGTTCTTTGCAGTCACGCAGCTCCAGCTCCTGGTGATGGGCAGCCTCGCGGCCGCGTTCGCTGCGGTCTGGTTGGTGCTGAACCGCTCCCGGCTCGGGCTCGCGATCCGCGCCACGGCGCAGAATCGCGACGCGGCGATGCTGATGGGCATCTCGATGGTGAAGGTCCGCTTCGCGACCTTCGCCATCGGCGCAGGTCTCGGCGCGATCGCTGGAGCGCTTCTCGGAGCGACCTTTCCGATCTATCCGGCCATGGGGGTCAATCCGGTGCTGAAGGCCTTCGTGGTACTCGTCCTGGGTGGCATCGGCAGCCTCTGGGGCGCCGTCTTCGGCGGGTTGGTGCTGGGTGTCGCCGAGGTTCTGGTCGCTGGCTACATCGCAAGCGAGCTTCAGGACATCGGTGCCTTTGCCATCCTCGTCCTCGTGCTGCTCGTGAGGCCGCAGGGACTGTTCGGCCGCGCCCAGGTGGAGCGCTGATCATGGCCAGCATGCCCCTTTCCAGATCGGCCTTCATCGCATCGTTCATCTTCGCGCTGGCCGGCGGTCTGACGCTGACCCTCAACGACTACTTCGTCTATGTCGTCACCATTGGCGCGATCTTCGCGACTCTGGCGGTTGCCTTCGACGTGCTGCTCGGCTTCACCGGCTATCTCTCGCTCGCCCATGGCGCGCTCTACGGGCTTGGCGCCTATGCCTGCGCGCTCCTGACGGCGCGCTACGGCCTGTCCTTCTGGGCAGCCCTGCCGCTGTGCGGCGCACTGACGGGGGCGGCCGGCGCGCTAATAGCGCTACTCGCCTTCCGTACCCGTGGCCTGTATTTCGCGGTGTTGACGCTCGGCATCGGCTTGATCGGGCACCAACTCTTCCTGGTGCTGCCAGGACTGACCGGTGGCGTCGGCGGCTTTGTCGGCATTCCCGGGCCGGAGCAGCCGGCATGGCTGCCGCTGCGCACGACGACTTATTGTGCGCTGCTCGCGCTGGGCCTGCTCTTCGCCACGCTGATGGCTGCCCTCGCCTTCGTGCGCTCGCGGCTGGGTGCCGAGTGCCTCGCCGTGCGCGAGGACCTGACGCTGGCGCAGGCGCTGGGCATCCGCGTCGCCTCCGCGAGGCTCGCAGCCTTTACCTTCAGCGCCGTGTTCGCCGGGCTGGCGGGCGCGCTGTTTGCCGCGATCTCCTCCTTCATCGCGCCCGAGAGCTTCACCGTGCTCGGGACCGGCTTCCAGCTCGTCGCGCTGGTCGTCGTCGGTGGCATGGGCACGCTCTGGGGCCCTATCCTCGGCGCGGCCCTGCTGACGGCGTTGCCTGAGGGATTGCGGGTGGCGGCGACGCTGAGCCTGCTTGCCTATGGCGTGCTTCTGCTCGTGTTCATCATCTTCGCGCCCCAGGGCATCGCCAGCCTGATTTCGCGGGGTGCGCGTCGCCTTGGCGGACGGGAGCGCGCGCCATGAGCCTGCTCCAGATCCGCGACATCGAGGCGCGCTTCGGCGGCGTCGTGGCACTCGCCGGCGTCTCGCTCGACGTGCCCGAAGGCATGATCTTCGGACTGATCGGGCCCAACGGCGCCGGCAAGACCACCCTGATCAACATGGTCTCGGGGCTGATCGCCCCGAGCGCCGGCCACATCGTCTTCGACGGAGCGAAGGGCCCCTGGCCGATCGCGAAGACGGTTCGGCGCGGCATCGTGCGCACCTTCCAGCAGACGCGGGCCTTCCTCGGGCTCACCGTTCGCGAGAACCTGCGCATCGCCTCGGTCCACTCGCCCGATCCGGCCTGCGTCGACGAACTGATCGAGGCCTGCAATCTCGGCGATGTGCTCGACCGCACGGCGCGCGACCTGCCCTACGCGACGCTGCGCCATCTCGGCATCGCGCTCGCCTTGGCGCTCAGGCCGCGCCTCCTCTTGCTCGACGAGCCGGCGGTGGGGCTGACGACGGCCGAGGTCGAAAGGCTGGGGGCGCTGGTTCGCCGCTGGAATGCAACCGGCATCACGGTCCTGCTCGTCGAGCACAATGTGCGCTTCCTGATGGAGGTGTCGCAGCGCGTGGCGGTGCTCGATCGGGGCCGCCTGCTGTTCGAGGGCACGCCCGAGGAATGCCAGGTTGAGCAGAAGGTGATCGACGTCTATCTCGGACGGAGGGCTGCCGATGCTGAGGATTGAAGGGCTGCGTGCCGGCTATGACCGGCTCGAGGTGCTGCACGGACTCGGCTTCGAGGTCCAGGCCGACGACCCGACGGTGGTGATGGGTGCCAACGCTGCCGGCAAGACGACGTTGTGCCGCGTCTTAACCGGCCTGATCCCAGCCTGGGGCGGCACGATCCTGCTCGATGGCGAGGAGATCACGCGGCTGTCCTCGGCCGACCGGGTGAAGCGCGGCATCGCCCTCGTGCCCGAGGGCCGCCAGGTCTTCGGCGACATGACCGTTCGCGAGAACCTGCGGCTGGGCGCCTATGTCCATGGCGAACCGCGCACGAACGACTACGACGCCGTCTTCGCGCTGTTCCCGATCCTGCTCGAACGCGAGGGCCAGCGTGCCGGGCTGCTTTCGGGCGGCGAGCAGCAGATGCTGGCGCTGGCGCGCGCGCTGATGTCGCGGCCGCGCCTTCTGCTTCTCGACGAGCCCAGTCAGGGTCTCGCCCCGAAGGCGGTCGATCAGGTCGCCCAAGCCGTCAATCGCATCGCCGAGACCGGCGTCGCGATCCTGCTCGTCGAGCAGAATCTGGCGCTCGCGCAGATGATAGCACGCCACGCGGTCGTGCTCGAAACGGGTACCTGCGTCGCCGACGGACGGGCCAGCGAGATCATGGCCTCGAACGCCATCCAGGACAGCTATCTCGGCAAGAAGAGGACACAACGATGAGCTATCACAACAAGTTCGTGAAGGTCGAGGTCGATCGCGGCCTCGCCGTCGTGACGCTGGACCGACCCTCCGCCAATGCGGTGAGCCTCGAGGTCTATGACGAGTTGCGTCGGACTTTCCACCGGCTCGGCGAGGACAACGACCTGCGAGTCGCGGTGTTCACCGGCGCCGGCAAGGTCTTCTGCGGGGGCAACGACGTCAACGACTTCGTTGATCTCGATTTCGACCAGGCGACCGAGTATCTCGCCCATGTCCGCCTGACCTTCAATGCGATGTATGATTGCGCCATCCCCATCGTCGGCGCGATCAACGGCGCCGCCGTCGGCACCGGCATCGTGCTGGCTTCGCTCTGCGACATCCGCATCGCCTCCGAGAAGGCGAAGTTCGCGCTGCCCGAGATCGATGTCGGCGTGCTCGGCGGCTCGCGCCATGTCATGCGCCTTGCCGGGCAGGGGATGACCCGGCTCATGATGTATACGGGGCGGCGGCTCTCTGCCCAGGAAGCGCTGCAGGCGCATATCGTCGATCAGGTGGTAGCCCCTGAGGACCTGATGCCGACGGCGATGGCGTTGGCGGAGGAGATTGCCAGCAAGAGCCCGCCGGCCATCAGGCTGGCCAAGCAGGGGTTGAACCGCACTGAATTCATGACCCTCAAGGAAGGCTATGAGTTCGAATGCACGCTGACGGCCGCCGTACGGCGGACGCCCGAAGCCAAGGAAGGCGCGCTCGCCTTCCTGGAAAAGCGCGCGCCCTCTTATGCGACGCGGGGTTGACGCCGATGTTCGAGGTCGAGTGTGAAGGCGAGGTGGCCGTCATCCGGTTCAACAACCCTCCGGTCAACGCCGTCAGCTTCGCTCATTGGCGGACCTTACCGGGGATTATCGCGGGGCTGGAGCGGGATGGCGTTGCTGCGATGGTCTTCACGGGGCTGCCGCACAAGCACTTCTGCGGCGGCAATGATTTTAGAGAGTTCGCCGCGCTGACACCCGAGGAGACGCTTGCCGGAACCGGTGCCGTCCGCGACGGCATGAAGGCGGTGCGCGAGAGCACGATCCCCGCCATCGCGGCCATTCATGGCGCGGCGATGGGGTCGGGCTTTATGCTCTCCTGTGCTTGCGACATCAGGCTAGCGACAGCAGACGCCAGGCTGGCTTTGCCCGAAGTCAAGGTTGGCGCCTTTGGCGGTTACCGGATTGTACGAGAGGTGCTCTCGCAGGGAGAGGCGCGGCTTCTGGCCTATACGGGTCAGCCCCTCTCGGGCACGCGGGCGCATCAGATCGGTCTCGTCCAGGAGCTAGCCGACACACCGGCGCGCGTTCTAGAGCGAGCCGTTGCGCTCGCGCATGAGATGGCGAAGTTACTGAAAGGCCGTCTGCGCGCAGAGATAAAGTCCTGCCTCAACCGTGAGGACGAAGAGAACCTATGGACAGCTTACGAATTTGAGCGTGATCTTGCCGCGAACGTAATGGGTACTGCAGCAGGATAGTCGGACTGGATCGTCGTGTTCTTCGAGGCGCCAGTTCCGGACATGAGATGTCTGCCCACTAGGGGACATTCGACGGTCGCCTCACTGCAGACCACCGGCGCGGCGGGTTCAAATTGCGGGCGGCTGAAAGCCGTGGCCGCCCTCGGCCTTCACTTACTGGACTGTATCGTTCCGAGCGTGAGGTCTCGACCTGTTCGGAGGAGTGGCGCCACGAGTGCGAGGTCGCGTTCCTGGCGGGGCTCACTCTGGCGCAGCGCAATCAGGCGCTCGAAGGCGAGAAGGACGGCATGCGGGGCATGAAAAGCATTCTGGGCGACGCCGCGGTCGCTCGCAAAATCCCGCATTGCCGAAGCGGCGGGGATCGGACTGGACGATGCTCCGAGATCGCGGCCGCGCCCTAGGCGCGCTTCTTGGGTGTTTCGCCGATCGTTACCGTCAAGCTTCCGAGGCCCTCAATCGTGCCGACCAGGACATTGCCCGGTAGGACCGCGCCAACCCCGTGAGGTGTGCCGGTCATGATCAGATCGCCGGGTTCGATCGCGTAGTATTTCGACAATGTCGCAATGATTTCAGGGATGCGCCAAATCATCAGCGAAAGGTCCGAATCCTGCTTCGCGTGGCCGTCGACCTCAAGCTTGATGCGACCACTCGCTGGATGCCCGACCCGCTCCACCGGATGGATTGGCCCACATGGCGCCGAATGGTCAAAGGACTTCTTCAGCTCCCAGGGGAGACTCGGTCCTGCTGGCGTGTCCCGTAGCCGCCTGCGAGTCATGTCCAGGCAGATTCCGTAGCCATAGACATGCGAGAGCGCCGACTCCTGAGAGACGTCGTAGCCGCCTGACTTCATCGCGACCAAAAGCTCGAGCTCGAAATGGAAGTCATCGGTCATAGGCGGGTAGGGCACGACGCCGGCATTCTGCACCACCGCATCGGCCGGCTTTTGAAAGATCAGTGGAAAATCGCGTGTCTCGTTGCCACCCATCTCGCGCACATGAGCGACGTAATTGCGGCCGACGCAGTAGATTCGCCGAACGGGAAAGCGTGCGGATGTGCCGATGACGGGCAAGGTCGTCGCCAGCGGCGCTCGGACGGCGAACTCGTCGGTGTTCATGAGGACCTGCGATATTGTCGAAAGAGATACGAGCATAGACGGCAGGTTGTGGCTGTCTATCAGGCGAATGCCGACCGGGGCCACAACCGCGGCGCGCCCGACTCGACGCGAACATGTGACCGTTGCCTTCCGTCCTCGCCCGTTCGAACTTTCACAACTGGTTCGGCCATCTTCAAGAGGCTGCTTGGGAACGGTCCCTACAGCCAGACGTTGTCTGCACATTGCCATGTGCCCCTCAAGTCCGGGGGATGTTGCTGCTTATAGAGGACGTCGAAATGAAGACACTCCAGGAAGCTTTTGAGCACACGCTGCAGGACATTTACTGGGCTGAGAACGCCCTTCTCAAGGCGCTGCCAAAAGTCGCCAAAGCGGTAGGAAGCGCCGAGCTGAAACAGGCATTCGACGATCACATGAAAGAAACAAAAGGCCATGTGACGACACTCGAATCCGTGTTCAAGTCGTTGGGCCTGAAGGCCAGTGGCGAGAAATGTGATGCTATGGCCGGTCTACTGAAAGAGGCGGACGGTCTTATCGAAGAGGCAGAAGGCCACGCACGCGACGTCTGTTTGATCGGCGCCGCACAAGCCGTCGAGCATTACGAGATTGCCCGCTATGGAACACTGCGCGAATGGGCGAAAGTCCTGGGGCACACCGAAGCGCACGAGCTTCTGACGTCGATCCTAGACGAGGAAAAGGCGGCAAATGCCAAACTGACGACGCTGGCGGTGACAACGGTTAACGGGTCCGGATCAACCAGCAAGAAAAAACTGACGAACTGACGTTCGCCAGGGATCCAGGATAGCTCGGTGTGGCGGGATATCGCCGCCACACTCGCGGCGCGCCCGAAACGATTCGAACTTGTGACCTTTGCCTCTTCGGGCCTCGCTCCTTCTCAATATCCCGCATCGCCGATTGGCTGGGGCTCGCGCCACCCGAAACGCGTGCCGGGGCGCGGCTCTTGGAGCCTACCGACCAGCAGCCGCTTCGAACTTATCGATGAAACACCTCTGGATACGCGAAGAGACCAGGGGCACCGCCAGTGTGCCAGAAGACGATAGTTTCACCGCGAGCGACGGCTCCATTCGTGACCAAGGACAGAAGGCCTGCCATGGCCTTGCCGGTATAAACCGGGTCTAGCAGAATCCCCTCTGTGCGGGCCACTAACTCGACAGCTTCTGTCATTGCTGCAGTGGGCTGGCCGTATCCGGGACCTACCTGGGAGTCGTCGATGTCTAAGACAGCCATGGTTTCGCGTTGACGACCTTCGAGAGCAAAAATCTCCTCAACCAAACCGGAAACGATCGCGCGCGCTTGCTCCGCTGAGCGCGAGACGCTGATGCCATGCACGCGGCAGGGCAACCCCGCCTCCTCGACGCCCGCCAGAATGCCGGCATGGGTGCCGCCGCTCCCGGTCGGCAGAACGATATGGTCGATGCAGCAGCCTTCATCCTTTGCCTGGGCCGCCAACTCCAGAAGCGCGTCGCGATAGGCGAGGCTCCCGAGCGCATTCGAGCCGCCGACCGGGATGAAGTAGGGCCTCCGCCCCTGCGCCGTCAGTCCGGCCATCGTCTCTGCAGCGATTGCGGAACTGTCCTCGCTCGAAGCAAGGACGCGGATCTCCGCGCCGAACACCTTGTCGAGCAGCCAGTTCCCATTCGTTCGATAGGCATCTCCCCGGTTCGCCACCAAGTCGCTCAAGAGCAGCAGGCAACCCAGTCCGTGTCGTGCGGCCGCCGCTGCGGTCTGGCGAGCGTGGTTCGACTGGATCGCGCCCATTGTCACGAGCATATTGGCGCCGCTCTCCAATGCGTCGGCAACCAAATATTCGAGTTTCCTCGCTTTGTTTCCGCCTCCGGCAAAGCCGGTGCAGTCATCACGCTTGATCCAGATCGCCGGGGTTTGGTCATTGCTGGTCAGAGCCTGTGACAGGCGTGGTAGCCGTTCGAACGGTGTAGGCAACGTCGCCAGCCGGACCTTGTCGCGTTCATTCATGTAAGCAGGCTCCCACCCCTCATCCTGTCAGCGACGCTATCATACAACCGGGATGATGATCCGGTGGTTTGCTTCTGCCTGCCGGCTGTGCGTCACCGACGCAGAAGATCCGCGCCACACTCGCGGCGCGCCCGACACGATTCGAACGTGTGACCGTTGCCTCTTCGGGCTTTGCTCCTTCGTTTTGCGGGCAGAGATCGATCGCTATGCCGCGTTGAGGCGAAACTGAAATGAAAAGGCCCGGCCCCCTTTCGGAGTGCCGGGCCGGTGACCGTCGTCGCCTGCTGGCGAACGGCCGCTACTGAATTCCATGGCTACCTGCCGATCGGGCGCTGCCGGTACATCCGCGGCTCGCTTCCTGATCGGCGGTAGAAGAAGGGAGCCAGCGGGGGGTGTATGCCGGCTCCCTTCGATGGTCATCTTGGCAGAGAACCATCACCGCCGCCGCCTAGTAACAAGCAACGGCTGCGCTGCCACAACGAGGTAGCCTCAGCGGAGTTCCCACCCGTCMAGGTTAGAATTGGTCCTCCGGGGCAGTCCCGTGCAAAGTGTAAAGGTGAGGTCGCACGGCCGCGGTTCTCACAGCGRCGAGACCGCCCTGCAAGGCGGGTTCGTCGGAAGCGGCGGCGGGGGTGCTGGCGCCCACCTGGTGCCCCCGTCGTCGCGGATTTCTAAGCTGACGCTATTTTCGCTAGCGACGGTCGGAATCGCCTTCACCGGCCTTGCCGCGACAACCGAAGTCGCAAACGCTGTCGTTTACTGCAATATATCGGATATCCCGGTGGGTGCGTCGCGCGGCCCGGTGTTCGTCTCGTGGCTCGGCCCGGCACGGTTGGTGCCGTTACAGCGAACCCGTCCCGGCATTCGCAACGGTGGGGTCAACAAAGTCGGCGTTCGCCGCTAGTGGTTTGATCGACACCGGGGAACCCTGATTGGGCTGGCCCGTGCGTCGGGATGATCTGCGAGATTGCTGGATGCCAACAGGTATCAGCATCAAACCCCTCAGGCCAAGTTGACGGCGCACCTTGTCGGATCGCCTCCGTCTCCTTACGTCAAGGAGACGGAGGAACACGCTATGTGGTTTCGTCTTGGTCTCATCATCGCGGCACTAGTGGCCAGCCCCTCGATGGCGTTTGCCTATAAGATCATAGGGAATGGCTGAAGCAACTGAACGCACCGTAACGGCTTACGATGCTTGCGGTGCGTGCAGTTGCTTTCGTGAGCGCCAGAAAGGCTGCGCATCGGGAGTTACCTTTTTCCTCAGCCTATCTCGCTATGATCGGATATCGCGTTCGACGAGGCGGCAGGCCAGAGCCCGATGACGGAAGCTGGATGGCAGGAGCTGTTCTGCCGTGAACCAGAAACCCGCTAACGGCGCGAGGCGCCGCTCGTGCGGAGCATGCGAGAGACGGCCGACATGGTGGAGTAAGAGTGAGCCGTCGGTGGGTCGAATTGCTCTCAATTATTTTGTCGAGCGTTCACCTGTTGGCATCAGCATGCTCGCCATGGGCAA
>NZ_JBFUIF010000067.1:0-13154 GCF_056402015.1 Allobosea sp. P4_C6
GGATAGGCCGGCAACCCGGCCTGTTCGCTGTATGAGGGGCAGTCGACATGGCAAGTCCGGGCAAGACCGCAAGAGAACTCCTTCAGTCGAAGCGCAACGACGTTTCTGCCGTCATCAGCGTTGCGCCTCGCGACACCGTCCTGAGCGCGCTCGAGCTGATGCGGCAAAGGAATGTCGGCGCTGTCGTCGTCCTGGGAAGCGGCCAACTCGTCGGCATCCTCACTGAGCGCGACTATGCCCGCAATGTCGAACTGGCGGGCCGTACAGCGCGGGAGTGCCTCGTCAACGAGATCATGACCGCCGACTCGATCGTATTTGCCAAATTGGACGATTCAGTCGAGCGCTGCCATGCGCTGATGAAGGCGTACCGAATACGGCACCTGCCGATATGCGAGGATCGTTCCGTGGTTGGCGTGCTTTCGGTCCGCGACATTCTGGAAGAGATCATCGCCGAAGAAGCTCATGTCATCCGCGCGTTGCAAGTCGACAGGCTGATGATGACGACCGATACGGGCTTCTACTGAGCCCGGCGGATAAGGCAGGCATGGCGCTGCGATCAGCGCGGGTTGGTTTCGAGAAAGATTGCAGGGGGGAAGCTGCATGGATTTCCTGATCGCCGTCGCAGCCCTCGTCCTGCTGATGTTTGTCGCCTATCGCGGTTTCAGCGTGATCCTCTTCGCACCCATCGCTGCGATGCTGGCCGTTCTCCTCACCAATCCCGAGGCCGTGCCACCCGTATTCACCGGCATCTTCATGGAGAAGATGGTCGGCTTCGTGAAGCTGTATTTCCCCGTCTTCCTGCTGGGCGCGGTCTTTGGCAAGCTCATCGAACTGTCGGGGTTCTCCAAATCGATCGTCTCGGCGGTGATCGGCGTCGTCGGGCGCGAGAGGGCGATGCTGTCGATCGTGCTGGTCGGCGCCGTCCTCACCTACGGCGGCGTTTCGCTCTTCGTGGTCGTTTTCGCGGTGTACCCATTCGCGGCCGAAATGTTTCGGCAAAGCGACATCCCCAAGCGTCTCATCCCGGGCACGGTTGCCTTGGGTGCCTTCACCTTCACCATGGATGCTCTTCCCGGCACGCCGCAGATCCAGAACATCATCCCAACGACGTTCTTCAAGACGGATACCTGGGCTGCGCCCATTCTCGGAACGATCGGCGCGATCTTCATTCTCACTACTGGCATGGCCTACCTGCAATGGCGCCGGCGAGCGGCCGCGGCCGCTGGGGAGGGCTATGGCGAGGGCCACACCAACGAGCCCGAACCCAWGGCCGCGGAGAAGCTGGTCCACCCGGCCATCGCCCTGGCTCCACTGGTCGTGGTCGGCGTGGCGAACAAGATCCTCACCAGCCTGATCGTCAAATATTACGGCGCCACTCACGAGGTGGCGCTGGCGGGAATGGCCAAGCCACTGGTTACGCAGGTGTCATCGGTCGCCGCGATCTGGGCCGTCCAGGGCGCGCTCCTGCTCGGCATCCTGACGGTGCTGGGCTTCGCGTTCCGACGGGTCATGGAGCGCTTCGCTGACGGCACCAAGGCGGCGGTGGCCGGATCGCTTCTCGCCTCGATGAACACGGCCTCCGAATACGGCTTCGGCGGCGTGATCGCGGCACTCCCGGGATTCGTCGTCATCGCCGACGCCCTCAAGGCGGTCCCGAATCCGCTGGTCAACACGGCGATCAGCGTATCGGTGCTCGCTGGGATCACCGGTTCGGCCTCGGGAGGCATGAGCATCGCGCTCGCGGCCATGTCGGAGCAGTTCATCGCCGCCGCCAACGCAGCGCAAATCCCGCTCGAGGTCCTGCATCGCGTGGCCGCGATGGCGAGCGGTGGCATGGATACATTGCCGCACAACGGCGCGGTCATCACCCTGCTTTCGGTGACCGGCCTGACTCACAAGCAGTCCTATCGGGACATCTTCGCCATCACCCTGATCAAGACGCTAGCGGTCTTCTTGATCATAGCTGTCTACTACATGACCGGACTGGTTTGACCGATTTTGCAAGAGGTTCGTTAGCAAGAGAAGCGCGAGCGGGCAGATCGCTCGCCGACAAACGGCGCTTAGGCGCCACTGGAGGCAGGATGTCACTTCAAGGAAAGGCGGCCGTCGTCACCGGATCGACGAGCGGCATCGGGCTTGCTCTGGCGCGTGCCTTTGCCGCGGAGGGCTCCAACGTTGTCATCAACGGTTTCGGCGACGCGGGGGGCATCGAGAAGGAGCGCGCGAGCATCGAGGCGGACTTCAAGGTGGCCTGCCGATACTCGCCGGCAGACATGTCGCAGGGAGCGGAAGTGACCGGCATGATACGGATGGCCGAGCAGGAGTTCGGCGGGGTTGATATCCTCGTCAACAACGCCGGTATTCAATATGTCGCGCCGATCGAAGAGTTTCCCGACGACAAATGGGAAGCGATCATCCGCATTAACCTGCTCGCCGCCTACTATGCGACGAAGGCGGTCGTTCCCGGGATGAAATCACGCAGCTGGGGGCGAATTATCAACACGGCCTCCGCCCATGCGCTCGTCGCGTCCCCCTTCAAATCCGCTTACGTCGCGGCTAAGCACGGCATTGCCGGCCTCACCAAGACGGTCGCACTCGAAGTGGCGAAGGATCACGTCACGGTCAATGCGATTTGTCCTGGCTATGTCTGGACGCCGCTGGTCGAGAAACAGATTCCCGACACGATGAAGGCCCGCAGTCTCACCAAGGAGCAAGTCATTTCGGATGTGCTGCTGGAAGCGCAGCCCACGAAAGAGTTCGTGACCGTGGAGCAGGTTGCGGCGCTGGCGCTCTTTCTGACCAGCGATGCCGCATCGTCGATCACCGGGACCATGTTGTCGATCGACGGCGGCTGGACCGCTCATTAGAGAGCCCCAAGAACGCTCTGCGGTGACGAAGGGCAGGCTGATCCCTGAGCCTTTGTCATCGCAAGCAACCACGCCACTGTGGCGCAAACCGATCGATGCGGTTCATTGTTGGAGGGAATATACCATGAATGGCAAGACACCCTATGAAGTGCCGGCCCAAATGCGTGAACTCGCTGAACGTAACGTCGAGCAGGCTCGCAAGGCCTTCGACGGCTTCATCGGCGCTGCGCGGAAGGCGGTCGAGGCCGCCCCTGGTTCTGCCGGGTTTGCGCCTTTCAACGCGCAGGATATCGGCCTCAAGGCCATCGCCTATGCTGACAACAATGTCTCTGCCGCTTTCGATCTGGCCCAGAAGCTGGTCAATGCGAAAGATTTGACTGAAGTCATGCATCTCCAGTCCGATTTCCTCAAGTCTCAGATGGCCGCGTTTCAGACCCAATTCAAAGAAATGGGGGCGGCTGCGCAGGATGCGACAGCGAAGGCTGTCGAGACAGCCAACACGGCTACGAAGTCGAAGTGATTGCTTCGTATGCATCAACTAGGAACGTCAGATGGCGCATGAGTTCAAGAAGGTCTTGATCGGGTTGACGCCGGCGGACGAGGGGCGCGCCGCGACAGCCGCGGTGCGCTTCGGCGTGGGCTTGGCGCGACAATTCGGGGCGGCCCTGACATTTCAGGCCATCGTTCCGCGCGTGTCTCTGCCGTACAGCGTTGTCGGCGGCATTGCCGCCGGCATCGTTGCGGAGGAGAACACGCGCCGGCGCGAACTCGTCGAGGCCGCGGCCGCCACGGCCAGGACCTTGGTCGACGAAGCCGGCCTGGCCTGTGCTGCCGACCTGCCCGATCTCGCTCTCGAGGAGCTTACCGAGCGCTTTATCCAGCTGGCGCGGCTGCAGGATGTGACGGTTCTAGATGCGGGTGACGATTTGCTGGGCAACAATCGCAATATGATCGAGGAGGCGCTGTTCAGCAGCGGGCGTCCGGTGATCGTGGTGCCGAAGACGGCCGACGGCGCTGCGCCTAAGCGGGTCGCGATCGCGTGGGACGGAAGCGCCCGCTCGGCCCGCGCGGTCGGCGATGCGCTGCCGCTGCTACAGGTTGCGCGGTCGGTCGCCGTGGTCGTCATTGGCGGGGAGAAGGATCTGAGCCGTATCGCGCCTGCCAGCGGGTTGATCGGTTACTTGGAGCATCATGGCGTAAAGGGCGAACTGGTGGCCTTGGAGGCGGTTGGCGGTGATGTTGCCGAGACCCTGCGCCGGCATGCCCGCGACAGCGGCGCCGAGCTTATCGTCATGGGCGCCTTCGTGCATTCGCGTTTCCGCCAAGCTATCCTGGGAGGGGTAACCCGCTCACTGCTGGAAAGCAGCCCCGTTCCTTTATTCCTTGCGCATTGAAACACCCCGGGTGGACCGGATGGTGCCGCCACATGCGACGGGCCGCCAAGGGGCGACCTGCTCCGCGGCGGTAAGCGCTGGCAGTTCCTCTGGCGCAGAAGATGCTCATCGCGATCGCCGCCGTGAAGACTGATCGCTGGGCCTCGGGCGGACAAGGGGAGAGCGCAACCGAGCCGTTGGACTCGCACTCATTTGCATCGCCCCGACCGTTAGGCACCGGCTATAATAACCGCGTCGACCAGCCATGAGTGACCGAGCCGCGTTGGGGATATACTGCCGCTTCATCAGCGTGAGCACGGCTCATGTGCTCAGCCTGTGGCGGCTTCCAACCACGACAAGGCTTGCGCTTTTTTTTCATACGGAAAATGTCGAATGTCTGCTGCCACGAAGTGCTTCGCGATATGCGGCATAATCTTGAGGAGTTCACTGTCGGTTACTACGGCGATCCGAGTAATCTTGCAGCGGTGATCCTTGACGAAACGGAGGTGCGATACCAAGGCGCCGAAGCTTTCCCAGCCCGGGAATGCTTCTGCGCGCACCAGCAGCCCCGCAAGTTGACCATTCGCCTCGATATACGGATCTATTTCCTCGGCGATCCTGTCAAAATCGGATTTCTCGAGCGGTCCAGCTGGGGACAGAATAGCGATCCCTTTGTCTGGGAGTAGATCGAACTGGATCATCTCTATGGTCTCCGAAGGCATATCGCGCCTGAAATTCCAACCTTTTCAAACGTTGAACTTGCTCGTTTACTTTACCGCCTGACCGCAGCCCGTTCGGCTTCCTGGAGGCGGCGAAATGCGGCGATATTGTCTTGGCCCTCCCGCATCGCCTTGGACATCTTATCGGAGTGCATCATCTCATAATTCTCATGTAAGACATCCATCGCGCAGCCAGCAGTTCTATTGCAAGCGGTCGCCGGGGTGCTTTCAATTAATCCAAAACTGATAATAATGGCTACAATAATTTTCAGGTTAATGTTGTTATTCATCAGGCTGGCTCCCTACCGATGGCCCTCGCCGCAGGCGCACTCTGGCGTCGCAGCGGCGGTTGTTAGCGGCCAAGAATTCACGGCTGCTTTACAGAGTAATTCTAGCGGATTCGGCGCGTGATAAACCTATACCTGAGGACAAGGCACAGGGGATTTTTGTCCTTCTAAACCTCGCGTCATTAAGCTGCGGCTCCCGTCTATTGTCGGATGCCGTCAACGCGCTTTATTCCGAAAGTGCGATTGTGCGGCGGCCCCTGATGCTGGGGCCCAAGCGCAGCGAATACCTGGTGCGGTCGGCATTCGTTCGATCTCAGCCCGCAAGGACGAAGATTACGATTGATCCCCAGGTCGTCAGGAGAATGTTGGCGGCGGGATAGGACGGTGTATACCCAAGGACGGCGACAGGGCTTCCCGATCGCTCCTGCAGGGCAGCGAGCGCGGCTGTCACTGTCTGCGCACCCGCCAAGCAGCCAAGCAGCAGAATTGGATTCATCCGCAGAACGAAGTGGCCGAAGGCCAGCCCCACGCATTGCGGCATCAGCGTCACCACGACGCCGCCAAAGAGGAGCCCGACCCCAGCCTCCCGCAGCGCCGAAACGAAACTGGGTCCCGCCTGGATTCCGGTTAGACCCACGAAAGCCGCCAGCCCGAGCGTCGTCATGAAACCCACCGCATCCGGGGGAATGCGCCCGAAAAGCGGCCGCCGAGTGCGCAGATAACCCACCAGAAGGCCGGCAAGCAGCGTTCCCACGCTGGTACTCAGCGAAATTTTGACACTCCCGACCGAAAAGGTGGCGAGGACCCCGACCATGCCGCCGCAGAAGATCGCCAAGCCGAGCACAGTGAAATCAATCGCGGCGCTCGGGCTGACGACCGCGCCGATTTTTGTAGCTGCGGCCTGAACGCTGACCTCCCGTCCGACAAGACTGAGCAGATCGCCGCGTTGCAATGCGATGCCCGCGGCAACCGGTATGTCCTGTCCCCCGCGGCTTATGGATCGCAGATAAATGCCCCGCGTCCAACTCTCTTGCGAAAGCTCTTCTAGATTTCTATCTGCCAATGCCGGATTGGTGAGAAGAACATCGATCACAGCAATCGGCATGTCCAGGAGCAGCCTGTTCTCGATCTCCTCGCCACGAGGCCCCACCAATTCGACGATGCTCGCGCGCCGGCCGGAGAGCGCGATTTCATCTCCCTGCTCGATCTTGGTGTCCGGACCGACCTCAAGAATGCACCCGTCTCGGCTGAGCCGGTGAATGAACAGGCGACCCGCCGGGCCGCGGGCCTCGGCGTCCGCCACGGTAAGCCCGATCAGGGCCGATGTGTCATCGATACGGTAAGCCCGCATCTCAAATTTCCGCCAGGCGGAGGCGAGCCCCGACCTGGAGCGATTCATGCCCAGTTCGTTCTCGAGCTTCTCGGCCTCGGCGCGCAGATCGATCCTGAGGAGTTTCGGGGCCACTTCGCTCAGGAAGAGGATTACACCCGCGTAACCGAAGATGTAGCAGACGGCGTCCGCCACAGCGATGTGAGCAACCAGCCGCGTGCGTTCCACTTCGGGCAGGGACAAACCGTTCACGGCATCGGTTGCTGTTCCCATCGCGGCACTTTGGGTCAGCGCGCCCGACATCAGCCCAGCTGCAAAGCCGGCATCGAGTTGAAGAAACTTGGCGACGACAAGCGCCGCGGCCAGACCCGTCACGGATACGACGATCGAGAGCATCATCGGCTTCATGCCGCCTCGCCTCATCGCCTGAAGGAATTGGGGCCCGACAGAGTATCCAATTCCAAACAGGAACAGCAGAAACAAGAATGACTTGGTCATGCTGGATACAGGGACCGGAGCGAAGTGCCCCACCAGCAGACCTGCAAACAGTGCTCCCGTGACCGGGCCGACGCTAAAGGCACCGATCTTGAAGCTGCCAAGCCAATAGCCAGCGGCGATCACCAGAAAGAGCGTCAGTTCGGGGTATCTGACCAGGAATGTCTCAAGCCACGCAAGCATCGGGCACGCTCCAGGCCGAGCCTGTTGCTCCTCAGGCCGCGCTTTGAATGCTAACGCAATCCATCCGGCAGAAACCTGTACCCAAGGACAATGCAGCTGCGCCTCCCTTGCCGCTTCTCGTCACGGATGCAAGCACAGCCGGGCGGCGAGCCGAGGACCCGACGCGCGCTGGTAGTCAAGCAGGATGTTGAAATAGGTTTTTGGCCCTTCGGAAGTGGCTCAGGCAAGCCTTGGCGCTTAGAAAATATCAATGTTTTCAGCGATTCCGCAAAATCGACTGACCCAGGTACAAAGCGGCAGAACCGACCCACGATCCCGACTTTTTCAACAGCTGCTAGGCGGTGTCGTCGCCGTAGATGCGAATATACCGTCCATCGACCTCGATCCCGACAAAGGGCTCGTCAAAAGCAAGGCAGAGCCGCTGCGCAAGTTCGACGACCGCATCGCTACTGTCCGTGCGAATTCGTCCGATCAGCATGGGCCTGCGCCTATGCTCATGGATACCTTCCGCGATCTGAACCGTGGCTGACGGGAAAGTCGACGCGATCATCTGACAGAGCAGATCGATATCGCCATCGCCCAGCGGGCGACACTGTGAATTGGGCACGTATACGAGGTGAACAGCCTGTCCAATGGCAGCTTCCAGCGCCAGCTTTGTTGATGAGTTGCCATCGATATCGCTAAGAGCTTCGGTCTTGATAGCGCCCTCCACGGATCTTGCTGTTTCGTCGAACATCGCCTCGATCGCTGCATTGGAACCACGTCCGGCGTCCGCCAAGTTGCGGCAGGAACTCAGATATCCAAGCCTGCGCTGGTTCGACCAGCCCACTGGAGGCGATTCTGCAATAGCGCGCAGATTCGAGATCAGGTCGGCGAATTTGACTAGTCGCGCCTCGCGCGATTTCCTGCCGAGCCCGTCCAGTCGAGCCCGATTCCGCTCAGGCTTCGGCAACGTCATGTCATCCGAATTTTCCTGAACGATATCAGCAACGCGCTCGCCGAAAGCGGTCACGAGCTCGGCATAGCCTGTGTGTGTATCCTCCAGGACATCGTGAAGTAGAGCCGCTATCAGAATGTCCATGTCGCTGCTTTCGACAGCCGCAACGAGGTCGGCCACTTCGATCAGGTGATTGATGTATGGCTCTTGGCTTGCCCCCTTGCGACGATGGTTCCGATGGGCCTTGGAGGCAAAGGCCAACGCGTTCATCAGCCGCCGCAAGTCATGCGCCTCGCGAGCGTCCAGCTTCACTGATGCTTTCGGTCCAAGGGTGTGCATCGATAAGCGGGGCCCTTTCCTTTTCAGGCCGGGAAGATGGATAACTGCCTCCCATTGATAACACACGAAACGCTTGCTCGTATCCGCGAAGACGCGAGCTTGCTTGGCCGCACAATGGCCGAGCGCTACCGATAAAATCGGCCAGATCGACGAACTTCATTCGCGTCGAGACAACATGCGGCCGACGCTTCGGGTCGATCCAGTAGCCTTGCAAAAGTACGGCGTCGGCGCTTCGCTCTGATCCTGTCTCAGATATTGTCGGCAGGCCATTTCGCGCTCCGCCTGGCGAATCTTCCGTGTCCGAAGTGGGGAAGCCAGCGGGGCGCAGTGCAACCGCGAGCGCATCGAATACGAACGATGCCGACGACGTCCGTGTGTTGCGACGGCTCCGACGACCGTCGGCAACCGCTGCCCGTTGCTCTATATTTAGCCGCGCGCATCTGGCGGTGTCGATAATTGAGCGCGCATAGCACCCGCGATAATTCTGTCGATTAACTTGGGCTGAAGGGGCGACGTCTGTCGGAGTCCCGTCAGGCAGCGCAAGATCGTCATTGTCGGCGCCGGCCTCGTGGGCGGCTCGGCTGTGCTTCGCTTGTTATACTAATCCGGGTGGCGTCGTCGTTTTGATCGATGTCGAGCCCGTTCGAGCCGAAGGCATGATCGCTCGTCTTGCGATCTAGACCCGAGAAAATATCGTCGCACCGGTATCGGCGCTTCCAACGACGGCGCGAAAGGAGGCGAACAGGTCCCGCCCGACGCCCCAATGCGACGCCTCGAGATCGGCCGCAGCCGGCGTGCGTGCGGCCCATTCCGCGGCATCCACCAGCACGGTCAGCGTCCCGGCGGGGGCATCCACCCGGATCAGGTCGCCGTCGCGGATCCGTGCGATCGGCCCGCCCTCGACGGCTTCAGGCGTGACATGGATGGCGGCGGGAACCTTGCCGGAGGCGCCCGACAGCCGTCCGTCAGTGACAAGCGCCACCTTGAAACCGCGATCCTGCAGCACGCCGAGCGGCGGCATCAGCTTGTGCAATTCGGGCATGCCGTTGGCCCGCGGCCCCTGGAATCGTACGACCGCGACCAGATCGCCAGTGAGCTCGCCGGCCTTGAAGGCGGCCTGCAGGGCCTCCTGGCTGTGGAAGATGCGGGCCGGGGCCTCGATGACATGGCGCTCCCTAGCAATGGCTGAAGTCTTGATCACGGCTCGGCCGAGATCGCCCGTGAGGAGCGTCAGGCCGCCGGTCGGTTGGAAGGGGGCCCCGGCGCCGCGCAGCACTGTTTCGTCGCCGCTGCTGCCGGCACCATCGCGCCAGGTGAGCGAACCGTCGGCGCCAAGCGCGGGCTCCTGAACATAGGCATCGAGCCCGGTGCCCCAGACCGTCTCGACGTCGCGATGCAGCAGCCCTGCCCCCAGCAGTTCGCGAATAACGAAGCCCATGCCGCCCGCGGCATGAAAATGATTCACGTCGGCCTTGCCGTTTGGATAGATCCGGGTGAGCAGCGGTGTCGTTTGCGCCAGATCGGAGAAATCGTCCCAGGTCAGCTGGATGCCCGCTGCAGCCGCCATCGCGACGAGATGCATAGTATGGTTGGTCGAGCCGCCGGTGGCATGTAGGCCAGCCACGCCATTGACGAAGGCGCGCTCGTCCAGCATCCGCCCGACCGGAGTATAGTCGTTGCCGAGTGCAGTGATCGCCATCGCCCGCTCGGTTGCCGCCCGGGTCAGGGCATCGCGCAGGGGCGTGTTCGGATTGACGAAGGAGGCGCCCGGCAGGTGCAGCCCCATGATCTCCATCATCATCTGGTTGGTGTTGGCGGTGCCGTAGAAGGTGCAGGTGCCAGGGCCGTGATAGGACTGCGCCTCGGCCTCGAGCAGGGCTTCGCGGCCGACCTTACCCTCGGCGAAAAGTTGGCGCGCCTTCGCCTTGTCGTCATTGGACAGGCCAGACGTCATCGGACCGGCCGGGATGAACACCGCCGGCAGATGGCCGAAGGAAAGCGCGCCGATGATGAGGCCAGGGACGATCTTGTCGCAGATGCCGAGGAACACTGACGCATCGAAGCTCTGGTGTGACAGTGCAACCGCGGTCGACAGCGCAATGACGTCGCGCGAGAACAGCGAGAGCTCCATGCCGGCCTCGCCCTGGGTGATGCCGTCGCACATGGCGGGCACGCCGCCGGCGACCTGCGCGACCCCGCCTGCCGCCCGCGCCGTGGCGCGGATCAGATCGGGGAAGCGCTCATAGGGCTGATGCGCCGAGAGCATGTCGTTATAGGCGGTGACGATGGCGAGATTCGCGCCGGCGCCGGAGCGCAGCATTACCTTGTCACCTGGCGCACACGCGGCAAAGCCATGCGCCTGGTTGGCACAGCCGAGCCGCTGACGGCGCGGTCCGGACTCAGCCGCTGCGGCAAGCCGGTCGAGATAGCGCCGGCGTGTGTCGTGGGAGCGGCGGGCGATGCGCTCCGTCACCTCGCCGAGGCGAGCGTCCAGAGTCGGGTTGCTGGCTTGGCCGGTCATTGGGACCTCCTGACTCGTATCAATGCGCTACGAACACGGCATGGTCAGGGCATTTGAAGACATTGTCACGGCGTGGGGAGTTGTTCCGTCTCGATCGGGTCGGTAGCCATTGCAGTTCTACTCTCGCGAAGCTGACTAGCTTTCGTTGGATCACGCCGGCCGGTCGTACGATAGGGTATACTGTAGCGGACACATCACAGGTGCCGCAAAACTGTGTCCGTAAGGCTTGACGCGACCCTACGGACATGCAGTTCTGCGGACGATATCTCTACGGACGGAAGATGCGCCCATGCAGACCGTGTTCTATGCTCGCGTCTCAACCGCCGATCAGACCATTGCCCATCAAGAGCGGCAGGCGCGGGATGCCGGCTTCGCGATTGACCGCGTGGTCGCAGATAATGGCGTCTCCGGCGTTAGTACCCGACTTGCCGAGCGGCCGGAGGGCCAGCGCCTCTTCGACCTGCTCCGGGCGGGGGACGTGCTGGTCGTGCGCTGGGTCGACCGGCTCGGGCGCAACTACACCGATGTGACGGAGGCGATCCGGGAGTTCATGCGGCGAGGTGTGGTCATCAAGACCATCATCAACCGCATGACCTTCGACGGGGCCACGGCAGACCCGATGCAGCAAGCCGTCAGGGATGCCCTTATTGCCTTCATGGCAGCCTCCGCTCAGGCGCAGGCGGAAGCTACCAAGGCGGCACAGGCGGCGGGCATCGAGCATGCGAAGGCGAGCAATGGGAGCGCCTACAGGGGCCGTAAGCCGAGCTATACCCGGGGGCAAATGGAAGCCGTGCGAGACCTGCTGGCGCAGGATGCGGGTATCAGCGTCATTGCCAGCATGACCGGTCTGTCCCGGCAGGCGATCTACAGGATGAAGGATGATCCCGCGGAGGCAGAGGCGGCGCTGGCAAAGTGGGGCATATAGCGCGGCCTATACTGGCATTCCCTTTGAACCGCCGAGACGCCTCAGTCCGCACAAGCATAAGCTAACCGTTCGGGCGCTGTTGCCGCCCATGGAGCTGTCTCATGCGCTCGCTCCCACGGGAGCGGGCTCTACAAGCGCCAACATTACGCCTTCGAGTATCAGGTACAAGTCTTCGCCCGTTGCATCATCGGGCAGTGCGGGTACACCGCCAACACCGCACGTGAGATGGGCGAGGATGAGTTCGCTGGTGGCCTCTACAGCCGCAGCCCGGCCCGCTGGCTCTCGCTTGAGTGCCCTGATGGATGTGATATCCCGGACCGAAACTTGGGGCCGCCAGATCCGGCCGAGCCTGCGGCCATACGCTTGAGGATCAGCTCGGACTGTACGGGCCTGGGCAAAGTCGATCACGTTCCCAGGTTTCAAGTGATCAGCCTCGATGGTTTAGGGACGAGGTCGTCCGATGTTCCGCTCGTACCAGGCCGCCAGATCGGCTCCCCAAACCTCGGCGAGTTCGGCAGGCGTCAGTTCGTCGGGCCGTCTCGGCTCGAGCGCCGCGATGCCTTTTCGCCAGCGCTCTTGATGTTTCGGCGGCAGAAGCGGGTTGTTCACGTCGATCGGCTTGTCGTCCATCGCCTTGAGGACATCCTTCATCCGCAGCGCACGCGGTTTGCGTCGGGTCTGCGTGTTCCGCTCCGTCGCGAGCTTCTTGAAGTGCACCAGGTCGCTGATAAGGCGGGCATAGGCGGGTACGTTTTGCTGCCGCAGCCGCGCAATCACCTCCGGGCCGTGCTCCGCGACGTCGGAGGCGACGATTTCGATGATCGATGCGCCGAGGCGATCCCGGGCGTTGAGCAGGTTCCTTCGCGGCATGGCGGCTTCTCCCGCGCCTGCGCGCGACGCGCGCGAATGGGGCAATTCTAGCAGGAACCCTTCCTCGGCTGACAGAACCGTCGAAGCCGGCTGCTGCGGGCCCGTCGGCAGATCAGCCACCGAGGCCCGCTTCTTCCACTTCGCGACGGTCTTCTGGTTGATGCCGTAGCGCTTTGCCAGAGCCCTCAGGCTCGCTTGACTATGCTGTATCGCTCGACGGATCGCCTCCGTCGTTGTGGCGCTCCCGTGCAGAACCTGGCCCATAGTGCCTCCTTCCATCCGATGGAAAAGATCGCACCATCAAAACC
>NZ_JBFUIF010000068.1:0-12521 GCF_056402015.1 Allobosea sp. P4_C6
CCTCCACTTGCGTCCTCAGCACGCCGCCGGCCCAGGAATATAGGATGTGGGGCCGATCGCGCGATTGCAGCACGGTCGGAAGCTTGGCCTTGTAGGCCTCGTTTTCAAGGAACTGCATCTCGACTTTGACGCCGGCATTCTTGGCCTCGAAGCGCCGGGCGACCTCCTCCCAGATCTTCACCTGGGCCGGGTTCTGCTCGATGTGGAGCCAGCGGATGGTGGTCTGTGCGGCAGCGGCGCCGACAGTGAGCGTCAATCCTGCAGCAGCAAGCGCCAACTTCGTGAGAAATCGCATTGCATCCTCCCTGGTCCCGTCTGATGCGGGTTGATCTCAAGCTATCTCAGATCCTGAGGTGCGCAACTCAAAAAATGCGCTATAGAGTTTGGCGGCGCCACACCGACCACTGGTCGGCGCAGCAGAGTCCGGAGCATGCCATGGCCGCCGTTTACTCAGACCTTGCCGGCAGGGTCGTTCTTGTGACCGGCGGCGCCTCCGGGATCGGCGCGGCAATCTCCCGGGCCTTCGCCGCGCAAGGATCGACCGTCATCCTGTTCGACATTCTGCGCGACGCCGGCGAGGCGCTCGCGCAAGAGCTCCGGGAGAGTGGGGGATCTGTACATTTCCATAAGGTGGATCTGCGGGATATCCGCGCTCTCCAGGCCGGCATCGAGGCGTCACGACGTCGCCACGGCCCGACCGAGATCCTCGTCAACAACGCCGCCCATGACGAGCGCCATGCGACCGACGACGTCACGCCCGAGTACTGGGACGAGCGCATCGCTGTGAACCTGAAGCACCAGTTCTTCGCCGCGCAGGCGGTGCTGCCGGAGATGAAGGCTGCCAACGGCGGCGTCATCATCAATTTCGGCTCCACCTCATGGATGGCCGGTCAGGGCGGAATGGCGGCGTATACGGCGAGCAAGTCGGGCGTCATCGGACTGACGCGCTCGCTGGCGCGGGACTACGGCCCCTTCAACGTTCGCGTGAACGCGATCGCGCCGGGCTGGATCATGACGGAGCGACAGATCGAGAAATGGCTGACGCCTGAAGGCGAGGCCGAGCTGATGCGCCGGCAATGCCTGAAGCGCAGGCTGGTCCCGGACGAACTGGCTAGGTTCACGGTCTTCTTAGCCTCGGACGAAGCCTCGGCTTGCACCGCACAGCACTATGTCGTCGATGGTGGCTGGGTCTAGATTTCCGATGCCGTCAAACGTCGACATTTCGCCTACTGCCATCTGAGCCAGATGACTGATCCGCTCCCGGCTCGCGTGTCTTGGCTCAGCCCACGGCGGCCGTGACGATCTCGGCGTATTTTTCTAATTCGCGTGCGCTTTGCGGCAGCGGCTAACGTCAGGAAATGGCGCTACGCCGCCGTCGTGTTTGGCTAAAGGATCCTCCGGCGTCATGAAACACCTAATCTCGGCCCGCTGAGTATAAAACAAGTCCGCATCTAAAGAGCCGCACAAACCACGTAGATCGCATAAGCGGTCATCGAAATCGAGACCGCCAACTTTAGGCTAAACTGCATCATCAGGTTGATCTTAAACCGCGAAATCCTGCCGAGGCAGATTCCCACCAGCGAGAACCAGCTCGCGGCCATGACGAATACAACCGCTGGCGCCATCCACGCGGCGGAGTGGAACGCTTGATGCGCGACGAAGAAGCTGAGGAAGAACGGGATTGTCATGGGATTGGACAGGGAGGAGACGATGCCGAGTCCGAAGGCCTTGGAAATTCGCGGCGCCGTGTCGCCGTTGAACTCGGCTCGGGTCGGACGCGTGCGGCGCATCAGGCGGATCGCGGAGCGGACGAGGATCGCGGCAAGCAGGAACGCGAACGGCCCGCGGAGCTGGTCGGCCCAGACGACGAGAAGCGAGCCCTGATAGGCGATCATAGCAGCCAGGGTCGCACCGCATGCGATGCCGAAAGCGGCCGCGAGCGTTCGTTGCATCGAGGCCGCAAGACTGACGCGAAGCATCACAAGCAGGTTGGGGCCCGGTGAAGCCAAAACCAGCGCGTAGGGAACGGCGAGCGACGTGACCAGAAGCATCATTGAATCCGYGTCCCAGTTGAACATCGGGGTTCCGCGCGATCGGCGGCGGTCGGGAGGTGCTGGCCGCCTATTGCGGATGCCGGATCGCGGCCCGGCGCTCGCGAAGGCAGGCACCGAAGCGCACCACGTTCAGCGGCAGGAGCGCGCAATGGAGCAGGAGGACCGGCATCAGGCCGAGCAGGGCGCCAGAGGTGATGAAAAGCAGATTGGCGGTGATCGCAGCCGCGCGAAGCGGCGCCATGCGCTTGCAGCAGAAGGCGATGACCGTCGCGAAGGCGGCGGCAAACCCGACCAGATCCAGAAACGCGGAAGGCGTGGTCACGGCTGGTGTCTCTGGTCGACGAGGGTGTCGAGCAGGATCGCGTACAGTGCCGAGATCCGACCTGCGTCGCCGTGGGAGCAGCGATGGCCCATGATTTCAATCAGGTTGTTCACGGCCGCTGTATCGTCGGCGTCAAGAAGTCCATGGTCGTTCAGGCGCCCGACCGTGGCCCGAACCTGCTTGCTCCAACTTTTGCAGGCCGCGACCTGAAGGTCGCTTGGGGCCGATGACGGACTTTGCGCTCRTGTGGCGTGACCGGCCAGTGCCAGCAGCAAGAGAACGATAGCTGTCGTACGCATCGTAGAACTCCCGAATAAGAGAGGAGGCACTCGGACTGTGCCGGGGGCCTGGGGCTCGGACCGCGATGCGATAGGAGGGAACGCGTCAATGACGGCGATGGAAGCTGGCGAGCGAAGCAGCGGTGCGTCGCTTACGAGCCATCGTGCCATGCGCTAACTTCAAACTTTCCTGCCGCAGCGGCAGGGTGATCTAACTCGCGATTGKCAGCGGAAGCGCGTGAGGAAAGCGTGAGTTTGGCGGGAGCGGCCGGCGGCGAAGAGCGATGAACCCGTGCTATCGATTAGCTCAGGCGCGTCGTTCTCTCGTCGAGCTCGATTGGGCCAGACGGAAACGTCAGCGGGACGGGCTGGGCCGGCATCGGGTTTTGCGACAGGTGTTGAACTGCGATCCAGCGCGAAATCTGCGGGGCCGCCATGCTCGTTCCCGACAGTCTCGCCGTGCTTCCGCTGCGTGTCCCGGCGGCGAGCACGCCGCGCAACGCCGTGGAATCGTCCGAAGCCGCCGACATGCGGACGTCTCCGGGGCCGGCGGATGAACCGGGCCTGCGCCGTCGCCCGGCACCGGCATACTCCGTCGCCCGGCCGGTATCGCCGTAATAGCCGCTGACGACAGTTACATGCGCGTGCGTGGCGATGCCGTTCAATGTGCCCAGCCGCCGCACGAACGCCGGTGCCGGGTTGTCCACCCGCGCGGGCGCCCCGTCTTCGGTGAAACGCGCATCCAGCGGATCATCGAAATAGCTCTGGCGAGCGCCACTCGCATAACCGAACGGATCGAAATCGCGCTGGATGCGGCAGCCCACCGGAGCGTTCAGATCGGCGCCCCCAACCTTGGCCAAGCCGATCGTCCATCGGCCGGCCGGGGCTGCGGACAGGCTGGCATCGTCGGGCTCGGTGGGAGCGAGCGCAATCAGAATTCGGGTCCAATGAGCGTTGTAGGCAGCGATCACGACGCCGCCGACGCGTTGCTCGCCGCAGAAAACGTCGCTCGATAAGGCGGGCGCGTCGCCTTGCTGATCCGCCRCCGCGCAATCCGCGAGCAGCGTCGCGCCCGTCAAGGACGAGGCGCCGTCCGGATCTGTGATCGACAGCTGGAAACGGGTTGCGCCGGTCGCCTTCGGCAACCAGAGCTCGAGATAGCTCGATGTACGATCATTGGGTTGCAGGCACCAGGCGATCGCATGTGCCTCGCCGGTGTTCATCCGGTCCGCGGAAATTTCTCCGTTCAACCGCTCGGCAAAGCTGTTGCCGGCCGGCATGACGAGCGTCGTCGGCTTTCCCTGCGCCTGCCGTGCTTCGATCATTCGCGACATCGCAATTTCGAGCGCGTCGGTGCCATCGTGCGGGCCGCCGGTGTATCCGTAGCTGAGGTTGACGATCAGCGGCAGCGATGCAGCTTCATCGCCAGGATGAGTCGCGGCAAACCGGTCGGCCCGGTCGAAGATGTAGTGCAGGGCGCTGAGGATGAACGCGTCCTTGCGATATCCCGAGGTATCCGCAGTGACCGCGGCCGGCAGCTGGACCGCGATGATGCGCAGCAGGTCGAGATCAACCCCGCCATCGTCGGGCCTGCGGCCGGCTGCCGCGTCGAGAACATGCGCACCGTGGCTGGCGGCGTGATTGATCGTTGCAATACGCCGCGCGCCCTGTTCGACGGCACCCGCCCTGAGATAGATCGCATCCTCGTCCGGTCCGTGTGCGCGCACGAGTTCGTCGATCGCGCCGCGCGTGAACTCGCGGCCGAACGGGACATGGCCGCTCGGGTTCGCCTCCGCCGATTGCAGCCAGCAGAACTCGACGCGCGAGCCGTCGCCATCGGCGACCCGGAGGTTGCGATGGGCGAACGGAATGCCGTCGTCGATCACTGCCACGATCACCGCCTTGCCGCCCGCAGCCAGCTTGGCGAGCAGGCCGGGATCGGCCGCGTAGGACAGCGTGCCGGCTACGTCGTCTTGCACGCTGTGGGCCAGCATCGGCGGGCCGAGCGCGAATGACGGCTCGCCCTCGGCCCCATTCGCCGCCGAGGCGCGACGAACCGGCTGGCTCAGTGCGTCGAGCGCCCTGCCGATGCGCGAGATGTCGAATTCGTCGCGTTCGCCGCCTTGGAAATCCAGCACGACCGGCCAGAAGGTTGCCTGGTCCGTCGTCGAAAGATCACCCCAAACCAGGGGACGTCGAAGCTTTGCGACCAGCGGCTCGCCACGGCTCGCGGTTCTGGTCTCGATCCCATCGGCGAAATCACGGAGTTGTGCGCCCGGCGGAAGACGGACGATGGCGCTGACGAAGCGTGTGTCGGCGGGCGGCACCTCCGGATTGGAATAGGCGGCGCCGGCCCCGTAGGTCCATTCCTCATAGGCGCCCGTCAGCTGCGGGCGACGCTCCGATCCCGGCTGGTCTGGCGACATGATCCGAGCGCTCCCGCGACTGCAACGTCAGAGTTTGAACTCGTTCAGGGCCTTGCCCCAGAGCCAGGCGAACAGCGGACTGCTCGGGAGAGGATTGCCCGAGGCCGCCCRCAGCAGTCCCTTCGCCGCGGGATCGCCGATGCCGCCAGTTATGCGTGGGAGGAAGTCGGCGAGCAGGAAGTCGGCGTCCTTGGCCTCGTAGGTCCGGGGTGTGACGTCGCCACCCTGGCATTTGGCCAGTATAATTTGGCCGACCGCCTCGCCGAGCGCGGCGCCGGCCCAGCTGTCGATTGGATAATGGACGCCTGCGACGGTCCGATTGACTGCGATCCTTTCCGCCTGCTTGTAGAGCAGTCTGATCAGCCGCCCGCTTTGGGGAAAGTGGTGCTCGGCCGGCGGCTTGGCATCCAGTTTCCTGAGCAGGCCTTCCAGCACGGTCGCGACCGCGAAGGCCTCCGCCGCATGGGCGCTCGGAAAGGTCCCATGCGCCGGCGTCGGGATCATCGCCATCGTCGTCGCACCGAGACGGTCGGGCCGCCGACAGGCAAGATGATGCTTGGCGACCATCGCCACATGCGAGGTGACGACCTGCGTGATGCCGATGAGTTCAAAGGTCGACTTGTTGGCATCGGCGTTCAGTCCGAGTACGCTGGCGAAATAATCGACGGGATAACCGACCTGCGTGAGGATCTCCGGCGCCCTGTCGGCGCGCTGGTCGGCATAGGCGCGGATGTGGCGAAGCTGCCGCCGAAAGAGATCGACGCTCGGTCGTTGCAGGGTGACGAGCGGCTTTGGACCATAGGTCATCTCGATCCCGTTGAAGGCTTCCGTTCCAGCCGCACTTCGCCGCTTGCTGGGAGTCCAGTCGAGGCGCTTCAGAACGTCGCTGAGATAAAGCGAGGCGCGCACCCATGCGGCCCAGCTGTCCATGTTCGCGGCCGGCCCGACCGGAAGCTCGGCATAGCTGCCCTCTGCCGAGTTGCCCGTATCGTCGACGCCGCCGATATGACCGATCGCCTGGGCGTTGATGGTCAAACCCTGGGCCAGAAGCGGATTGGCACCGCCGCCCGGAACGAAGGGACCGACGCCCGTCGCGCCTATGCCTCCTACACCACCTATGCCTCCAATTCCACCGATGCCGCCTATCCCGCCGATTCCACCGATACCGCCTGCACTCGACATGTCGTTCCCCGGATCTTCTAGGAAAGCCCGGCGGCGGCGAGAGCCGCCACCGCCTTGCGGCCGAATTTCGAATTCGAGGCCGGATGGCTGCGGAGATAGCCGTCGATCGTGAAATCGGGCACGTGCCGCCGCAGCTGCTGCCCTGCGGCCTTCAATTCGTCGCCACGATCGAGATTATGCAGCGCGATGATCTTGGCCCGCAGCGTCGAGACATGGCGATCGTTGAGCATTAGCGAAGATTCCGCCAGCTCCAGCGCGCGCTCGTAGGCGCCTGCCGACAGATACGCGGTCGCGCTCAGGGACTCGTAGAAGTATCGGAACGGGTCGATCGGCGAGAGCCGTCTTGCCCGCTCGACGGACCGGATCGCCTCCGGCCCCTCGTCGCGGAAGGCGTGCAGCGCGCCGCGCAACAGCAGGGACAGGGCCTCGTTGGGATTGATCGCCAGTGCAGTCGCGTAGCGCTGCTCTGCGACGTCGAGCCGCTTCAGGAGATTGTTCTGCGCGAGCCCGTCGATGGTTAGGCAGAAGGCGTTGTCGGGCGAAAGATCGAGCGCCCGGGCGGTACAGTCGATCCCATGCTGCGTTTCCGCAGCTGTATCGGTACTCCAACCGTTGAAGACGCTGAGGAAATACCACTTGCCGAGCCAGGCATGGGTCTCGGCGACATAAGGCGCGCGCCGCAGCGCTTCCTCCAGCAACTCGCGCGCACGCGCCAGGTCGTGAAGCGTCGACCGGTTCATCAGGCGCACGCCGGCGATGACGAGGCGGTGGTCCTCCACATCGGCCAGATGGCGGCCCGCGACGTGGTTGAGCGCTTCGTCGGCGATGGCGGCACYGATTGAGCCGACGATCGCCGCGATGCCGTCCTCGGCAGCCTGGAAGAAGCTGTCGATCGGATTGCTCGTCTGGCGCGTCCACAGGATGCGTCCGGAGCGCACGTCGATGAAATCGGCATCCAGCACGAGTTGCCCTCCCGACCGCCGAAGGCTCCCGGCAACGCAGAAATCGACGCGCAGCGACGAGCGGACCTGCGCGATGTCGATACCGGTCCGCGCAAGCTCGCGGCAGGACAGGTGCGAGATCACCGAGAGCAGTCGCGAGCGGCTGAGCGACCGGCAGATTTCCTCCGCCAGCCAATCGCTGATGGTCGCGTCGGCGACGTCGTTGCCGACGGCGCGGAAGGGCAGGACGGCGATGGCGGGAAGCACCGATGCGCCAGCGGCGCTCGACGCCAGGGTGAACAGGCCGTCGAGCTGCCGCGGATTCTGGCGGATGCCGGACAGCCATTGTCCGAAGCCGGCCTCCTTGATGTCCAGGCCTTCCAGAAACGCGCCTTGGCCGGACCGTCCGAGGAAGGTGACGCGCGAGAGATCCAGCGAAACCTCTGAGTTGGTGCTCGTCAGGAGATCCCCGAAGCTGTCGCCCATGACGGCCTTGATGTCGGCGAGCGCGCGACGAAGGCTTTGGCGCCCCGTGTCGTAGCAGGCCACCCCCCAGAGCGTTTCCTGCAGGAACGACCGCGTGCGACGGCCAAACGGCGCGGTCGCAAGCAGAACGAACAGAGCCTTGTGCTTGGCGCCGGTGATCTCGAACCCCTCGGCCACGCTCGACCTAACCGAGCACGCGCCGAAGAGATTGATCTCAAGAAGCCTGCTGTCCATGACGAAGCTTGCCGTCCATGACGCAGCGTCCCGCGCTGCAATCAAAGATTAGCAACCTCCCGCGACGCACCACAATGCGCTTCACGGTTTTTTCACGCGCCAGCGGCCGCGGCGGCCGAATAAGCTGCGAGTTGTGGCTGGCGAAGAAAACGCAATGACTAAAAAACCCCTCGGAGTCGAACTTATGCCCATCAGGGATTTGGCGGATTTCCATTTGAGATGGTCGGAATTTCGGGAGGCCGCCGTGAAGGCCTCGCGCTCAACGGCACTCGTTTCACAGGAGCGCGAAACCATTCTCTGGCTGATCCGCATGGCAGACAGGATCGGCGACCGGGATCTAACGCGAGAATAGCTGATGTCGTTCGCATTGCAGGCTACCGGCTCCGCGCGGCCCCATCCCTCCTGGGGCATCGAGCATCACGGGCTTGATGCGCTGGATTGCGGCGCCAAAGCTTTCCTGGTCATCGACGCCGATCTGCAAATCCGTTTCGGCAACAGCGCCGGCGTGGCGCTTGCTCGCGAGGGCCTTGGATCGGCGAAGCGCTTTGTCTCGACCGACCGGAATTTTGCCGCCCGACTGCAGACCTGGCTCAGGCGCTGCTGCAAGGGCACGACCGGCGACGCCGCACGGCTGCCGCTGGCGATGATGGACGGGCGGCAGGTCGCGGTCGACGCCGTGCATCTGGGCGGCCTCGGCCTGGATCTTTTCGTCCTCACCGTGGACGATCCCTATCGGGCTATCGCTCGCAATCTCTCCGAGATCGGTCGGGCATTCTGCCTGACCGCTGCCGAGGCGCGCATGCTGGCGCTCGTGGTCGAGGGCCTCGACACGATCCTGGCGGCCAAACGCATGGGCATCGCGACGACGACGGCACGAACCCATCTTCAAAGGATTTTTTCGAAAACCGGCACGGCCCGGCAGAGCCAGCTCGTCAGCTTCGTCGCGACTTATGTTCCGTACGGCGCCTGAGCTCCACTGTAATCCATACCAACCAGCCATCCGGCTAAGCGCGCTGGTCCAGACGTGATAGCGCTCGTACCTCAGTTTTGAGGAGCTCGCTCCATCTTCCCTCGCTGATGAAAACGGCTGCCTCTACTGATGCGCCTAGCATCGGTGCCAAGGCGCACGCGCATTGCAGCCGTCGTGAAATCAGTCGCGGTACCCCCCTTGTTGTACCCTGTTGTATGTCCGCTTCTTGGCAAGGCACGAACGTCCGGAAGTGGCGCAAGGCTGACTGGGAGGAGGCAGCTGAAGCTTGGTTGTAACCAGCCGCAGCGAGTTGCCGTTAATCCGCGCGCTCAACCCGGACCGAAACTGGTCCCTCTCGATCGAAGAGCGAGGCGCCGCCCGTCACCTCGCCGAGGATGACGATGCCCGGCTGCGGGACCTGACCGTCGCGGTAGTACACGACGAAATGGTCGGGGCCCCAAAGTCCGATCGTGCCGTTCTTGAAAGCCCGCTGCCGCGCTGCGGGTGGCAGGCCAGACGGAAGGCTTCCCGTTTTCTCCTGCCGAAGATGGTCCGTCATGGGGATGATCAGGGGCAGCATGCCAAGCAGTGCTTTGGATGCGGCGTTGTCGGCGAGCACGGCGGTCACGGCCCCCCACTCCGACGAGATCTTGATGCGTTCCTGAGCCATGGCTGCTCCGATCGTTCCTAGGAATATCGCGCTGGCGATCGCAATGGTCCTGAGCGGCATTGTCCGGTGCTCCCCAATGATTGTCGTTCCCCGATGCCCGCCGGGTCCAGGGGCGGGGCTCGGCCCCGCGAGCGTTCGGGCCGACGTCGGAGGGCAGGCGGCCCGAACGCTTCGTGTCGGGTCGCAATCAGGCGACGAGATGCCGGTCGAAGAAGCTCGCCAGCTTGTCGAACGGGATCGCGTCCGGCTTGTCGTAGAGGTCGACGTGGCTGGCGCCGGTGATGATCATGAGCTCCTTCGGCTCTGCCGCGGCCGCATAGGCGGTCTCGGCGAAGTACCTGGAATGCGCCTTCTCGCCGTGGACGAACAGGACGGGTCGCGGCGCGATCTCCTTGATGTAGGTGAGAATCGGCATGTTCATGAAAGACAGCGGCGTGGTCTGGGTCCAGGAGTTGCCGGAGTTCACCGCCCGCGGGTGATAGCCCCGCGGGGTGCGATAATAGTCGTGGTAGTCGATCATGAACTGCGCTTCGCCGCCCTTGCGATCGTTATAGGGCGGCTGGTAGGCCGGCGTGCCCTTGGCCGCGTCCTCCCAGCGCTGCCGGCTGAGCTGTTCCAGCGTCTTCGCCCGCTGTTCGAGCGTCACGCTGTCGTTGTACCCTTTCGACATGACGCGGGTCATGTCGTACATCGTGCTCGCGACCACGGCCTTGACCCGCTTGTCGACCGCGACGGCGTTCAACGCCATCCCGCCCCAGCCGCAGATGCCGATGACGCCAATGCGCTCGCGGTCCACCATCGGCTGCAGGCCGAGGAAGTCCACGGCCGCGCTGAAGTCCTCAGTGTTGATGTCCGGCGACGCGACGTTGCGCGGCTCGCCGGTACTCTCGCCCGTGAACGACCCGTCGAAGGCCAGCGTAGCGAAGCCGCGCTCGGCCATGGTCTGGGCATAGAGACCCGACGACTGCTCCTTCACCGCGCCGAAGGGTCCGCCGACCGCGATCGCCGCAAGCCATCCATCGCCGCGAGTCTTGGGCAGGTAGAAGTCGCCCGAGAGGGTGAAGCCGTAGCGGTTCTTGAAGGTCATCTTGCGGTGGTCGACCTTCTCGCTGCGAGGAAAGGTCTTGTCCCAGCTGGCCGAGGGGGCCTGTGTCTGCGCCTCGGCGTTCGGGCGGAGTGAGGCGGCGGCGGCGATCGCCACGCCCACGCCCGTCAGCTTCATGAGGCCGCGACGGTCCAGTCGAGCAGATCGATCATTCCGGGATGCTGTGTGTTCGTGGGTCATGGCATGCTCCCTTGCGGTTGAGGTCAGTTCGGCTTGAGAAGGGATCGGCCGCGGCCGATCAGCAGGACGGCCACGGCAGCGAGTGCGACGCTTCCTGCGAAGGTCGCGGCGATCGAAAGACTGTCGAGCAGGATGCCCCCGAGGACCGCGCCCAGCAGGATCGAGGCCTGGATCGCGGCCACCATCAGGCTGCCGGCGGCTTCCGGGGCATCGTCGACGGTCCGGGACATCCAGGTCATCCAGATCACCGACATCGCGGTGTTCATCGCCCCCCAGATCGCCAGGAACATGCCCGCAGCGACGACCGAACTGCCCAATAGCAGCAGGCCGAGCGTGCATCCGCCCATGACGAGGGCGGGAAGCCTGAGCCAGGGCGCGATGCTGCCGGTAAAGAACCGACCGGCCCCCCAGGTGCCGGCGAATCCGGCGCAACCCAGCAGGAGCAGCAGCATGGAGAGGACGGCGACGTCGGCGCCGGTGACCTGCTCCAGGAAGGGGCGCAGATAGGTGAACATGGTGAAAGCCGAGCCCCAGGACAGCATGGCGGCGATGAGGCCGAGCCGGAAATGTGGTCGCGCAAGCAAGCCAATCATGCCGCGGAAGTCCTGCCGGCCGCGGGCGGGGAGAGAAGGCAGCGAGACCACGTGCCAGGCGAGATTGACGGCGACGATCGGGACCAGCATCCAGAAGACGGCGCGCCAGCCGAGCAGGCCGCCGAAATAGCTGCCGATCGGTGCGGCGAAGGCGGCCGCGATCGCTTGGCCGCCATACATGAGAGCCAGCGCCCGCGGCATGTCGGCGGCGGGGACCAGCCGCATGATGACGGCCGTGGCCAGCGCCCAGAAGCCGCCGATGCAGATGCCCAGCAGCGCGCGGCCCAGCATCAGCATGGCGAAGTTCGGAGCGGCCGCGACCAGAACGAGCGACAGCAGCATGAGCGCCGTCATCGCAACCAGCACCCATTTGCGATCGAGCCGACCGGCCACGGTCGTGACGAGCATGCTCGCAGCAATCGCGAAAAGCCCGCTCACCGAGATCGCCTGCCCGGTCTGGCCCTCGGTCGCGTTCAACCCGGCCGCCATCGGCGTAAGCAGGCTGACCGGCATAAACTCCGAGGCGATGAGCATCGCGACGCAAAGCGCCATCGATAGGACGGCACCCCAGGCGGCGGTGGGCCTGCCCTCGTTCATGGTCGTAACGGCTGCCATCGCAAGCGCCTCCCGTATCGATGGAAACGATCTAGCAGTTCCGGTATCCTTCTATTAGCCGTCGCAAACAGATTAAACTGATCGAACAGGTCGAATAATAGATTCGTGCGTGAGGGACCCTTATGTCGATCGGCGACCTGAACAGGCTTCGATGGTTCCAGCTCGTGGCGGAGGAGCGCAGCTTTACGCGCGCTGCTGCCCGGCTCGGCGTGGCCCAGTCAACGCTCAGCCACTCCATCAAGCAGCTCGAAGCACAAATTGGCATCCGGCTATTGACGCGGACAACGCGCAATGTGGCGCTGACCGAGGCGGGCGAGCGGCTCTTGCAGACGATCGCGCCACGCCTGATGGAGATCGACGACGAGATCGTCGCGCTGTCCGCGTTTCGCGACAAGCCCTCCGGCTCGATCAGGCTGACGCTATCGGATCACGCCCTGGATCGCGTCGTCTGGCCGAAGCTCAAGC
>NZ_JBFUIF010000069.1:0-12315 GCF_056402015.1 Allobosea sp. P4_C6
TCGACCGCCTGGCCGGCGATGGCGCCGCCGGACTGGGCGGCCTGCATGGCCTCGTCGGCGATGCGGGCGGCATCCTTCGAGGCCTGGGCCGAGGCCTTGACCGAGGCTGCGAGCTCCTCGGTGGTGGCGGCGGTCTGCTCGAGCGAGCTCGCCTGCTCCTCGGTGCGCTTGGAGAGGTCGTCGGCGCCCATGTTGATCTCGCGCGCCGCGAGCCCGACATCGGCCGAGGTGGTCTGGATCGTCGCGACCGTGGCCGAGAGCCGGTCCACCGTCTCGTTGATCGCGCCCTTGAGATCGGCGAAGCGGCCGCGATAGGCGGTCTCCACCCGGTTGGTCAGATCCCCGCCCGCAATCGCCGACAAAGCCTGCGCAAACTCCGTCGTCGCAGAATCAACAACTATGTTGATCTCGTTGATGCCCTCGACGAGCTCCTTGAGCGGACCTTCCATGCCGCCGACCTGCGCCTGGCCGGAGAAATTGCCGTCGCGGGCATCGGCGACGATGGTCGCGACTTCGCCGAGAAGCTTCTGGACATGGGCAGCCTGTTCGGCGTCGGCCAGCATGGCGAGATCGCGATCGCGCCGGTTCTGCTCGAGCGCCAATGCGTTCTCGCGATAGGTTTCGAGCGCGCGGCTCAGCGCTCCGATCTCGTCGGGCGAGGGGGCCGGCGGAATGGCCTGCGCGAAATCGCCCTGCTGCATGCCGTCGAGCGCCGACTTCAGCGAGATCAGCGGCCGGGCTACGCGACGCTGCACGCCGCGCCAGCTCAGGACGCAAATCACAAGCAAAGCGGCAAGCAGGGAGCCGACGATGCCAAACTTGACCCAGGCCTGATTGAGCTTCTGGTTCGTGCGCGTGATCATGTCGTCGAGCGACTGGGTCACGGCCGATATGATCGCCTCAAAGGGGGCGTTGCACTGCTTTGTCCATTCCTCGGCCGCGATGACCGGGCCAGAGCCCTGACCGAGCTTGCCGATCAACTCGTCCATCTTGCGATTCGAGGCATCGACCTCGGCCGACATGACACCGATCTTCCGGACGAGTTCGCTGCCGACGCCGGGGCGGGACGCCAGCTGCTTGAGGGTGTCCCTGGAAGCGTTGGAAACACCGCGCAACTCGCCTATGCGACGTAGCTGTGCCGCATCCATCGCCTTGTTCGAGCTGAAGGCCGGGCGCAGCACCGAGCATTGCGTTCCGTAGTTCGAGCGCACGTCCCAGCCGGCGGACTTGAAGCCCTGCAGGTCGGCGAGCACGGGGTCGGCCAGCCGGGCCGCAGTGGAGGTCTCGTCGGAAGCCTTGACGATCGCACCCTCGATCGCGCCGATACCGTTGTACCAGGGCATGGTCGCGGCCAGGCTGCGCTGCGCCTTCGGCTTGCCGGCCTCGGCATAGAGGTCAGCCATCCTGGCGTCGGTGAGCTTCTGCTCCTGCTGGATGCCGGCGATCAGCTCCTTGCGGTTCGGCAGATCGGTTTCCTGGAGCTGAGCGACCGCTTCGGCGATCTGGGCGCGATTGGCCTGCTCGATCTGCTTCAGCATCGGGGCCGGATCATCCGCGACCTGGATGCTGGTCTGAGCCTGGCCGCGCGCGGTGCGGATCATGTTGCCGGTGAGAAGCAGCGCCTTGTCGGCCTCGACCAGCTCGGCCAGCCGCATGTTGGTCCTCACCTCCATGATGGACTGCTCCGCCATGTAGGCCAGCGCACCGATGCCGGGCACGCAAAGACAGGCCATGGTGGCCACGAGGTAGTTCTGGATCGAAGAGGGGAAGAATTTCACGGCGAGGCTCGAAGAGGCGTGCGGCTGGAAGGCGGTGGCGCAGGCGGAAGAGGCGACCCGGCGCGGCCGATGCCTCTTTCCCGCCCAGTTACGGCCGATTTGATTAAGATTGCGCTTAGCTGCCTCTGCCGCTTGCCTTCCGCTCGTAGCGGCGTCACCTAAGAACGATGCATCGCCGTCTCGTCTTCGAGGAACCGGTTTCACGCGCGGCCATCTGGAGCCGGCGGCTGGCCTGGTTCTCGCTCGCGGTGCTGCTGCTGTCGCTGCTGCTCGTCCGGCTGCGGGAGCCGAGCATCGAAGGGCTCGCGCCGGTCGCCGGTGCCTATGTCTTCGTCTTTGCGGCGCTCGGGCTGGCGATCCTCGCCTTCATCCGCATCTGGCAGTCCGGCCATCGCGGCGTCGGCAAGGCGGCCTGGGCGATGCTGCTGTCGCTGGTCCTGCTGGTGCCGTTGGGCTATGTCGCGGTGAAGCTCGTGACCAGGCCCGCCCTGGCTGATATCTCGACCGATATCGACGACCCGCCTGCCTTCAGTCGGTCGCAGATAGCGCAGACGGCAAGGGCCGGGCGCGTGCCACCGGATGTGCCGGCCGAGCGCAGGCGCCTGCAGCGCCAAGCCTATCCCAAGGCGGTGCCCATTCTCCTGGAGGTTCCGGCCGAGATCGCCTTCGACGTCGCGCGCCGCGCCGCGACCGGGCTCGGCTGGCAGGTGCTGGAAACGACCCGGCCGGGCGGGCGCAGCGGGGCCGGGCGGATCGAGGCGGTCGCGCGCGGCCGCATGCTGCATTTCTCGGAGGACATCACGATCCGGGTCAGGCCGCGCGTCGACGGCAGCCGGATCGACATTCGCTCGGCTTCACGGCTGGGCAGCCACGATCTCGGAGTCAACGCGACGCGCATCGCCGCATTCTCCGACGAGATCGAGCTGCTGATGGAGAATCGCTGAACAGGCGGTTCAGGTGAGACGGTAGCGGCTCGTCAGGGCAGGCACGGCATCGCTGGCCTGGACGGCGCCTCGTAGCACCAGATCCTCGAGCTGCGCCAGTACCGAGAGCGCCGCCGCTCCGTGCAGCGCCGGCGCCAAGCCCTGATAGATCGCGGTCACCATGGCCGCGATCGTCTCGTCGCCTTGCCCCAGGCGGCTGAGAATCGCGGCCTCGCGCTGGCGGCGATGCTGGACGAGGCCACGCAGGAAACGCTGCGGTTCGGTGACAGGGCCGCCATGGCCCGGCCAATAGCGGGCATGCTCGAGACCGCGCAGTTTCTCGATCGAGGCCATATAGGCGGCCATCGAACCGTCGGGCGGTGCGACGACCGAGGTCGACCAGGCCATGACATGGTCGCCCGAGAACAGCGTTTCCTCTTCGGCGAGGGTGAAGGCCAGGTGATTGGCGGTGTGACCGGGCGTCTCGACCGCGGCGAGGCTCCAGCCGGGACCGGAAACGGCGTCGCCGTCCCGCATCAGCCATTCCGGCACGTAGGCGGTGTCGGCGGCGGCATCGAGGACACGCTCCTCGCCCGGGCCGAGCTCGCGGGAGAGGCGATGCGGCCCGCAGCCGACCACGCGCGCGCCGGTGGCTGCCTTGAGCGCCGGAACGGCCGGGGAGTGGTCGCGGTGCGTGTGCGTCACGACGATATGACTGACCGTCTCGCCGCGGAGAGCGGCCAGCAGGTGTTCGACATGGGAGGGATCATCGGGACCGGGATCGATGACCGCCACAGTGCCGTGGCCGACGATATAGGTGCAGGTGCCGGTGAAGGTCATCGGCCCGCTATTGCCGGCGATGACCCGGCGCACGAGCGGCGAAAGCGTCGCGACCTCGCCGGGCGGCGTGGTCGCGCTCCTGTCGAATTCGATCTCGTCCGCCATCTCTGCACGCCTCGTCCGAGCCTGTGCCGATTCCGTCAAACCGGCTGCCTATCCGCGCAAAGCCTGTCCGCTTGTGAGGCCCTGCCGCATTTCCTATAGACGCAAAAGCGGCCGCGTCGCGCGGCCTTTTCGGGAAAGGACGACAAGCCCATGGCTGATACCATCCCCATGCAAGCGCCGACGCTCGCCGGTACGCTCCTTCCCGCAGCGGACACGCGCTCGGCCATGCTGCGCAACGTCGCGCTGGCCTTCGCCGGCAGCCTGCTCCTGATCGCGGCGGCCAAGATCAAGGTTCCGTTCTGGCCCGTGCCGATGACGCTGCAGACGCTGGCGGTGCTGGGCCTCGGGGCCGCCTATGGCGCCCGCCTCGGTGCTGCGACCATGGCGCTCTACATCGTCTACGGACTTGTGGGGCTGCCGGTCTTCACCAACACGCCGCCGGTCGTTGCCGGCCCGCTCTATCTCGTCGGTCCGACCGGCGGCTTCCTGGTCGGCTTCATCGTCGCGGCGGCGATCGCCGGCTGGGCGGCCCAGCGCGGTGCGTCGCTGCTGCGGCTGGTCGGCGGGCTGGTCCTCGCCGATCTCGCGCTCCTGGCCATCGGCTGCCTGTGGCTCGCCTTCGGCGCCCAGATGACGGGCGGCGCGACCGGGGTCGGTCTAGCAAAGGCCTTCGCCTATGGCGTGCAGCCCTTCCTTCTCGGCGAGGCGCTGAAGATCGCGCTCACGGCTTGCATCGCCGGGGCGGGCTGGTCGCTGATCGGCCGGCGCGGCTGAGCCTTCGCTTAAACAGCGCCTTCAAGCACAAAGGCCGGGGTCGCCCCCGGCCTTTTTTGATTCCCGTATGCGCTTGCGCAATCCCGTTAGCTGGTCGACTGGCCGCCACCGCAGCTTTTGCCGTCATAGGGGCCGAAGAGTGGGCCGAAATTCCCGCATTTGTCGCAGCCCGAAAGCGAGAGAGCCAGCCCCAAAAGGCCGGCGAGGAGAATGATGCGCTTCATGGCCCAACCGTTCGATTCGATGCGGGCCGTAATCTAGAACGTGCCGGCGGCGCGCGACAGGGGTGTCGAGAAGCGAAGGCAGGCGCTCAGAGACCGATATCCGCGAGCCAGCCCAGTATGCAGATCGCCGAGACGGCGATCAGGGCGATCGTGGCTTTCGCGTCGTTCGGCCAATGGCGCAGCATGCTTCGTCTCCGTTGCGGGAGCCGTCGCAATAGTCGTGCCATTTGACAGGTGGGTGACGGTTTCCCCGAGGCCTGGGAAGCTCGGAGAAACCGCCGTCGCGACCAGCAGAGGCGATGCCGCAGGTCGATGTTGCGAGATCAGGTTTCGCGGAAGGCGCGCGCCATGCTGTCTTTGAGCGGCTGCAGAAGATACTCGAAGAAGGTCCTCTCGGTCGTCTGGATGTAGACGTCGGCAGGCATGCCCGCGGTCGGCTGGAAGTCGTGGACGCCGGCCAAGCTCTTCGGGTCGAGGCGGGCGCGCACGACATAGAGATCCGGTACGCCGGGATAGGCGCGCTGCTTCTCGTCCGGCAGCGCGTCGGCGGAGATGTAGATGACGCGGCCGCTGACCATCGGGGTGGTGCGCTGATTGAGGGCGGTGAGCCGAACCGTGGCGAGCTGGCTGTGCTTGATCTTGTCGATGTCCTGCGGACGCACGCGCGCCTCGATGATGAGCTCATCCTGCAGCGAAACGATCTCCATGATGTTCTTGCCGGCTTCGATGACGCCGCCGGCCGTGTGATAGCGCAGCTTGACGACCGTTCCCTTGACCGGAGCGACGATGTTCGAGCGGTCCAGGATACCTTTCACGGTGTGGATGCGCTCGCGCACGTCGTTGAGTTCGGCGCTGATCTCCTGCAACTGGTCGGAGGCGATCTTCTGGGCGTTCTTGCGGACGCCGTCGATCTGCTCCAGCGAGCGGGCGATCCGCTCGCGGGAATCGCCGATATCGCCGGTGATGCGCCCGGCCTCGCCGGTGAGGTTCGCGGCAAGACGCTGGAGCGAGAGCACGTTGGGCTTGCGGATGTAGCCGCGCTGAAGCAGCGCCTGCTTGCCTTCGAGTTCCTCCTTCAGCAGCAGCGATTGCTGATGGACTCCCGCGAGCTGCACCTTGCTGCCGGTGACTTTCTCCTCAAGCGCGTCGATGCTCTTCTGATGGGCGGCGATTTCGCTCGCGATATTGTTCTGCCGCGCCCGGAAGGCGATCCGCTGCGCCGCGATAAGCACGGCGATGTCGGGGTCGTTGGCTCTGTCGACCAGATGCTGGGGGAAGGAGAAGTCGGTTCGGCCGACGACCTCCGCCCGGAGCCGCGCCTCGATCGCCTCCAGACGGAAGAGCTTGAGCTCGTGGCGGCGCAATTCGGCGCGGGAGGAGGTGTCTTCGAGCTTGACCAGGGGTTGGCCGACATGGACCACGTCGCCCTCATGGACGAGGATCTCGCGGATCACCCCGCCTTCCAGATGCTGGATCGTCTTGTTCTGGCCGGTGGTGACGAACACGCCCGTCGCGATGACCGCGCCGGCGATCGGGGCCGTGTTGCCCCAGACGCCGAAGCCCATGACCGTCGCGACGACGATGACGACGCCGCTCAGCGTCGCCGTGCGGGTACTGCGCGGCACGTCGGCATACCAGGTTTGCGATATCAGCTGCCCTGCCATTTCCCCACTCCGTTCCCTCGTCGCCCCCGGCTTCGAATGCCGGTTTTGTCAGTGTGGCTTGGGCGCGCCGCCATCGATGCTGCGCTGTCCAACGATCATCGGCAGGATTTCGTCGCGTGCCCCGATGGCCTGAACCGCGCCGTCCTTGATCATCATGATCTTGTCCACGCTGCGGAGCAGGGCAGGGCGCTGCGTCACGGCGACCACCGTCATGCCGCGAGACTTGGCCCGCTCGAAAGCGCGAGCGAGGGCGGCCTCGCCCAGTGCGTCGAGATTGGAGTTGGGCTCGTCGAGCACCACGAGCCGCGGATTGCCGAAGAAGGCCCGCGCCAGGCCCAGCCTCTGCTTCTGCCCGCCCGAGAGGGGAGCGCCGTCGATGCCGATCTGTGTCTCGTAGCCATGGGCGAACTGGGCGATCATCTCGTGGATGTCGGCGATCTCTGCGGCTTCGAAGACATCCGCGTCGGCGACATCGTCGCGCATGCGGGCGATGTTGGCCTTGATCGAGGCCGGAAAGAGCTGAACGTCCTGCGGCAGGTAGCCGACGCTTTCGCCGAACTGGCGCGGATCCCAGTTGCGCTGCTCCATCCGGTCTAGCCGGACGGTGCCGGCGGTCGGGTTGATCGAGCCGACCAGCATGCGCGCCAGGGTCGACTTGCCGCAGCCGGAAGCGCCGACGATGGCGAGGGAATCCCCCGGCTCCAGGCTGAAGCTGATGCCGTTGAGGATGACCTTCTTGTTCGGCGGCGGAACGTAGAGAACGCGCTCGACATCGAGCCGGCCCTTGGGGTTCGGCAGCTTCAGCCGGTCGAGGTTGAGCGGCGAGGCCTGGAGCAGCGCCTTGACGCGCTGATAGGCGGCGCGCGCATGGATGAAGCTGCGCCAGCCTTCGATGGTGCCTTCCAGCGGGGCAAGGGCGCGGCCGGCGACGACGGAGGACGCGACCACCATGCCGCCCGTCAACTGGCCTTCGAGCGAGAGCATCGCGCCCCAGCCCAGCATCGCCACCTGCGTTCCCAGGCGGAAGAACTTGGAGGTACCGGTCATCAGGATGTTGCGATCCTGCGCGCTGACCTGCGCCTTGAGGGATTCCGCCGTCTCGCGCCCCCACATCACGACGCCCTCCGGGATCATGCCCATGGCGTTGATGACCTGCGCGTTGCGGGACATCGCTTCCGATTGCAGATTCGCGCGGGTCGAAAACGCACTGGCTCGTGCGAAGGGCGCGGCCGTGATCTGCTGGTTGAGATAGGCGACCAGGAACAGCACGACCGACGCGACGGTCACGATGTAGCCGAGATGCGGATGGATCAGGTAGACCGCCAGCAGATAGATCGGCGCGGTCGGTGCATCGAGCATGGTGAGGATGACCGGACCGGTCAGGAAGCTGCGGATCTGCTGCAGATCGGCGAGCGTCTGGAATTCGCGGCTGGAGCCCGTCTGGGCGGCCTTGGCGGCGGCCGCGAGCACCGGCCCGCCAAGCCGGGTTTCGACATCGACCGCGACGCGCATCAGCATGAAGCGGCGCACCATGTCGAGCAGCACATGGGCTCCGATCGCCACCATGACGATGACCGAGAGCATCACCAGCGTATCGACGCTGCGGCTCGTCAGCACGCGGTCCGACATCTGGAAGAGATAGATCGGCACGGCGAGGACGAGCGTGTTCACCACGATCGAGAACAGCGCGACGACCGTCAGGTTGTGCCGTGTGCCGCCGAGGCCCGCGCCGAGAACCTGCTTGAAGTCGCGATCACCGAGCCGTTGCTCGATAGGCGTTCCACCTCCCGATCCGCCACCGCCTCCTCCGCCGCCTGGCCCCTTGCTGCCGCGGCCGCCCTCGAGGGCCGTTTTCGGAGGCTGTGAATCCACTTTCGGACGCAGCGTGACGACATCGGATGCCGGCTGTCCGTCGATGCGGGCTTCGCTGTGTTCTGCGCGGCTTTGGGGCGCGGTTTCCTGGGGGAGAGTCGGGTCGTGGGGAGCGGCCGGCTGCGGCAGCGATGCGGGCGCGCCGGCCGGGACCAGAGAAATCCGGCTGTTGGCATTGGCGGTGCCCTCGACCTTGACGGCGGCCAGCCCGACAGCCTGCGGCAAGCCGACCATCCGCACCGAGGCAGGGCCGGCCAGGGGCGCCGCGGATGGCGATGCTTCGTTCTTCTCGCTCATGCCCCTTACCCCGTCTCGTTCTTCTTGCTTCAAACCATGATGTTCGACGTCAGATGGTCGTGCTGTGCCGGGTCCGGCACATTGACGTGCCGGCATTCGGGCTCAGGCTCATTGGTGGCCTGTTCAGCGAAGGCGACGAGCTCGGGGACGAGCGTGCTGGTGTCATGAATCTTCACCGTGTCGCTGTCGGTGACGATGTTGACCTGGATCAGCACGGATTCTTCATAGGCCTCGCCGCCGAGATAATTGGAGGTCGACAGCAGCCCGGGGTCGACGATGTAGGCTTCGTTGAGCGCGCTGTTGCCGCCTGCGGCCACACCTTGTTCGGTGTCCGCATGCGCGCTGGCCTGAATGCTCTGATCGCCGTCGATGAGGAAGTTGACCTGCGTGATGACGTTGGCGTCGTAGTAATCGCCCGCGACGTAGAGAATCTTCAGCGTGCCCGAGGCACCACCGTAGAAGTGCCAGTCGGCGTCCGGGGCGAGGATGGTTGCGCCGCCGGCAAGCTGATCGATCAGTTCGTGATGGGCGTCGAGCATCGGCTTGAAGGCCGGCGCGTCGTAGCTCGCGATCGTGGCCTTGTTGGTCAGGCTGTTGAAACCGGTCGTGACGGTCGTGCCGTCTTCTTCGCCGCCGGTGCTGTAGAGCTTGGCTGAATCGGGATCCAGCATGATGTTGTACTGGTAGATCCAGTCGGCGCGATGGTAGTTTCCGCCGATGATGATGATGTCGTAATCGGCTATGCCGTAAATCTTCGTCAGATTGATCTGCTCGTTTCCGCCGGTCCCGAGATTGTAATAGACGCCGGACTCGCTTTGAACCGTCCGATCGTTGTCGTCGAGACCGTTGAACTGGACGATCGCTTTCACGTCGTAGAAATCGCCCGACAGGACATCGACGACCCAGTGAGACGTCCCGGCCGCACCGCGCACGTCGATCGTCGATTGATGCGTGATGAACTCCGCGATGTTGTGAACCTCGTTGCCCTGCGTCTTCACGACGGCGTCGAGAGTGCCGGAGACGGCGATGTCGACATGGTCATTGTCGACCAGGATGTTCGCCTGCACGATGCCGCGGCTGTAGAAGTAGTCCCCGYCGACCATCATGGAGCCGACCCCCTCGTTGAGGTCGACGATCTCCGCGGCATTGATCTGTTTGTTGAGACCGGTCTCGGCGAGCGTCCCCACGCCGCCGGTGGGCCCCGCGGCATCGAGCGTCGCCGTTGTGCTGGTCTGGGCCGGCGGCTCGTCCGGGCGCCAGGGTGCGCTGTCCAGCAAGGTCGGCGCGTAAGGTTCGGGCGCGCCGGCAACGCCATCGATAATGCGGCCTTGCGGGGCGGTCTCAGCGGGGCTGCCGTCCGGATTCGGGTTGCCCGTCTCGGCCCAGAGCGCGTCGCGAGCCGACACCATGGCGATGACGTCGTCGGTTCCGATCTGGAGCGCCGCGGTCATGTCGGGGATGCCGGCGGGGGCGATATCGTCGGCCCGATCGATGAGCGAAGCGAATTCGCCCTCCAGATGCAGTTCAGCCGGGATCACGACGCTGCCGTCGGCATAGGTGATCGCATCGGATGTTATGAGATCCTGGTCGCTCGCGACGTTGATCTGCTTGATCTGATACAGACCCTCGCCGTCGGCGTCGCGATACTCGACGGTGATTTCGCGCTGAGCGGAGCGGAAGCCCACCGAAGATCCGATGTCCTCGGCATTATGCGGGATCGGCTTCAGGGGCTGTGGAACGACGGGCAGAATCTTGCTGGGCACGCCGAATCTGGCCGGCATCGATAAAGGTGTAAAACTGCTGTGCGGGTCCGGTGCCGGCATTTCGCGAACCGTCGTTGGAACCGAAACGAGTTCGTCGAAGGCAAGCCCGCGGAGCGGCTCCCGGAACGGATCGAGGTCCTCGGGTATAAACGGCGGTGGCGCCTCACCGTCATAGAACACCGGCGTCCGGGCGACGGAGTCGGACAGATGCAGATAGCCGATGAATTGCCAGATCGTTTCGGTGAAGCCGCCGGGCTGCATGGCACGATCCTCCGCCGCGTCCAGCTCGCACCGGACGGGAACACTTCAAACGCATGGCGCGCAGAAAGGGGAAGGCGGGAGCGGAAACCGCGCGGGGAGGGCCCCGCGCGGTCGCTTCGCTTCGGACAGTGCTTACAGGGAGTCGAGAGCGTCCCCGCTGCCCACAGTCATCTCGATCGAGTTGAACTGGATGTTCGCACCCTGAACGATCGACTGGGTGAAGGCTTCCTGCGTGAGCGAGGCTGCAGCCGAAGCCGCGCCGGCGCCGCCGAAGTCGCCATCGTCGCTGGTAAGCGCGCCGAGGCTGGAGCTCGCGCTGCCGCCGGTGGCGGTCGCGGTCATGGTGAAGTCGCCGACCGAGTTCGCGTCGGAGCCGCACGGATCCCAGCAGCACGCATCGGAGACACCGCCGGAGCTGTAGCTCACCGAGGCGCCGCTGAGGGTGTCGTTATCGGTCAGGTTGTTGATCTGATCGATATTGAAGTTGTTGCCCTCATAGACGTTCTGAGTGACCACGTCGGGCATCACGATGGAATYGGTGATGCCGTAGATCGAGTCGATGTCGATCGCTTCGTTGTCCTGCGGCCCGGTGATTGCACCTTCGAGGCTGAGGTCGACGTTGACGGAGACATTCACGCAGTTGTCGACCTGGTTGGTAACCTGATTGTCCAGCTCGTTATAGTTGACGTTGCCGTTCAGGTTGCCGTTTTCATTGGCGTTGCTGGCGGAATTCCAGACGTCGGTGTCGACGGCCTGCGCGGCGACCTGGCCGGCATACTGCGACTGACCCTGGGACTGACCCTGGCCTTGACCTTGGCCCTGTCCCTGGCCTTGACCCTGTCCCTGGCCCTGAAGCTCGGCCTGACCCTGGAGCTGACCCTGCAACTCGGCCTGGCCCTGCAACTGGCCCTGTGTCGGGTCGTTGTCGTCGTCGTGGTGCGAAGGCTGCGGATTGTTGTGGCTACCCATGACACGCTCCTGTGCGTTCAGGAGACATCGATGCGGTCCGGTGCGCCTCTCTTCTGCGGTGCGCGGTCCGGTTTCAGCGATGTCGATTGGTTTTATGCGGTTTACAAGGATGGATACCGTCTAGCGTAACGATATACATCCAATTTTCGATGTTATCCGATCTGATTTAATCCATTTATGCCTCCTATGTAGTTGTTATTTCGGTAATAAGTTTGGATTTTAAGAAGTATTTTATGTATTTTGACGATTAAAGTTTGTTGAATTCAATAGTTATCGTTCGCGAGAAATGTCGCGTTGAAGGATTAATTCTATAATGATCCGATATTATGGAAATCCGATTCCATCGGATTGCTGAATTCGATCGCTGTATGAATCTAAGCAGGCAAATTCGRGTTCAGTATTTTTTCTTTCCTGAATGCTGCTTGGTGTCTATAAACAGCCACGAAGGGGCTGTTGGGTCAATGTGCTGAATCGTTACCCTGCGTTAACCGGTTCATTGATTTTTCATGACCCAGGAGGTGGCTTGGTAAAGGCTGGTGCCCTGTGCGCCGGAGATTGGCTATGCCCAACGCCGTCCGCATGCACGACGAACAGGCCGCCTTCCTCTCGCTCGAGACGTTGGTCTGGCGCGACGGACCTGTCTGTCCGCATTGCAGGGTGGTCTCAATCGGTAATCGCAACACGCTACTTTTCCTTTGGAGATGGAGCGTGGGTGATGAAGCAGCGGCGGCGGATCTACTATTCGGCGGCCCAGCGGGCTGAGATCTGGGATCGCTGGAAGGCCGGCGAGTCGATGAGTTCGATTGGGCGGCGGTTCGATCGGGAGTCCTCTTCGGTGTTCTCGG
>NZ_JBFUIF010000070.1:0-11863 GCF_056402015.1 Allobosea sp. P4_C6
CCGGCTCCTGCGCCAGTATCTTCCCCACGGAACCGACCTGTCCCTGCAAAGCCAGGCCCAGCTCAGCGCCATCGCCCGTCAGCTCAACGAACGGCCCAGAAAGACCTTGCTCTATCAAACCCCAGCCGAGAGGTTCGCCGAGTGTGTTGCGGCGATCAGTTGAGCCCGCCGTGGATGACTGACGTTCGCGGCAGTGCTCAGGAGAGGGCTCATTGTTTCAAATGATTATAAACTGAGCGATAATAATTGACAGCCGTGACCCATGGGAATCTAACGCCGGCCCACCGCGCAATCTGTATTGGCAGGAGAAGGTCGCCATGAGGTCCTATTCGTCCCTCGCTCTTCGAATTGGTGTTCTCGCCATCTCCCTCGCTGCGGCGGGCGCGGTTAGTGCCCAGGATGGCATCACGGTCTACAACGCCCAGCACGCCAGCCTGACCCAGGCCTGGGCCGATGGCTTCACCAAGGAGACCGGGATCAAGGTCACGATCCGCAAGGGCTCCGACACCGAACTCGCCAACCAGATCGTCCAGGAGGGCGCCTCCTCCCCCGCCGACGTCTTCGTCACCGAAAACTCTCCGGCGATGGTGCTGGTCGAGAAGGCCGGCCTGTTCGAGGCGCTGCCCAAGGACATCCTCGATCAGGTGCCGGCCCAGTTCCGCCCCACGAGCGGGCGCTGGACGGGCGTCGCCGCGCGCAGCACCGTCTTCGCCTATGACAAGCGCAAGCTGAAGGAAGCCGACCTGCCGAAGTCGATGCTCGACCTCGCCGATGCGAAGTGGAAGGGCCGCTGGGCGGCTTCGCCATCGGGCGCCGATTTCCAGGCGATCGTCGGCGCGCTTCTCGTCCTCAAGGGCGAGAAGGTCACCGCCGACTGGCTCAAGGCCATGAAGGAAAACTCCAGCGCCTATCGGGGCAACAGCGTCGCCATGAAGGGCGTGAACGCCGGCGAGGTCGAAGGCGCGGTGATCTATCACTACTACTTCTTCGGCGACCAGGCGAAGACGGCCGAGAACAGCGGCAACGTCGCGCTGCACTATTTCCGCAACCAGGATCCCGGCGCTTTCCTGAGCACGTCGGGCGCCGGCGTGCTCGAATCCAGCAAGCACAAGAAGGAGGCCGAAGCCTTCGTGAAATGGATGGGCGGCAAGCATGGGCAGGCCGTCCTGCGCGACGGCGATTCCTTCGAATACGCCATCGGCAACGGCGAGGCCTCCAATCCGAAGCTGGAGCCGATCGCCAAGCTCGACGCCCCGAAGGTCGAGCCTTCGCAGCTCGACAGCAAGAAGGTCACCGAGCTGATGACCGCTGCCGGCCTGCTCTGACGCAGTTGCGCCGGCTGATGGCTTGTGCGAGAGCCCCTCGCACGCGCCTTCTCCCATGACCGTTTCGCTTTCCCTCGACACGCCGGCTCTGCCGGTCTTGCCGCTCAGGCGGCAGCGCCATCTCGCCGGCCGGGCGACGCTGCTGCTCGCCGGCGCCGTCTCGCTGTGCGCGCTGCTGCCGCTCGGATTCATCGCCTGGATTGCGATCGAGACAGGCTGGCAGACGGCCTTCGCCCTGATCTGGCGCCCCCGTGTCGGCGAATTGCTCGTCGACACGCTGCTGCTCGAACTGTGCACGCTGCCACCCGCGATCCTGCTCGCGGTCGCGCTGGCCTGGCTCACCGAGCGCAGCGACATGCCGGGGGCCAAGTTTTTCTCCTGGCTCGCCGTCGCGCCGCTCGCCGTGCCCGCCTTCGTCCAGTCCTATGCCTGGTTCAGCCTGCTGCCCCGCTTTCACGGGCTTCCGGCGGCGGTGCTGGTGTCCGTCCTCGCCTATCTGCCGTTCCTTTATCTGCCCGTCGCCGCGCAACTGCGCCGGCTCGATCCTGCGCTCGAGCATGCCGCCGCCTCGCTCGGGCAGTCTCCGTCTCGCGTGTTCATGAGGGTGGTCCTGCCGCAGCTGCGGCTCGCCATCTGCGGCGGCAGCCTTCTCGTCGGGCTGCATCTGCTGGCCGAATACGGGCTCTACGCGATGATCCGCTTCGACACCTTCACCACCGCGATCATCGACCAGTTCCAGTCGAGCTATAACGGCCCGGCAGCGAACATGCTCGCGGGCGTGCTGGTTCTGAACTGCTTCGGACTGATCGGGCTCGAATGGCTGCTGCGCGGCAACGCGCGCTATGCCCGGCTCGGTTCCGGCGCGCCGCGTCCCGCCCCGCCGCAAGGGCTCGGAGCCTGGCGGGTCGCGGCGCTCGCGCTGCCGCTCGCCTTCGCCGCGCTCAGCCTCGGCGTGCCCATGCTGACGCTCTCCCGCTGGCTCATGATGGCGGGAGACGGTGTCTGGCGGCAGGATGCGCTGGCCGCATCCCTCGCCGGGACACTGGGCTATGCCGGTCTCGGGGCGCTGGCGACCGTGGCGGCCGCACTGCCGATGGCCTGGCTGTCGGTACGCGCCCCCGGCCGCGCAACCCGTTTCCTGGAGAGCTGCCACAGCTATCTCGGTGCACTCCCGGGCGTCGTGGTGGCGCTGGCCCTCGTCACGGTGACGGTGCGCATCGCCCTGCCGCTCTACCAGACGGTCGCGACCGTGATCCTCGCCTATATCCTGATGTTCCTGCCGCGTGCGCTGGTGGGGCTGCGTGCCGGCATCGCGCAAGTGCCGGTCGAGCTGGAGCGGGCCGCGATGTCGCTTGGCCGCAGCCCGGCGCGAGCCCTTCTCGCGGTGACGCTGCCGCTCGCCGCGCCCGGAGTTGCCGCTGCGATGGCGCTGGTGGCCATGGGCGTGGCGACGGAGCTGACGGCGACGTTGCTGCTGGCGCCCAACGGCACCAGCACGCTGGCGACCGAGTTCTGGGCGCTGACCAGCGAACTCGACTATGCGAAGGCCGCGCCCTATGCCGTCCTGATGATCCTCCTGTCGCTGCCGATGACCGCGCTGCTGCACGCTCAGGCCCGCAAATCCCTCGGCTCATGACCCAGCTCGTCATTTCGGATGTCTCGAAGCGTTATGGCGCGATAGCGGCGCTGGACCGCGTGTCCCTCTCCGTGGCGGCGGGCAGCCGTGTCGCCATCGTCGGCCCTTCCGGCTCGGGCAAGACGACGCTGCTGCGCGTCATCGCCGGTTTCGAGGCTCCCGATACCGGCCGGGTGACGCTCGACGGGCAGACCCTGGCCGACGGACCGGCGATCGCGCCCGCGCACCGGCGCCGGATCGGCTATGTCGCTCAGGACGGGGCGCTGTTTCCGCATCTCGACGTCGCCGGCAACCTCGGCTTCGGCATCCCGCGGACCGAGCCGGACCGGGCGACCCGGTTGCGTGAACTGATGGAGCTCGTCGAGCTCGATGCCGCGATGCTCACCCGCCGGCCGCATGAGCTCTCGGGAGGACAGCAGCAGCGTGTCGCGCTCGCCCGGGCGCTCGCCCGGAAGCCGACCCTGATGCTCCTCGACGAACCGTTTTCCGCGCTCGATACGGGGCTGCGCGAGAATGTCCGGCAGGCTGTGGCACGCGTGTTGGCCCAGGCCGGAATCACGACGATCCTGGTCACGCACGATCAGGCCGAGGCTCTGTCCTTTGCCGATCAGCTCGCGGTCATGCGTGAAGGCCGCCTGGTGCAATCGGGCAGGCCGACCGAGCTCTATTGGCATCCGATGGATGTCGACACCGCGCTGTTCCTCGGCAACGCCGTCCTGCTCGAAGCCGAGATCGGAGGCGGCACCGTCACCTGCGGGCTGGGCAAGCTCCCGGCGGAAACAGGGGACCGCCGCGGAAGAGGCGTCATCATGCTCAGGCCCGAGCAGTTCCAGCTTTCGCCGGATGGCTCGGGTCCTGAAGCTCATGTCGAGAACGTCTCTTTCCAGGGTGCCCAATGCACCGTGACGCTGCGGGCACATCACGGGGCGGAGACGATCAGCTTCACCGCACAGGTTTCGAGTGTCGATCAGCCGCAGATCGGAGAGACCGTTTCGATATCGGTAAGAGGGGCAGCGTTTCTGTTGCCCCCCACCGTCTAGGGTCTCGATCGCAAACGTCCGCTCTCAGCTGTCGCGGCAATGATGTAGGGCCGGCGTCGGTCGGTGAATTACGGATTCAATACCGACCACAATCCTACGATACGGCCACCGAAGCATAGGTATGCATCAGGATTTTGCCATCGCGTATGAGAAATGTATCGGTAGCGAAGGTCACGAACGGTTTCGCATTCCAGGTAATGAACGCGTATTCGCCATCACAAACCTTGCTTTCGAGGACATAGGCGTCCCAGAATGCAGGCGCCGCACTATCGATGAACCCCTGGAAAAACAAGCGCAACTCCGAAAGGCCGCGAATGGCGCCCTTCGACGTGATCACCACTGATTCATCCGTATAGTCGGCAAGGACCTCGTCCACGCCCGCAGCAAACGCGCCCATATGATGTTCCAGGACTTTCCTGGACATCGATGTCATATCAGAATGGTCTATCGTCATCGAATATTCTCCGGTTATTCTGGTTGGGGCGGCGTAAAAGCACACCGAAATTTGCGAGGTAAATATGTAATTTACAGAATCGAACGAGAAATTTTTATTATAATTAAATCAATCGATGCACTTTATTTATTTAGCAATTCCATTGCCATTTTATTACAGTGACTTGAGATCATATTGAGAACAGATACGACGCCCCCCCGAACAAAACTCTTCTGAAACTGCAGAACGCTACCCGTAAGAAGGTGACTCAGGTCGAAGCTAATGACCTATATGCTTTGGAGAATCCGGCGGCGACGTAAGGGCGCAAGTACATTGACCTCAAGCGCGCCGACAGTCGTCGCCGCCAGCGCCGCGATGCAGACCGAGAGCTTGGAGTATTCCTCCATCACCCCTTCGATCTGAATGGCGTGTATCGCGCCGGCGCCGACAACAGCCACCGCCAGTACGCTGTGAAGGGCGCGCCAGAGCCGATAGCTAAAACGGAGCAAACGCCGGGTCGCCACCAGCACGGCCATCAGCACCAGACACCACAGGCTGATCACCCCGTAGAGCGAGAACGGCGTCGGTGCGACCAGCAGCAGCGTATCGGTCATGTCGCCCGGGCTGTAGGCGTAGAGCGCACCGACATGCAATGCCACCACGGCGACGATCGCTATCCCTGTCCAGCGGTGCCAATGGACGCCGTCCTTCGCCGCAAGCAGCGGCGGTGCGGCCGCCATCAGAAGCGGCTGAATGAACAGCAGGCACAGCGCCACCACCCCGGCCATGCCACCCGTGATCCAAAGCATCTCTCGCCCACCCTGCAGCGGATTTGCCGCGGCGGCGATGACCGGCGCTGCGGCAATGCTCACCACCACGATCCATGCTGCGATGCGGCGCCCATCAACTCCGGCGCGGCCCATTCGAAACCTCCGGCGCGAGGACGAAATCGGCCGTGATGCTCGTATCATGCCGACTGTTCAATACGGGTCGCAGGAACAGCGTCGCAAAGCCGGGGTCGTCATAGGCAATATGAATGTGCGGCTGTCCGAACTGGGGAACTATCGGCGAAATCTCAAGCCGGTAGCCGCCATCCGGCCCCGTCATGACGCTGCCGCGGTTGCTTGCAATCCGCTCCCCGCCGCGCTCGGTGGCGGCCCAGATCTGGATCCGGATATTGGGCAGAGGCGCGCCATCACCCGCCCTGCGAACCACGCCCGACGCGACGAAGCCGGCGCCCAGATTCCGCACCACCGGCGCATTCGGAACGTAGTTATTGGAGCCGCCGGGCATCGTCTCGGTTGGGGAAAACGTGCTGCTCGCCGACGACTGCGCAATGGCGGATGTGAAGGAGCGCGGCAGCAATACCGCAGCCCCCGCGGCGGCCGCACCCGCGAGAACAGCTCTACGATCCATGATCTTGCCGGTCATTGTCTGCTCCTTCAAACGTTTTGAATGTCTGCAGCCCTCCCCTTGGCGAGAAGGTTCCCGGGCGCCTCCTGCCAGCGGACGACCAGGGCGTCGATTCCGCATTCAGCGGGAGCCGAGCTGACGAAGGCATGCGGCCCGCCGGATAACCGATCGGGGAATGATCTGATTTAAAACATCATATATCATATTTCCTTTTAAGCGGACTGCAAGCGAAAAATTTTTCGGTTGGATGGGTCGCGTTGACGGAAAAGGTGGCAAGTCTGAGATTAGCTGCTTCGCCTGCGCTTCCACCGCAGCAGGCTTTGGATGAGCGGCCATAGGCCAGYTCGGCGCGCTCTATTCCCGAATTCGCTTCCCAACTGATGCGAAGCCTCGCCTGCTTCCGGGCATGACAGGGCCTCTGCAAGCTCCGGTGTGAAGGCCGTCACGTTTCGGCCCAACCGGAGATAGGAACATGCAGGTCAAGGCAGCCGTCTTGCGGCAGATGAACGTCCCAGGGCCTTATGCCCAGAGCCGGCCGATCGTGATCGAAACGATCGACCTGGCCCCGCCGKGGCCCGGCGAAGTGCAGGTCCGCATCGGAGCAGCCGGCCTTTGCCATTCCGACCTTTCTGTCATCAACGGCGACCGGCCCCGTCCCATGCCGATGGCCCTGGGGCACGAGGCAGCCGGCGTGGTCGAGGCGCTGGGCGAGGGCGTCGACGATCTTGAGCCCGGAGACCACGTCGTCATGGTCTTCATGCCCAGTTGCGGCCATTGCCGTCCCTGCGCTGAGGGACGTCCGGCCCTTTGTGAACCGGGAGCCGTCTCGAACGCAGCAGGTACGTTGATGGGTGGCTCGGTCCGGTTGAGCGGGCGGGGCGAGAGAATCCATCACCACCTCGGCGTTTCGGCCTTCGCCGATCATGCGGTCGTGTCCCGCAATTCTCTCGTGAAGATCGACCGCGACCTTCCTTTCGTCGAAGCCGCGCTGTTTGGTTGCGCGGTGCTGACCGGTGTCGGCGCGGTCGTGAATACGGCAAGGGTTCGAATGGGATCTACGGCAGTCGTGATCGGGCTCGGTGGTGTCGGCCTCGCCTCAGTTCTGGGAGCGCGGGCTGCGGGCGCCAGCAAGATCGTCGCAGTCGATCTCTCGCCCGAGAAGCTTGCACTAGCCAAGGAGCTGGGGGCGACCGCGGTGGTCAATGGCCGCGATGAGGATGCGGTTGAACAGGTTCGCGAATGGACCGGAGGCGGGGCCGACTATGCTTTCGAGATGGCGGGTTCGATCCGCGCCCTGGACAACGCCTTCAAGATGACGAAACGGGGTGGCACGACGGTGACGGCGGGGCTGCCGCCACCCGGTTCCGCGCTGGCGGTGAATGTGGTGCAGATGGTCGGCGAGGAACGCACCCTGAAGGGCAGCTATATTGGCACCTGCGTACCCGTCCGAGACATTCCGCGCTTCGTCGACCTTTATCGCGACGGGCGCCTCCCCGTGAACAAGTTGCTCAGCGGCAAGCTGAAACTTGAAGACATCAACGAAGGCTTCGACCGGCTGCATGATGGCAGCGCGGTGCGCCAAGTCATCGAATTCTAACGCTATAAAAAACTCCTGCCGATCCTCGAGCATTGGCAATGCGGGAACGGCATGCGCCCCACTGCAACCGACACTCCACCAACCCCTGCGCGCTCCGGTCTTCGCCGCCGGCGCCGCGAGGATGATCCCGCTTCGGGCTAGCGGCTGATCATCTGTGCTTTCGGTTCTCAAATCCTGTTCGTCGCCACCTCATTCTGCCTGCGACTCGACGGGCCTAGGTTCGCTGCGGAGCAGGCGCCGATCAGCAAGGCGCCAGATGCAAAGGACTTCGCCATGGCCCCGACGCACCAACGCAAAAAGCTTGTAGAGGCAGCCCCTCACGCCGCCTTTGACCTCAATGAAATCATCACGACTTTCCCGGAGGCTGCGGAATCCCTCCTCGTCGATGCGCGGCTGACCGATGAGGACGAGGCGAGCGCGCGCGTCTTCCGCGTTTATCGCCCTACGCCAGCGCATTACCACGCGACCTGCGACGAGTACCTGATCGTGCTGTCGGGCCGCGGGCGCTTCTTCATGGGCGACCGCGAGCCCTTTGAAGTCGGCCCCGGCCAGATGCTGTTCTTCAAGAAGGGCACCGTGCACGGCATGCCCGAGATCATCGAGCACCCGCTGTTCATGGTTTCGGTGGATACGCCGCGCCGCGAACCGAGCGACATCATCTTTGTCGAACCGGCGGATGGAACGCCCGCCGGTTTCATTCAGCCGAAATCGTAAGGGGGCGATGATGAACAAGGGTCAATTGGAAACGGTCGCCATCTTTCCCGACGAGCGGCCGGGTAACCCGACGGTGATGCGCGACGGGCGGGTTCTGGTCTCCATCTCGGCGATCATCGCTCCCGAATTCGCGGTTCGGGCCATCGCCAGCGACGGCAACCACACCCCCTATCCCGATGAGTTCTGGGCCGGCAAGCCACGGCCCGATGGCCGAGGGATGGCCGGCGTAATTGGCATTCGGGCGGATGCGGACGGCATCGTCTGGATGCTCGATCTCGGTGATCGCACTCACCAGCCGAAGCTCGTCGGCTGGAATGATTACGAGAACCGACTTCACAAGGTGATTGTCCTGCCGCAAAACGTCCTGCGGCCGAGTTCCTTCGCCCAGGATTTCGTCATCGATCGCCGCCGCCGGCGCATCTACATCGCCGACATGACGCTGAATCCAGGCGGGGCCAGCGACTACCCGGCGATCATCGTTGTTGATCTCGATACCGGCCTGTCCCGGCGCATGCTCGAGGCGCACCCCACGCTGATGCCCAGCAGACCCGGTGCGGGTCGACGGCAAGACGATATCGCTTCGAATGGCGGACGGCGAGCTCGTTCCCTATCGCTACGGGCTCAACCCGATCGCGATGGATCCCCTTGGGAAATGGGTTTATTTCGKCGCGATGTCAGGAACGTCCGTCCATCGGATCCCTGCCGACGCACTGGCTAACGAAAGCGACGTCGCGGCGCTCGCGGCGCAGATGGAGTACTGGTGCGCCAAACCGCGCTGTGACGGCTTCGACGTCGACGCCCTCGGCAACATCTATGTGACTGATGTCGAGAACAGCGCGATTGGATTGGCCTCGCCCATGGGCTACTCGATCCTCGCTCAAGATCGCGACCGGCTCGGTTGGCCCGACGGGGTCGAACTCGATAGCGAAGGGCGCTGGCTCTACATTACCGCCAATCAATTGCATCGCCTTCCCGTCCTCAATGGCGGTGTGGATGAAAGCTCCCCGCCGTTCCGCCTGCTGCGCATCCGCGTCGATGCGCCGATGAAAGCCGAGAAGGTGGCCTGATCGTCACCTTCGACCACACGGCTTCACACGGGAAGATCGTGGCGAGCTTTGGCTGAAAAAGCGGGCGGCTCAGCCCGTTTTGAAAAGGAAAGAGCGATGATCGAGGTGAGTGTTTCCGTCGCGATTGCCGCATCCGCGGAACGCGTCTGGTCGATCATGGGCGGGTTCGACTTCCTGCCCCGCTGGCTGAATATGGTCAGCAGCAGCGAGCTCAGCGACGGTGGGCGTGTTCGACGGCTTGTAACGTCGAACGGGGCGACAATCGTCGAACGACTGCTGGAATTCAGCCAGAGCGAGTACCGCTACAGCTATGCTCACCTCGACAGTCCGGACCCGGTATCGGGCTATGTCGGTGTCATGTCTGTCCGCGACGAGGAAGGCGGAGCGGTAGCAACCTGGTCGAGCAGCTTCAGCCCGATAGGTATCAGTCCGACCGAGGCCATCGCACGCTACGAAACGGTCTATCGCGAGGGCCTGGCGGCGCTGAAACAGCTTATCGAGCAGGGCTGACCGAGCCGCCGGCGGAGGCCGGCGCGCGTCCGTTCGCCATGAAGGCCTGCAGCCGCGGCACCATGAAATCGAGGAAGGCGCGCACGCGTTGCGGCACGCGCTGCCCGCCAAGATAAAGGGCATGGACCTCCTCGAAATCGGCCGTGGCAGGATCCGCGAGCACTTCGACAAGACGTCCGGCGGCGAGGTCGGGATCGACATGGAAGTCGGCCAGCCGTGCCAACCCCACGCCTTGGAGCGCCATCTGACGGACGGTCTCCCCGTTATTGGCGAGGAGACTGCCGCGAACCAACCGGTCAACGATACGCCCGTGTTGCCGAACGGGCCAGACCGGAGCCGCTCGCCGGAAATTGAAACCAAGGCAGTTATGCCCGTCGAGATCTTCGACCGTGAGGGGCACGCCGTGCCTTTCGAGGTAAGCTGGAGCGGCAACGATCCGCCGGGAGGCAGAGCCGATTTTGCGCGCCATCAAATTCGAGTCGGCCAGCACCCCGACGCGGAATGCGATGTCAGTCCGATCGAGATAGAGATCGACGATCTCGTCCGAGAGCGAGACATCCACAATGATGTTGGGATGTGCCTCCCAGAATGCCGGCAGCAGCGGCACCAATCCGTGCACTCCGAAAGCGACCGACACGTTGACGCGCACAGTACCGCTGGCGTGACCCGCCCCCTGCGCAAGCTCGCGTTCGATATCGTTGAGCTCCGCGAGCAAGGCGCTGCTGCGCTCATAATAGAGCCGCCCCTCGTCAGTCAGCGAAAGGCGCCGCGTCGAGCGTTCGACGAGACGCACGCCGAGCCGGTCCTCGATCCTGCCAATGAGCTTGCTCACCGTGGATGGCGTCGTCAGCAACTGCCGCGCAGCCTCGGAAAAGCTGCCGGCTTCAACAACCCGCAGGAAGACCTGCATCTCGCCTGCCCGGTTGTCCATGCTCTCGCCTTTGAAATTGAATCACAGATTAGCGTGAGCGGATTATCAAGCAAACGCCCCACCGCCATCTTGCAGGGCCAGGCGACATCGAGCCGCCATTTCCAATCCGATGAGGATTCTAGAGATGAGCAAATTGTTTGAGCCCTTCGCCATGCGCGGCCATACGCTCTCGAACCGCATCGCGATGGCCCCCATGACCCGGTCGCGAAACCCGGACGGCATCRCCAACGATCTCACTGCGCAGTATTACCGCCAGCGCGCGGGCGCCGGCCTGATTGTCACCGAGGGAACCCCGATCTCGCCCTCCGCCGAGGGATTCCTCTTCATCCCCGGCATCTACACGAGCCAGCAGGTCGCCGGGTGGCGCCGGGTGACCGAGGCGGTGCATGAAGAGGGTGGTACCATCTTCGCCCAGCTATGGCATGTCGGGCGGGTCAGCCATGTTTCCAATCAGCGGGGCGGCATCGCGCCGGTCAGTTCGACCGCACAGATCGCGCGCAACTCGCAGGCTTGGGGTCTGACCGCCGATGGCACGCCCGGCGCTGTCGACGTATCGCGGCCGCGCGCACTGTCGATAGAGGAGGTAGGAGGCGTCATTGCGGATTTCGCCAAGGCAGCACGCAATGCGGTCGATGCGGGCTTCGACGGAGTCGAACTTCACGGCGCCAATGGTTATCTCATCGAGCAGTTTCTGAACCCGCTGGTGAATGACCGCACCGATGCCTATCGAGGTGACACGCTCGAAGGCCGCGTCCGCTTCCTGGTCGAAGCTGTCGACGCCGTAATCGAGTCGATTGGCCCCGAGCGGACGGCAATACGCCTCTCGCCCTATGGCGGCCTCTTCGACATGGGACAGTACCCGGAGATCGAAGAGACCTATCTGCACATCGCCGACGAACTCTCGAAACGAAACATCGCCTATGTCCATTTCATGGACCAGCGCTCGCGAGGGAGCTCGCCCATCCCGGCCGGCTTTCTGGCGAAATTCCGGGCCCGCTTTCGAGGCACGCTCGTGCTCGCCGGCGGGATGACCAGGGAGCTGGCCGAACGTTACATTGCGGAGGGGCTCATCGATATCGCCGCGTTCGGCGAACCCTTTATCGCCAACCCCGATCTGGTCGAGCGGCTGCGCAACGATTGGCCGCTTGTCACGCATGATCGCGAGCTCAGCTACGGCGGCGGCGCGCGCGGCTACAC
>NZ_JBFUIF010000071.1:0-11564 GCF_056402015.1 Allobosea sp. P4_C6
AAACAGCCCGGCGCAAGGCGCGCGCAAGGCGCCGGGCTGCTCGCAGGTCCAAAGCTGTCGCTTCAGAACTTGTAGTTCACGCCGACGCGCACGAGCCCGGCACCGCCGCCGCCATTGCTGACTGCGGTATAGGTTCCGGCCGGGAGCACGCCGCCCGCCGCATTGTCGAAGGATCGGGCGCGCCGGCCCTCGCCGGTATCGACGTAGAGGCCTTCGATCTTGGCCGTCCAGTTGTTGGTGAAGGCGTATTCGACACCGCCGCCGACGGTCCAGCCGGCGTTGCTCGTCGTGTTGCCGGTCAGCGGGTTGGTGTTCAGGCCGCCATAGGCCAGACCGCCSGTGAYGTAGACCAGGGTTCGGTCGAAGGCATAACCGATGCGAGCACGCACAGTGCCGAAATAGGCGCCGTCACCGCCGCCGCGGCCATCCCACCAGGAATAGCGGCCCCAGGCCACGCTACCGCCTGCATCGACATACTGGATGTCGGTCTCGAGGCCGTAGACGATCGCGCCGGACTGCCAGTTATAGCCGATCTGGGCGCCGCCGACGAACCTGCCGTCRCCACCGCCAACRCCGCTCAGGAYGCCGGAAGAGGCGGCCGTCGGTCCGTTGACGCCGATCTCGCCCGAGTCAGCCCAGCCCACGCCGGCGTTGAGACCGACATAAAGACCAGCCCAGGTGAACAGGGGCACGTAGACGGGAGCGGGAGGCGSGGCCTGGCGGCTGGGAAGATCGGCCGCGAAGGCCGAGGTTGCCAGGCAGGTTGCCAGCACAGCAGTGGAAACGAGGCCTAGACGCATAATACTCTCCTAGGGTGATTTCGTCCGCCTAACCGTTGCACATGAAACTTTAAATGCGAAGCTAATTGATGGGTGACGTCGGCGGAGGCACAGGCAATAATCGTTGAGGGTGGCAATTCAGTCACTCTGACGAGACGAGGCAGCGCTCTTCTCTCGACGCGAGGCCTAGATAGATTTCGCTGCTTTCGCCGCCCCCGGCGGAGCCTGAGGTCACCAACATCAATGGCCGCCCTCCGCCGTCGCTCTCCCTATCGGAGAGGGTTTCCCGCGCCTCTTCGGGAGGGAGCGCGCCGTTCAGCCCGCCTGGCACTCGGCCATCAGCTTGCGCATGAAGGTCTCGCCGGCCTGAAGCTGTTCCAGCGTGATGTACTCGTCCGGCTGATGCGCCTGGTCGATCGAGCCGGGCCCGCACACCACGGTTGCCAGCCCGGCCTGCTGGAAATGCCCAGCCTCGGTGGCGTAGGCCACGGCGATGGTGTGGTTGCGTCCCGACAATCGCATGGCGAGCCGCTCGGCCTCGGAGCCCGGCTCGGGCGCCAGCCCCGGAACATCCGACGTCATCACCGTCTCGATCTTCGATGTCGGCGCGGTCGCGCGCATACGCGCCAGCAGCTTGTCCGATGCGGCCGCGAAGCGCGCGGGGCCGGCCTCCGGATCGGACGTCGGGAGCGTGCGGATCTCCCAGAGGATTTCGCTGCGGTCGGCTAGGATGTTGCGGGCGATGCCGCCATGGAACGTGCCGATATGCACCGTGTCATAGGGCGGATCGAAGCGGCCGCTCACGTCCAGTCCCCGTTTCGCGTCTTCGGCCATGTGGTCGAGCTCGGCGGCGAGCAGCGCGCCGGCATGGACGGCGCTGGCGCCGAGCTGCGGCTTGGACGAATGCGCCGCGAAGCCCACGATGCTGGTCTGGAACGTCCGGACTCCCTTGTGCGCGTCGCAGATATCGAGCGAGGTCGGTTCGCCGACGATGACCGCGCGCGGCCGCGGCAACGTCTTGCCCCCGGTCGTCTTGCCCATCGCGGCGATGCCGTCGACCACGCCGAGGCAGGTCACCTCCTCGTCATAGGATAGGAACAGGTGGATCGGCGTCTTCAGGTCGGCAGCAAGGAAATCCGGCACCAGCGCCAGCCCGAGCGCGACGAAGCCCTTCATGTCGACCGCGCCGCGGCCATAGGCGCGTCCATCCTCGACATGCAGTATGAACGGGTCGCGGCTCCAGGCTTGGCCCGTCACCGGCACCACGTCGGTATGGCCCGAGAGTACGACCCCGCCGCGATCCTGCGGGCCAACCGTGGCGAAGAGCGCGGCCTTGTCCCCCGCCGCATTGGGAAAGCGCACGCAGGCGACGCCCCAGCCGGCGAGATAATCCTCGACAAAATCGATCAACGGCAGGTTGGACTTGTCGCTCACCGTGTCGAATGCGACGAGGCGGGCGAGCATCTCGAGCGGCGTGTAGCGCTGCCCGGCTGGCGGGTGGGAGGTCAATGCAAAACCTTTTTCACATAGGGGGAATCAAGCGGGAAAAGCGGCACCTCGACATCGAAGATCGTGCCGTTCTCATCCTGCATGGCGTAGAATCCATGCATCGAACCATCAGGCGTCGCCAGCGGGCAGCCCGAAGTGTAGTTGAAGCTCTCGCCTGGCCGCAGCACGGGCTGCTTGCCGACCACGCCCTCGCCGCGCACCTCATGCACCTCGCCGCGCCCATCGGTGATGAACCAGTGCCGCGTCATCAGCTGCACGGTCTGCGTCGAAAAATTCACGATCTCGATCGAATATGCCCAGAAATAGCGGCTCTGCGCATGCGAGGACTCCCCCTCCATGAAGGACGGCGCCGCGGTCACACGCACGCCACGCGTCTGTGCCTGATACATCGCAAGGCTCCGGCTTTAGCCGTGGCGGCGCGTGCCGCCCTTGTTCTGTTATCGGCCTGCCGGCGGCAGCGTCAATGCTGTCAATGTCGTGATTCTGGCGTGGACAACCGGGCTGCCTTCTCATGCGCCGCGCCCCCGCACTTGGCCTTTCGGAGACGCTTCGCTAGCTATGACCGATTATCCTCGCGGACCTCGCATGCTGCCCTTCAAGCCCGGCATTCAGCCAGACAGCTTCATTCGCGCCTTCATCGAGCAGGGCGCGATCACGCTCGCGCACCCGCCGGCCGAGGGGCAGATCCAGCCGGCGAGCCTCGATTTGCGCTTGGGCGCGCGCGCCTACCGCGTCCGCGCCAGCTTCCTGCCCGGCCCCGAGCGCACGGTGCGCAGCCGCATCGAGGATCTATCGCTCCACGAGATCGACCTGACGCGCGGCGCGGTACTGGAGACCGATTGCGTCTACATCGCCGAGCTGATGGAAGGGCTCAGGCTGCCCAAGGGCTTGCGCGCCGCCGCCAATCCGAAGAGCTCCACCGGCCGCCTCGATGTCTTCACCCGTGTCATCACCGACCGGGGCCGGGAATTCGACCTGGTCGAGGACGGTTATGAAGGGCCGCTCTTCATCGAGATTTCGCCGCGCACCTTCCCGGTGCTGGTCCGTTCCGGCTCGCGGCTCTCACAAATCCGCTTCCGCTCCGGCGAGGCGCGGCTCGACGATCGGGCTCTGGGCGAGGTCCACGCCCGCGAGACGCTGGTCAGTGCCGCCGATCCGTCGTTCCAGGGTGGTGTTGCCGTCAGCGTCGATMTCTCCGGCTTCGACGGGCTGCTCGGCTATCGTGGCAAGCATCACACCGCGCTGATCGATGTCGATCGTGTCGGTGCCTATCGGGCCGCCGAGTTCTGGGAGCCGATCCCGGATGACGGCTCGGGCAGCATGATCCTCGATCCCGGCCAGTTCTACATTCTGGCCTCCAAGGAGGCCGTGCATGTTCCGCCGGACTATGCTGCCGAGATGACGCCGTTCGACGCGCTTGTCGGCGAATTCCGCGTGCATTATGCCGGCTTCTTCGACCCCGGCTTCGGCCACAGCGCCGCCGGCGGCAGAGGCGCGCGCGCCGTGCTCGAGGTTCGCTCCCGGGACGTCCCCTTCATCATCGAGGACGGTCAGATCGTCGGCCGCCTCGTCTACGAGACCATGGCGGCGAGACCCGACGCGCTCTATGGCGCCGGCCTGAAGTCGAATTATCAGGGTCAAGCCCTCAAGCTCTCCAAGCATTTCAAGGGCTGAGCAAGCCTTTTTGCGGTGTGTTGCAGGTGGAAGCCTAGCGGTTGCTCGGGCGGTCGGAGTCGGCCGCAATTCCAGGATGACACCCGTTCGCAGACTCGCTATGAACGCAGGCCTGCCACGGAGCTGCTTCGCAGCGTCATGCGGCATGCGGGCGTAGTTCAGTGGTAGAACGTCAGCTTCCCAAGCTGAATGTCGTCGGTTCGATCCCGATCGCCCGCTCCAGTCTTTTCGAGGGTTTGGCCGCCACCCGGGACTAATGGGGGACTAATGAGCGGCTAGGTCGCCAGCGGGCTCCTTGGCGCTTTCGACAACATTTTCGATGCTCCGATGCAAACCAAGTTAAGTGCTACGAAACTGACGACAGCAATCGTCGTCGTCTCCACTCTTCCAGTTGGGGCGGTTGCTGCGGGCCCGCGCATCGACGATCGAGCGGTTCTATGGCATGAGAATCGTGCTAGCTGACACCCTTACGGAGCCCAGACCATGCGCCGGCTCGGATCAATTTCCTTAATTTGTTTCGCCCTCTCGAGCTGCGTCAGCATGGAGCAAAGAGTTGCAAATGCGCGCGCGCGTTTCGCCGGGCAACCGATTTCTGAAAGAATTTCCGCGCTCGGGCCTCCCGAGACGGTAGTCAGGATAAATCCCCGACAGGTCGCATATACCTGGGCGGCTAGCGAAACGGCGTCGCGTGGCGGCAATGTAACGTATAGCCCGAATTATTTCGGTGGCGTTTACGCTAATCGATCGCCAGTCACCGTGAGCACGACCACTTGCCGAGGAACTTACGTTGTGTCGGCCCCGAGCGATGCGACGCCTCTATATGAGAGAAAAATCGAAGACGTTTCGTTCGCCTGCCACTAAGGCGTGGGCCGCGTGCGATCCACCTGACGAACGACAGCGGCAAGCAACCGGGACCGGGGCTGACCGCTTAAACGGGCGACTGGCGTGGCAATCACTGCGACGTGCGCTTATCCACCGCGAGCACGACCTGATCGTCAGTCGCCTGGCCTCGCCCCGCTTCGCCCTCAGCCTTTGATGGGCGACAAGGTCGGGCCAGCACATGTAGCCCGGCCTGGTCGTCATGTTGCCCGGTGAGTATTTCGCTGCTCTTCTGGGGTACGTTCTGCCGTCAGCGCGTTGCGAAGACGCGGCGAAGCGCGGGACCCTTGAAAATTATTTTCCGAGAACAACAGAGAGCATCCATGAAGATAACAAAGACCGCCCTCGCGATTTTCGCTGCTGCCAGCTTCATGATCGGGGCGGAGCCTGCCGAGGCACAGGCTTGGCGAGACTGCGTTCCGGGTTCGATTGGTCCCGGAGGATGTGACTCGATTGGGCCCGGCGGCGGACGTTCCATAGGTCCCGGCGGTGGTCTTTCAATTGGTCCGGGTGGCGGTCTTTCGATTGGACCGGGTGGTGGACAATCTATCGGACCTGGTGGTGGTAGATCGATCGGGCCGGGGGGAGGCCTTTCCGTAAATCGCCGGCCAGGAAGGGGGTTGGACACCGAGGCGCTGGAGCACGGCCGTGTTCGTCCATTCGGTTCGGGAAGCGGCTCGCTAAATGATGATGAGGACAACGATTAGCGGGAAGCTGATGCCAAGAATGTCGCGCGAGGCTACCGGCCTCAGGGTCGGCCTCGCTTGTGCGTGAGATTTTCTGGCGGCTCGGTCCGCGGAACGGCGTCCCAGGACATGATTGGCGTGATAGGAAGCTTATGAAGCCCAAAGGCACCCTCGGACCAAAAGTTCCTACCTGGACCACACCACCAGCGGAGGCACTCGATGTTGGGGCAAAGATAGGGATACTCGGAAATTTGGCGGACTGCGGCTTCGCCTAATTGAGCGTTCGCCTGCAGACGGTGAGTGAGATCTGCATTATCCGCCTAAGACGCCGGTGTCGGGAGCCCTGAAGCCGCCCTTGGCTCTCGCAGCGGTAGCTCAGTGCTACAGCCGTCTCAAGCCTCGTCCACTCGCGCGGGTGGCGGACTTGGGCGCACATGAGGCGCACCGCAGCGGAAGCAACGGAAAATCATCAACTCCAACCCAAGGTTGGGTGCGAAACCGCTACGTTCAGTGGTTCAGTTGCGATTGGGATTGAGGTTCGGAAGCTCGGCAACATTCAGGAACTTGGCGGTTACGACAATGACGCAGACAAAGGCGACCCCATCCTCGTCCAACAGAAGCGGCGACACTCATCTGGTCTACACGGACAAACGCGGCAACGTGATCCCCGACGAGCGCTTCGAGAACGATTTCGGCGCGACAGGCCTGAGGGCGCTGAGCGAGGAGGCTCGCGCCGTCTACGAGGTCGAGACAGAGAGGCTACGCGGAATTCGATGCGTGGTCGCAGCCTGTTTGGCCTTCGGCCTGCTATCTCCGACCACTGCTCGCGCAACGATGCCGCCGCTCACAGAGAAGCCAACCTCCCCCACAATTGCTTCGTGTCTCAAGTGGGCGGATGTCCAAGATGATGATGCCATCTACATGTGGGGCATTCAGGAAAGCGGCAAATCGTCACGAGATGTAGCAGTGCTTCGCCTCGCGCTTTCGTGCCTGGGCGACAAGCCCCCAGAAATCGTAGGTTTTGGCTCAAGCGTCGGGTTTGACACAGCATACTGCAAAAAGCATCGAAACGCGCAGGTCTGCAAGAAGCACTAACACGTCTCGCCATCTATGATTGGCATAGGCACAGCGGCTCGTCGATAACGTGGCGAGGTCCGGGGATCATGACCGTGGCTCCCGGTGCATGGCGAGGGTGACCCCTTGCCGTCGTCGGACGCCGCTTCTCGCTGCGAGAGCACGGGCGGACGCAGCGCCCCGCAACAGGATAGCCGGAGCCGAAGCGAATGGCGCAGCGTAGCCGGACCACCCGACGTGCTGCTGACGCTGACGCCGAAGCCGCTTCTGCAGATTATGACGGCGACACCGGGCGTGTCGGCGCCGCGCAATGCGGCGTCCGTCGCCTCGGCCATTGACGGCGGTGGCCAACCGCGCCGATCCCTCGGCGCTGTCTGGCATCTACAACCTGCCGGCGGCGACGCTCCCGGCGGCGGTGAACAGCCTCTCGGGCGAGGTCCATACCGCCCGCACCCGCCATGGCCCATGCCGCCTCCGACCAGTTCCTGCGCATGATGCTCGACGGCGCGGGCGCAGGCCGGCTTGCGGGCGCAGCCAGCGGCCCCGGCGGTGCGGCGGGCTTCACCGCCGATCTGCCATCGAAGCAGGATGGTCCGGGCCGCCCCACCTTAGACCCGGCGCGCTTCTCGCTCTGGGGCGCGACCTTTGGTTCAACCGGTCGCAATGACGGCGACCGGGCCACGGGCTCCGCCAACCGCAACCTCTCCGACGGCCATGTCGCCGTTGGTGCCGATATCCGGCTCGGCACCAACACCGTCGCGGGTGTCGCGGTCGCCGGCGGCCAGTCGCGCGCCTCGCTCTCGGGCGGGCTCGGCAAGGCGGAAGCGGACGTATTCCAGGCCGGCCTCTATGGCCGCACCATGATCGGCACGCTGAACCTCGGTGCGGCATTGGGCTATTCGAGGCTCGACACCGACACCACCCGCGCCATCCCGGCCCTCGGCCGCTCCGTCGAGCGGCCGCTCTCGGGCGAACACCTGACCACCGCTCTCGACCCAGTCGTCGGATGTTCCGACGCCTTTCAGAACGCGACATTGGTCCCCGCAAGGTGTAGCGTACCGGAAGGGTCGCCTGTTCCTTGGCTCTCGAGAGCGCGCTTGCGTTCCAGATGGGGCTACCGTTCGGGCCATGTTAGATTTTCGAAAGATTGAAGACGCCCAGACACTCGCGCAAGCGATCGTCAACACTATCCCCGAGCCATTTGTCGCGCTCGACGCCGAGTTTCGCGTGCTGGCCGCCAGCGTGTCGTTCTACAACACCTTCAAGGTCGATCCCGAGCAGACGCGCGGACGCCTGCTTTATTCGCTCGGCGACGGCCAATGGGACATTCCCGCCCTTCGCGTGCTTCTTGAGACGATCATTCCCCAGCACGCCGCCATGGACGGCTTCGAAGTCGAGCACGACTTTCCCAATCTGGGCCGCAGGACGATGCTGCTGAATGCCCGTCAGGTGGTCTACGAAGACAGCGCGAAGCGGACGATCCTTCTCGCATTCATGGATGTCACGGCCCGCCGGTTGATCGAGCGGGACAAGGAACGGCTGCTCGAGCAGACCAAGGAGTTGCTGCGGCAGAAGGACATTCTCCTGCAGGAAATGCAGCACCGCGTCGCCAACAGCCTGCAGATCATCGCGAGCATTCTCCTGCTGAAAGCACGGGTGGTCCTGTCGGAGGAAACGCGCCAGCATCTCAACGATGCCCATCAGCGGGTGTTGTCGGTCGCCGAGGTGCAGCGGCATCTGTACACATCCGAAGGGATCGACCAAGTGGAGGTCAGCTCGTACCTGAACAAGCTCTGCAACAGCCTGGCCTCCTCGATGATCGGCGAAAGCCAGCCAATCGTCGTCTCGGTGACGGCGCATGCGGGCATGATCGGGTCAGACAAGGCGGTTAGCATCGGCCTAATCGTCACCGAACTCCTCATCAACGCGATCAAATACGCGTTTCCGTCGGCCAGGACCGACGCCAAAATCGACGTGACCTACGAGATCGATGGCACGGATTGGGAACTGACCGTTTCCGACAATGGCACCGGGTGTCAAATCGCTTTGAAGGGCAGCCCCCTTATCGCGTTGAAGGCTGCCCCCCTGAAGCTTGCACCGGGGTGCCGAGATCGCCCCGGCTGAGCTGGTCGGGATTGCTGGCCGGGGCGATTTCGGCGTCCAGCTCGCGATGATCTTGAAAGCCTTCAGGCGCGGTTCTTGAAGCGCCAACTCTCGTTTCCGGTTTCGATGATGTCGCAGTGATGCGTGAGCCGATCCAACATCGCAGTCGTCATCTTGGCGTCGGCGAATATCTGGGGCCAGTCGGCGAAGGCGAGATTGGTGGTGATGATGATCGAGGTATTCTCGTAGAGCTTGCTGATCAGGTGGAAGAGCAACTGGGCGCCGGCCTGGCTGAAGGGCAGATAGCCAAGCTCGTATGACAACGAGATCCTGGCGCAGCAGGGCTTCGACAATGCGTCCGCTCTTGCCGGCGGCCTTCTCCTGTTCGAGCTGATTGACCAGGTCGACAAGGTTGAAGAAGCGGCCGCGGGCGCGCTCCCGGATGACAGCGGCGGCGATCGCGATGGCGAGATGGGTCTTTCCCGTTCCAGTGCCGCCGATCAGGATGAGATTGCGCCTGGCGTCGATGAACTCGCCGGCAGCGAGCTCGCGGATGTGTCCCTCGTCCACCGGCGTGTCGTCGAAGATGAAGGCATCGAGATCCTTCAGCACAGGGAATCTGGCGCCGCTGATGCGATAGTTGATTGAACGCGACTGGCGATGGGTCAGCTCCGCGCGGATCAGGCTTGCCAGCAGGGGATAGATCTCTTCGCGACGGTTCAGGCCTTTGCCGGCGATCTCGTCGAAGCTGGCKCGCATGCCGTAGAGCTTGAGGCTGGTCATCGCCTCGATCAATTGGTGACGTTCCATGGGGCGGCTTCCCTTCTCTTGCGCAGGTTGTCGTATCGGGCGCAGTCGGCGACCGGCTCGGTCTTGAGCCTGAGGGCGTCGGATGTGGTGATGCTGGCTGGAACGGGCGGTTGGCGACGGCGCGCCAGGATCGCCATGACGACGTCGCCACTGGCGATCCCTGCTGCGAGCGCCTCGGAGCAGGCGTCCGCCACAGCGACAATGCCATCTTCGGGGACGCGGCCGAGGATCTTCACAAACTGGCGGTCGCCATCGGCGTGACGCCGCAGCTTCTCTCGCACCGCGGTAAGCGGCGCCGGCAAATCCCAGTCCTTGAACGGTGCGCCGTTACGTAGAGCACCCGGCTTGCGCATCAGCACCGGCAGATAGTGCCAGGGATCATAGACGACCTGATCGCGCTTGAAGCAGCGGGGGTGGTCGGCGACTGTCTCGCCGTCGAATAGCACGACGATCCGGTCTGCATAGGCGCGCACCAGCACGGCACGGCCGGCAGCCCGGGCATCGACGCTGTACTTGTTGCGATCATGCGTGATCAGGCAGGTCGTGGTCGCCCGCATCGGCTTCTCGACGAAGCCTGCGAAGGGGCCCAGATACGGCATCAGCCGCGCCTTCTCCTCTTCGAAGACCTCGATGACAGACCGCTCGCGGAACTCGGGATTCTTCGCCCGCCGGGCATAGGCGACACATTGGTCGGCGAGCCAGGCGTTCAACTCGTCGAGCGTCTTCACCTTCGGTCGCGGGCGGAACAGCAGATCGCGGATCGTGCCGACCTGGTTCTCGATCTGGCCCTTCTCCCAGCCTGCTGCCAGCGTGCAGGCCACCGGCTCGACGAGATGATGCGAGCACATCTGCAGAAAGCGCCGGTTGTACTCCCGGGCGCGGCCGACGAAGACGGTCTCCACCGCCGTCTTCATGTTGTCGTAGATGCCGCGCCGACAGACCCCGCCATAGAAGGCGAAGGCCTTGTCATGCGCGTCGAAGACCATCTCCTGCGTCTCGCGGAAGTAGGCGCGCACGATCGGCATCCGGCTATAAGCCAGTCGCATCTGGGCGACGACCACGGGCAGTCCGTGGAGTTCGATTGCCTCGTGGCTCCAGTCGAACTGATAGGCCTCGCCGGGATCGAAGCGCAGCGGAATGAAAGCCTGCGCCGGCAGCCGGGCGCGATCGGCACGCCAGGCCTTCACGAAGCGATGGACGCTGTCGTGCGCGCCATCATAGCCGCGCCCGCGCAGTTCCTCGAACAGCCGGATCGTTGAGCGTCGCTCGCGCCGGGGCAGCCGGTCTTCGGCCTCGAGGATCGCCGTCAGCGTATCGACCCAGGCTCCCAGCTTCCGACGCGGCTGGACCTCGCGCTTGTACGCGAACTCGGTCGCCCCGGAGCGAAGCACCTTGCGGACCGTGTCGCGCGCGACGCCGAGTTCCCGCGCGATCCGCTTGATCCCCTTGCCGTTCTGGAAATGCTCGAAGCGGATCCGCGCGATCGTCTCCACACCCGTCATCCCCGGATCCCTCCGAAAAGACGGAAGGATCAGCCGCAACCGATAACAGGGGGCTAACCTTCAAAGCGATAACCGCCCCTCACGGGGCCAACATTGCAGGCGATCTCACACAAACCACGGATGAAACCGATAGAGAACTTCGCGGAACTCGGTTCCGTGGGTGTTCTCAAGCCTTGTTGTACAACACCCTGCGCCCGCACTCCTCGTTGGGCTACCGGCCACCAGCACCGCGCACTATCGTGTGGCCGGCTGCGCAAACCCAACACGCCTCGCCGGCCACCTCAACCGTGGCCGCCAAGCCCACAATGCATTAGCAGGCTGTTGAAGAAGGCGCGGCTGGGCAGAGCGGTACCGGCAGCGTTCGGATGATTGATGGCGCTTGGTGAGCGCGATCAGCGTCGTTGGCCTCGGCCCGGGCGTCGCGCGGCTTCGATGATGATCGTTGCGGGGGCGTGTCGGTGATCTCGCTCATGCCGGTGTCGCCAACAGCTTCGGCAGGCGGACGAGGTTGTAGGCTGCTGCGGCGAAGGTGAAGGCCCATCCGACCC
>NZ_JBFUIF010000072.1:0-11559 GCF_056402015.1 Allobosea sp. P4_C6
CTGCGCGACGAACTCCTGAGCGGCGAGCTGTTCTACAGCCTCGCCGAGGCTCGGATCGTCATCGAGGGCTGGCGTCAGCACTACAATACCCGGCGCCCGCACTCCTCGCTCGGCTACAAGCCGCCAGCACCGGTCGCTGTGGTCTGGCCGCCTACGAAAACCCAACCCGCTTCGCCGGCCATCTCAACCGTGGCCGACAAGCCCACCATGCATTAGATTAGAACCGGGCCACCTGATGGGGGCAGGCCATCTCCGCTGCGCGAGCCGTCATTGAACGGCAGCTTTCACCGAGCTGATGGCGGCTGACCACGCTCACCTGATGAGCGGAATGAAGACGATCGCGCCGACCACAATCACGATAGCGGCCGGATCAAAAGGCCGTTGACTCGCGCCATCTCCGCCCCGGACGATCTTGATGTACTCATGTCGGAACTCATTGCCCACGCGTTATACTTCAACGCGCGATTGATCAGCGCAATCGGCAATCCGCAGACGGTCGATTTAGGCGCCTGGCGTGGGGGCACTTTGGCTGCCTCCGCACGCTTCGCTGAAATAAATGGAGCAGGCGGCAACGGCGCCCAGCGCGACGGGGACTGGGCAAAAGGCGCAGTCCACCGTCGGCATGTGCCCGGACTCACTGCGGCTCTATGCCGAACTCCTTGATCAAGGCGCCCATGGTATCGATCTCCTTCGTAAGAAAGCTGGTCGCGCCCGCCGGCGTGGCGAGGGGCCCGATATCGACGTCGAATCCAAGCGTCGGCGCACGCTCTCTCATGTCGGGCTGCTGAAGAATTTCGCCGATCTTCTGGCTCATCGTCTGGATGATGTCCGGTGGCGTGCCCGCAGGTGCCATCACCATGAACCAGCCGCCAATATCGGCGCTCGCCAGCGATTCCGCGATGGCCGGGACACCGGGGATCGAGGCCAACCGCCGGGTGCCCGCGACGGCGATGGGCCGGAGCGTGCCTTCCTTAATGAAGGGCTCTGCGACGGAGGCCGACTGGATCGTCGCCTGGATGCGGCCCGCGATCGTATCCTGGATCGAATTCGCGGCCGACGCATAGGGCACGAGCACCATCTTGGTCCCGGCGCGCCTGTTGATCGTCTGGCCGATCAGGCCGGAGATGTTGCGCTCGCTGTCGACAGCGAGGCTGATCTCGCCCGGCTTGGCTTTCTCCTGGGCAATTAGCTCGGCCAGCGACTGGATCGGCAGAGTGGGGTTGACCAGCAGGACGTGGTGACTGCGCGCCACCAGGGCGACCGGCGCGAGATCCTTGAGCGGATCATAGGGCAGCTTCTTGAAGGTGTGTGGGTTGGTCGACAAGGACGCAGAGGTGGCGAACAAGAAAGTGTAGCCGTCGGGCGCGGCGCGAGCCACGGCTTGCGTGCCTACAATGTTGGCCGCACCCGTGCGGTTCTCGACAAAGACCTGCTGGCCAAGGCTGCGCGAGAGCTTGTCGGCAAGGACGCGCGCTAGGATGTCGGGGCTATTGCCAGCAGCCTGGGGTACCACGAGTGCGATGGGGCGCTGCGGCCATGACTGAGCCTGCACGCCGGTCGTGGCGACGAGGGCGAGCGCGGCTGTAAGGGCCAAACCAGGGATCTTGAGCATCGTTTCCTCCGGGCTCTTTTTGTTCGTTGAGGGAGCGTTGCCGCCACGCGCGCTTCGCGAGCCTCGAAGCAGCGTCGTCGGCGACAGCGGAGTGCTCAGGCTTCGTCGACGACGCCGTTGCGCAGCGTCCCGAGGCGGTCGATCTCGACCTCGACCACGTCGCCGGGCTTTAGCCAGAGGGGCGGCGTGCGCTTGGCGCCGACGCCGCCGGGCGTGCCGGTGGCGATGACGTCGCCAGGCTCCAGACGCGTGAACGACGAACAGTATTCTATGATACGCGGTATATCGAAGAGCATCTGCTCAAACGTCGCGTCCTGCACGACCTGACCGTTGACCCGCGTCTGCAGCCGCAGCGGACCCAGCTCGCCCAGTTCGTCGGGCGTCATCATCCAGGGCCCAAAGGCCCCGGTACCAGGAAAGTTCTTGCCCGGCGTGAACTGGTGGGTGTGACGCTGGAAGTCGCGGATGCTGCCTTCATTGTAGCAGGCGTACCCGGCAACATGGGCGAAGGCATCGGCGCGCGCGATATAACGGCCCGGCTTGCCGATGACGATCGCAAGCTCGCCCTCGAAATCCAGCTCGTGCGAGACGCGGGGCCGGACGAGATCGGCGCCGTGGCCGATCTGCGAGTTCGCGAAGCGCCCGAAGATGGTTGGGTTCTCGACCTCGGCGCGGCCCGTCTCCCTGCGGTGCATCTCGTAGTTCAGGCCGACGCAGAGGATCTTGTCCGGGTTGGGCAGCACCGGCAGCCAGCCGATGGCCGAGAGCGGATGGCGTGGCGCGCGCGCGGCGGCACCGGCCGCCTCGGCGAGCGCGTCAGCGGCGATGGCGCTCTTGAGATCGGCATAACGGTCGCGCAGGACCGCGCCGAGATCGACCGCCTCATTGCCGTCGATCAGGCCCCATGTCGGAACGCCTTGAAGGTGAAAAGTCGCGAAACGCATTGAAGCGGGTCCTCTCAGGGAAGGGCTGGAGCGATCTGCGGCCGAAGAGCCGCCGAAAGGCTGGGGACAAGACCGGACTCAAGTTCGTCGAGCAGCTCGGCCAGGTCGGCTTCGCCGGAGGCGGTGCCGAATACATAGTGGTCCGGCCGAACGATCGCGGCCGCCCGCGCGCGCGCCTCGAACCAGTCACGTAGCACACCGTCGAGCTCTTCGACCTCGGCGTCGGCGCGCGGAAACGAGTGCTCGCCGGCACGGGAGAGCACGACCAGCCGCAAGCCGATCGCATGAGCCCTTGCGACGATGCGGGACGACAACTGAGCGGCCAATGCCGCCTCGATCACCAGCCGCAGGCCAGCGCCTGCAACAGTGTCGAGGCGAGCGCGTCCCTGCGGCGCCTTCACCCAGGGCTGCGGGAACAGTTTGCCGCGACCCGGATCATGCTCTGCCGCCAGCAGGCCCGTCGCGAGCGGCGGAACGATTTCCTGGCGCGTGATGGTGCGCGGCCCCCCGCCGCCCTCGGCAAGGATGCGGGCGTCGCGCTCGCGTGCCGCGACCGGGTCGCGTTCGCAGATCACCTGCCCGATCGCCTTGATCCGAGTGGTCAGCTCGCGCACATGGCGGCTGCGCTCGGGCTCGTAGCTGTCGAGAAGAGCCTCGCCGGAGACACCCTCGATGACGCGAACGAGCTTCCAGATCAAATTGGCGACGTCACGAACGCCCTGGCACATGCCCTGCCCGATGAAGGGCGGCTGCTGGTGCGCTGCGTCGCCCGCGATAAAGACGCGACCGATCCGCCAGGGCTCGGCCACGAGCGCATGGAAGCGGTAGCTTGCCGCGCGCCAGAGCGTTGCGTCGGCGGGCGTCAGCCAGCGTGCCAGCAGCTCCCAGACCCGTTCCGGTGTCTGAGCCGCGTGCGGGTCTTCGCCGGGCAGGAGCATGATTTCCCAGCGCCGATGATTGCCCGGACCGATGATGAAGCTCGTCGGGCGCCGCGGATCGCAAAATTGCGCCGCTGTCTGCGGCAGCTTGCCCAGCGCGTCATCGTCGACCAGCACATCGACCACGAGCCAGGGCTCATCGAAGATGAGATCGGCAAGCGTGATGCCGAGGCGCTCGCGAATCCCGCTGGAAGCGCCGTCGCAGCCGATGACATAGTCGGCCGTGACCATCCGCACTGTGCCGTCATCCGCCCGTAAGGTCAGGGTCACGCCATGGTCGGACTGCGCGAGATCGACGAGTTCGGTCCCGAGCGAGACCTCGACATTCTCATAGGCCTCGGCATGCGCGCGCAGCGCCGCCTCGACCGGCGGCTGGGTAAAGACCATGGTCGGGACATAGCCCAACGGAAAGGGTTCCGGCACCGTGTCGATGCGCCGGATGAGCTGGCCCTCGGCGCCGAAATGCTCCGAGGCGTGGAACGGCGCGACATGCGGCAGAACCTGATCCGCGACGCCGAGATTGTCGAACAGCCGCATGATCTCATGGTCGATCGCGATCGCGCGCGGCTTGTCGTAGACCGCGCGCTGTTTGTCGATCACCAGGCTCCGTATGCCGTGATGCCCGAGCAGGCTCGCCGCGACGGCGCCACTCGGGCCGAAGCCGACGACGACCACCTGAAAATGATTCCGATTCGGGAGGTTTATCTCGCTCACCTGCGCAACTGTCCTTCGCTCGCGTTCAGCAGGAGCCCGGCGGCCTTGCAGCCGGGCGATAGATGATCGCCGCCTGCGCGGCCTTGACGTGGTCAGCCTTCGGCGGCGCGATGCCCCAATGGTCGGTTCGGCCCGGCGGCCAGACCCATTCGTCGGGCCCGCGGACGCTATAGGCGTCGTCGACCTGCAGGACCTCGGCAGTGAATTCGACGACGAAGCCGACAGGATCGATGAAGTAGGCGAAGACATTGTCGCCGGGTCCGTGCCTGCCCACGCCCCAGGCGATCGGATAGCCCGCGTCGATGAGGCGACCCGAGGCGCGCATCACCGATTCCCAATCCCGCATGAGGAAGGCGATGTGGTTGAGGCCATTGCCTTTCGCCTCGGCCAGGACCACGGCATGATGATCGCTGTTGCAGCGCAGGAAGGCCATCAGCTTCGAGCGGTCGGTCACGGCGAAGCCCAGCCCCTTCTGGTAGAAGGCCGCCTGCGCATCGACATCGCTGCTGTTGAGGTTGACATGGGCCAGGCGTGACGGCCGGTCGCGCGCTTCGCCGGCATCGGCATGCATCCGGTCGCCTTGGACCAAGCGGTAGACCCCTCCCTGCGGTTCGGCGAGCGTGACGATGCTGCCGCCGTCCGGTTCGGCATTGGGGCCGGGCGGCGCCAGTATCGTCGCGCCATGGGCCACGGCACGCTCTGCGATGGCGCCGAGGTCCTCCGCCTCGTCGATCCGGAATGTGACCGAGAGGATCTCCGGCCCCTCGCTGGCATGAAGCGCGAGAACGTGATGGTCCGCTCCACTCGCGCGCAGATAGACGACGCCGTCCACCCGGGCAGCGACCAAAAGGCCCCAGACCTGCGTGTAGAAGCGCTCGGACAAGGCGAGATCCGGCGTGCCAATGGCGACGCTGCGCAGGCCGCTGACAGGGAAACGGGTCATAGTGATTGCTCCACGTTCCGGCCGAGGAAAGTTGCCGCATTGTCGCGCAGCAGCCGCCGGCGCACTGCATCGTCAGCGAAGGAAGCCTCGATGCGTTCGACCGGGTGCCGCTCGTGGAAATTGAAGGGATAGTCGGTGCCGACCATAATCTGGGTCTCGCCGAACAGGCCGGTCAGGTGCCGCAGCGTCGGCTCGTCATAGACGAGCGCATCGTAGAACAGCCGCCGAGCCTGCTCCCTCGGCGATGCCGCGATGCTGTCCTGCAGCGCCGGGAAGAGGCGCCGCCCCTCCTCAAGCCGCGGCAGCAGGAGGCCAAGCGTTCCCCCACCATGGCTGAACGCGATGCGCAGCTTTGGCCGGCGAAGCAGCAGGTTCGAACAGATCACGGAGGCAGCCGCGAGCCCGACATCGCCGGGATAGGCTAGAACCTGCTGGAGTTGAGCCGGGCCGACCAGCCGGTCCTGCCCGCAGGGGCGCACCGCATGCACGAAGACAGCCGCCCCCAGTTCCTCGGCCGCCTCGAAAAAGGGATCGAACTCCGGCGCCCCGATCGGCTTGCCGTTGACGTTGCTGCCGAGCTGGACGCCGGCAAAACCAGGCTGTCGCATCAGCCGATGCAACTCGTTCAGAGCGAGTTCCATGTCTTGCAGCGGCACGGCACCGAGCCCGACCAGGCGCCCATTTGCTTCGTCGACCATGCCCGCAATCTGGTCGTTGATGTAGCGCAGCAACTCGTCGGCGGGCGCGGCATCCATCCAATAGGACAGAAGCTCTGGCATGGCGGAGATCGCCTGCATCGACAGACCCATATCTTCCATGTCGCTCAAGCGCTTGGGGACGTCCCAGCAGCGATCGGAGACCGTGCGGTAGTTGCGTCCGTCGATCACGACATGCCGGTGGCAGGGCTGCGCGGCCTCCGTCGAGGGCCAGCCCGCCGGGGGAGGCCCCTTTAGATAGCCCGGGAACGTCGCCGGCACGATATGGGCGTGGATATCGACGCCGCAGCTGCAGCAACCGGATTTCCCATCCTTCCGGATTGCCGGCGACATGATGCGGCCCTCGTCCATTGGAGATTGTTCGTTTGCCATACCTATATTGCGAAGCATGGGATGAAAAGCATAAAATTTATAAATTTTGAGATACTACACGAATCTCTACAAAATCATTATAGTGAGCTCGGCTAGCTCGCTTCCTGGCTTCCCGAGATCGTACCCGGCCGAACCTCCCATGAGCACGTCTTCCCCTTCCACCCGTACGCTCGACCTCTATGACAAGCTGCGGGAAGATCTGCTTTCCGGACGGCTGAAGCCGGACCAGAAACTGCAAATGCGATTCCTGATGGAGGCGTATCAAGCGGGCCAGACGCCGCTGCGCGAGGCCCTCAACCGCTTGACCGCTGAGGGACTTGTGGAAGCGCGCGAACAGCGCGGGTTCGTTGTCTCGCCCGTCAGCCGGTCCGAACTCCGCGAACTCACCATGACCCGATGCTGGGTCGAGACTCTAGCGTTGCGCAAGGCTATGGAAGCTACGACCCCCTCATGGGAAGAAGAGCTCGTCATCGCCCATCATCGGCTCAGTCGTACGCCGCGCTCGCTGAATCCCGAGAGGTTCGAGGACAATCCTGAATGGGAGCGTCTGCACCGGATCTTCCACCGGACGCTAATCGGCCAATGCGGATCGAGGCCGCTACTCGGCTTCTGCGATGAGTTGGCCGATCAGCTCTACCGCTATCGGCGTCTCTCGATCGGTCGCGCATTTCCGGTCCGGCATGTGGCCGACGAGCATCTTGCCATCGTTACGGCCGTGCTCGACGGCGATGCCGAAAAGGCGGTCGATCTCCTCGAGCGCCACTACCGGCACACCGCCGACGTCATCCTCGAAGACCCGACGATGTGACGCAGTGGATATCCGGAGGTTCGCCTGCAATGGTCGGGCGGGCGCAGCGACAATGTCTGCGCGCCGCCGTTCGTTGGGCGCGGGGCGCTGGCGGGCCTATCGCCTCCGACGGGGCCGCGGCATTAGCGCAACCCGCTGACGCTGAAGCCGCCATCGACATGCAGGACTTCGCCGGTCACGTAGCTCGATTCATCTGACGACAGGAACAGTGCGCTGCCGCCGACTTCGTCTGGCTGGGCGACCCGCCCCAGTGGGATGCGGGCGATATAGGCTGCTTTGCGCTGCTCGCCGTGGGACTTCATCAGAGGGGTTTCGACCGGTCCCGGCGCAATGGCGTTCACCCGTACGCCGAATTCGGCCAGGTCCATCGCAGCTATCCGGGTGAAATGGGCCACGGCAGCTTTTGACGTTCCGTAGGAGACCCCGCCCTTTTGGGCGAGTTTCCCGGTGACGGACGCAATGTTGATCAGGCTTCCACTTCTCTGCGCCGCCATTGGACGCGCCGCCTCGCGACAACAGAGGAATGTACCGATCATGTTTATCCGCTGAACACGCTCGAAATCCGCAAGCGATGTATCGAAGATGCTGCGGATTCCCAATGTCACCCCTGCGCAATTAATCATAACGTCCAGCCCGCCAGCCACGTCGACCATGGTGTCAACCATTCGCTTGACGCTGCCCTCGTCGGTGACGTCGACTTCCACCGCGGCGCCGTTCAGTTCCTTAGCCGATACCTCAGCGCCGGCGCGGTCGATGTCCGCGATTGTAATGGCTCCGCCGGCGGCGGCCAATCTCCGAGCGACGGCGAGGCCGATGCCGCGCGCGCCTCCGACAACGAGAACCTTTTTGCCATCGATGCGCATAGGGATTGCTCCGCCTTATGTTTCTAAACTCGTATCGTCGATTATAAATCCAGTAGACACATATTATCGATTTTTGTTGTCGTCCATGTCAAAATATGTAGGATCTGTTCAAGATTATAAAATCGGAGGAAATGATGATGCCAGCGAGCCAGTTTGAAGAGTTTGCTGACTCTGCGACCCGGCGCTTCACGTGGGGTCGCGCATGACTGCCGGCTCTGGCTCGCTCGTCGCCCCAAATGGTCCGGCTGAAATATCGCAGCGCGATCGCGGCGGTCTTTCAGAGTGGCTCGAGCGGTGGCTGCCCGTAGCGTCGGTGCTTGTCGGCATCGGGCTCGTGGCGCTGCCGCTAATTGCTACCCTGATCCAGAGCCTCTTTCCGTCGAATTCAGCCGCCGGCTCATTGACGCTGCAGAATTTCGTCTGGCTGCTGTCAAACCGAAATTTTATTGAAGCGACGCTGAATACGCTGCTGTGCGGATGTGCCGTCACGCTGCTGAGCCTGTGCTTCGGGTTCACGCTCGCTTGGCTCGTATCTCGAACGGACATGCCTGGGCGCCGATTCTTCGACCTGATGAATCTCGTGCCGTTCTTCCTGTCGCCTTATGTCGGCGCAATCAGTTGGATCTACCTCGCGGCGCCGAATAGCGGCCTAATCCAGTCGACGCTCTTTGCCGTTTTCGGCTCTGAAGTGCCGGTCCCGGACATCTTCGGCCGTGGTGGGGTCATCATGGTGCTAACGCTGTTCTACACGCCCTATATCTATCTCTTCGTCATCGCTCCGCTGCGCCAGATGGACGGGGCTCTCGAGGATGCAGCGCGCGTCCACGGCGCCAGCTTCCTGCAAACCGTCAGGCTGATAGTCATCCCCTTGATGATGCCGGCACTCATGTCGGGCGGGCTGATCGTCTTCGTCACCAGCGCAGGCTTATTCGACGTGCCGCTTGCCTTGGCGTCCCCCAGCGGTATCCGGATGATTCCGACCGAGATATTCGGACTGCTGCAATATCCGGCGGAGTTTGGGCGCGCCTCAGCGATTGCCGTCGTCATCCTGATCGTAACCGCAAGCCTAACGCTGGCCCAGCGTGGCTACATAGACAAGCGCCGCTTCGATACGGTGTCGGGCAAGGGCTACAAGCCGCGTCGGATCGCTCTGTCCCCGATTGCAAAAACCGCGGCGATCTCGTTCGAATGCCTCTATGTCGGCGCCGCAGTCATTTTGCCGATCATCGCGCTGTTATTGGTCTCGCTTTCCTCGGTATGGACGGGCCAGTTCAGCTTGGCTGCCGTCACACTCCGGAACTTCGATTTCGTCCTCTTCCGCAGCGAACTGGCCAGGACCGCCATCGTCAACAGCCTTTATCTCGCCCTGGCGGGCGCGACTATTGCAGTCATCATGAGCATGTTGCAGGCCTATGCGCTCCAGCGCGGCATGGGTCGCAAAAAGGCCGTCGTCGATATCCTGCTCTCGCTCTCGCTCGGAGTTCCGGGGATCATCCTCGGACTTGGCATGCTGATCTTGGCCATCCGCACGCCGCTCTATGGGACGCTGACGCTCATCCTGATCGCGTATGTGATCCGCTTCTTCGCCTATTCCACGCGCAGCCTCACGGCGATGATCATGACGATCAATCCGGAGCTGGAGCAGAGCGCACGCACGAGCGGCGCGAATTGGCTGCAGGCCACGCGCCATATCCTGCTGCCCCTGATGTGGCCGGGTATCGTCGCGGCCTGGATCATGTTGTTCGTGATCTTCATCCGCGAACTCGGCGCGACGATCCTAATCTACAGCCAGGGAACGGAGACGATCAGTGTCGCCCTCATTCTCCTTGCTGGACGCAACACGGGTTATGTCGCCGCGCTTGGCATCGTCCAGGTGGCCCTGCTTCTCGGGGCTCTGATGCTCCTGAGATTCACAAAAGCCCGTCTGAGCCCCGAGGACTGAATTGCCATGACTATCGCTTCCGAAACGAAGTCTGTCGACGTCGAAAACCTCTCGAAGACGTTCGGCTCCTTCGCCGCCCTTCAAAACGTTTCCTTCGCGATAACCGAGGGCAGCACGGTCGCCTTGCTCGGGCCTAGCGGCTGTGGCAAGACCACGATCCTCCGCTGTCTGGCCGGGCTCGAACTGCCGGATAGTGGGGTGATCCAGATCGGAGAGCAGACCGTTTATAACGGCCGCGCCGGCACCAACCTGCCGCCCGAGCGCAGGAATGTTGGCGTCGTCTTCCAGTCCTACGCTATCTGGCCACATATGTCTGTCGCCGAGAATATTGGATTTCCGCTGAAGCTTCGCGGGGTCTCGAAGGCGACGATTTTTAATGAGGTCACCCGCCTGCTCGATATGGTCGGCCTCTCTAGCGCCCGCGACAAAATGGCGACGCAACTAAGCGGTGGCCAACAGCAGCGCGTCGCCATTGCGCGCGCCCTGATCAGTGCCCCCCGCTTGGTGCTGTTCGACGAGGCCCTTTCCAACCTCGATGCACAGATGCGCGAGCAGATGCGCATGGAACTGCAGCTTCTCCAGGCGAGGATCGGCTTCACCGCACTCTACGTCACGCACGATCAGACGGAGGCTTTCGCGCTGGCTGAGCACGTCATCGTCATGAACCGCGGCTCGATCGAGACGAGCGGTCACCCCGAGCACGTCTTCCGAAATCCGGCGACGCCGTTCGTCGCTGAGTTCATGGGGCTGAACATGCTGGCCGGCACTGCCACGCCGCCAGAGCGTGCGGGCTGCGCCTCCTTCACTCTCGGCGCAGCCTCGCTGACCGGGAAGATCGCCGGCCATGATCGCATCGAAGCGGGGGCGCCAATTGTCCTCGGTATCCGCAAAGAGCATCTCAGTCTGCAACGCCACGACTGCGATCTCCCCGGCGAAGATTTCAACTCGATCGAGGGGGAAGTGGTCGCGTCGTCGTTCCTCGGCGTCAGTCGCGAATACCTGCTGAAGGCCGGCTCCGTTGAGATCAAGGCTATTTCCGATGTTCACGACCACAAGATCGGAGATCGCGTAAGGCTGAATGTTCGCAAGGACAACGTCCTCGTCTATTCCAAATAAGCACAGCAAGAAATTGGGGAAGGAAAACGTGATGAATGCAACCAAGCGAAGCTTTCTTTCGGCGGTCGGCACGATTCTAGCGCTGTCGATCAGCGCTCCTGTTGGCGCACAGGTTTCTGCGCAGTCACCCGAACTGGCGGCTATGGTCCAGGCCGCGAAGGCCGAGGGCCGCGTCAACTATGTCGAGGCGGTCGCCACCGCCGATACCGTCGCCAAACTGGCCAAGGGGTTCAAGGCGCGCTACGGGTTGCCGGATTCATTCAATGTCGCCTACACGCAGGCCAATACCAGCGCTATCGTCACTCGGCTGCAGCAGGAAATGGCAGCCAGCCGCATGAGCGTCGACGTGGTCGGACTGGCAGCGCCTTCCTGGGTCTTCAGTCGCGTCGCCTCCGGCGACATCATGAAATACGCATCGCCGGAGTATAAGCATTACCAGCGGTCGTTCGAGCTCGGCATGGGGCTGGACGAATATTTCGCCTTCAACGGAGCCTATTTCTTCGTTCCTGCCTGGAACGCGGCAAAGCTCGATTTCAAAGGCACTTCATGGGCCGACGTCATGGGAGCGGTGCCTTCCCAGCGCCTTTCCAT
>NZ_JBFUIF010000073.1:0-11319 GCF_056402015.1 Allobosea sp. P4_C6
GTGCTCCGACGGCGTATCGTCCGCGTTGCTGCAGACGACAGTCAGATGGCGAAGATCATAGTCTGCGATGACAGGGCGGTTTTTCGCCGAGCAATGTTCTTCGAAAAATCAGAGGCATTCGCGTCTCCAAAGCAAAGGAGCCCACGAGACATCGTGGTGCTTTTAGCGTTGTTGGCGCGGCGCAAGCTGCTCCAGCAAATCCCGCGGCGAAGAGTTTGGTATTGCTCTTCACGATCAAGATTATCGTGCAGAGTATTATTTATGGCAATGAAACAAACTATGCGTTTTTATTGAAGGAAGGCGATAATTCGTTCCTGTTGCGGGCACGCGGCAACGCAATCAGGGTCGTCAAATCCAACGGAGCCCGACCCTCAGAAGGCTGCGGCGACATCCAGTGACGATGGCGTTCTCGCCGTCCGCGCCTGCGGAATGGCGGGGCCGAGCTTGGGAGGGCTGAGGTAGCGTTCGCCGCTGTCGGCAACGATCGCGACGATCGTCTTGCCGGCGTTTTCGGGGCGCCTGGCAAGCGCCGAGGCGGCAAACAGCACCGCCCCCGACGATGTGCCGGCCAGGATGCCTTCCTGTTGCGCCAATGTCCGGGCGACCTCGCGGGCCTGGGCCGTGTCGGTCACGATCACCTCGTCGACGACGGCAGCGTCGAAATTCTCGGGCAGATAGCCGGCTTCGACGTCGGTCACCTTGTGGACGCCTTCGATACTGTCGGGGTAGGGCGCCTCCGGTGAGGGGATCGAGGCCGGGCCCGGCTCGACGACGACGACTTTCACGCCGGGTTTCTGCGCTTTCAGGAAGCGACCGGTGCCCGAGATCGTGCCGCCGGTACCGACTGCCGCCACGAAGATGTCGACCTCGCCCTTCGTGTCGCGCCAGATCTCGGGGCCGGTCGTCTCGAAGTGAACGCGCGGATTTGCGGGGTTCGCCCGCTGGTTGGTGTAGTAGGCGTCGGGGTTCTCGCGGCGCACGCGGTCGATGATGGTGTGGATCGCGCCCGCCTCGAGGAATGCGCTGTTGTCGATCAGGACGACTTCGGCGCCATAGTGCTGGAGCAGCTTGATCTTGTCTTCGCTGATCGTGTTCCGGAGGTAGAACTTCGAGCGATAGCCACGCGCGGCGGCCAGGGCCGCGAGCCCGATACCGGTGTTTCCGCTGGTGAGATCGACGATGCGCTGGCCCGGCTTCAGCCGGCCGCTCTCCTCCGCTTCCCGGATGATGCCCCAGGCCGCACGGTCCTTGATGCTGCCGGCCGGGTTCAGGTACTCGATCTTCGCGAAGATGCGGGAGCCGAGATGCAATCCTTCCGCAAATCTGCGCAGCTCCAGCAACGGGGTATTGCCGACCAAAGCTGCAAAATTGTTGTTTCTCGGTTCCATCACGGTCTCTCGCAGAGGGATGGCGACTTGTGCCGTCACGGACGGGTGCGCCCGCCGATCGGGCTCGCAGCCACCCGTCGTTTCATCGGTAGTCGCGGCTCACGGCCCGTCTCGCACCTGGAAAAGTTTTCACCTTCGCTACGCCGCGGTTGCGCGACGGGCGGCCAGCCGGGCTGCAATCCCTGCTTCCTGCTGGGCCTTGATCGCGCCCACGCGGGCTGTCGCCTCATCCGGCGATGCGGCAGGGGCATAGACGGGCGCGCTGCCGGCCACGCCGGCCTTTGCCCCGATATGTTTCTCGAAGGGCAGGGACCGGTACAGGACCGGGTCGACGGAGGTGTCGAACAGCGGTCGATAGCCGAGCGACAGATAGAGGCCCGTCGCTTCCGGCTGCCGGAATCCGGTCGTGAGATAGGCTCTGGTGTAGCCGAGCTCGGCAGCGCTCTCCTCGAGCGCCAGCACGATGCGGCGCGCCAGACCCTGTCGCCGCAGAGTCTCGCGCGTCCAGATGCGCTTGAGCTCGACCGTCTCGTCGTCATGGCTCATGAAGGCGCCGCCCGCGATCGTCTCGCCGCCGCGCTGAACCAGCAGGAAATCCCCGAGCGGCGGCGCGAACGCTTCCGCCGGATAGCGCATGAGCTCGGAGCGCGCGCCACCCGGCCTGCTGTTGACGCCGTACCGGCCGTCATATTCGGCAACGAGCCCCTCGACCAAGGCCTCTGCTTCAGGCGAAAGAGGAGATGATCGCACGATCAGGTCAGGCATCGCAGAATTCCAACGGTATCGCGTAATCGCGAAAAGAGCGTCGATGACATCAATATTCGGATCATCGAAACAATCAACGCTCGTTGGAAAATAAGAATATGTGCATTTATTCGGGTTATGATTTTGAGAAATACTTCCACGCGCGAGGGCGATCCAGATGGATTTATGCTATTCACTGAGCGCGCATAAGCTTCGACGCAGCTCCCCGGGCTCGGCAGGATGAGCGCCGTGGCGTCCAGCCCCATGCGGTTGCCGGCTGACACGGGCTCGTCGCCGACAGCTTACCGGCCGGCCGAGAAGCTGGCCCGTTGTGCATCTCCGCAAGAGGCCGTCTCCGAGCCGGCTTCAGTCATGCCTCATCGAGTGCGAGCTCCAGTTGATGAATGGCCGCGAGCAGGCGCTTGGCATCCTTGCCGAGTGCTCCCAGGATTTTCGCTTCGAAAGCCAGGGCCCGCGGGACGATTTCCGTGTAGGTCTTCAGCCCAAGCGGCGTCAGGCATAAGATCTCTTCGCGCCTGTCATGGGGACTCTCGCGCCGCTTGAGCCAACGGCGCTCCTCGAGAGCGCGCACGGCACGGCTCACCTTCGTCTTATGCATCGCGGAATGAGTGCCAATCTCCTTGGCGCTCATCGTCTCGAATTGGCCGAGCGTCGCCAGAACACGCCATTCGGGAACGGTCAGGTCGTGATGCGGTCCGTATACGGCCCGAAAGGCCTGCGAGACCGTCGTGGCGAGCCGATTGAGGCGATAGGGGAGGAATTCTTCGAGAGCGAGCTTCGTCATCATTGTTAGTTACAAAATGGACGGTTACCGATGCAACGATATATTTGTCCGAGCGCCGAATGAAGCGATGAGGTCGCTGGATCGGGAATGCCGACGACGTTTCACCGCTTCTCGGGGCCGGGCCTGCATCCTCGGCGGTAATTCCCCACGGGAGAACAGACATGAACGTTCAAAATCCGTCGTCCAATCCGAAGGGCCCGGAGGTCCGAAGCGCCATCCAGGCGGGCTACATGTCCGGCTTCGGCAACGGATTCGAGACCGAGGCGCTGCCGGGCGCGCTTCCGATCGGGCGCAACTCTCCCCAGAAATGCGCCTATGGCCTCTATGCCGAGCAGCTTTCCGGCTCGCCCTTCACCGCGCCGCGCACAACCAACGAACGCTCCTGGCTCTATCGCATCCGGCCGACCGTGTCGCACTGGAACCGGTTCCGGAAGGCGGAGATCGGCCTGTGGCGCACGGCGCCGGCGCGCGAGGTCGACTTGCCGATCGCACCAATGCGCTGGAGCCCGATCCCCATCCCCTCGCGGCCGCTGTCCTTCGTCGAGGGTATGCACAGCATGACGACGGCCGGCGACGCCGGAGCCCAGGGCGGAATGGGTGCGCATGTCTACCTGATCACGCGCCCCATGGTCGACGAATACGTCTACAACGCCGATGGCGAGATGCTCTTCGTGCCGCAGCAGGGCGACCTGCGCCTGTGGACCGAGTTCGGCATCATCGACATCGAGCCAGGGGAAATCGCAGTCATCCCGCGCGGCGTGAAGCTCCGCGTCGAGCTGCGTGACGGCCCGGCGCGCGGGTACATCTGCGAGAACTACGGCGGCGCCTTCACCCTGCCGGAGCGCGGACCGATCGGCGCGAACTGCCTCGCCAATCCGCGCGACTTCCTGACGCCTGTCGCAGCTTACGAGGACCGCGACGCGCCTTCGAAGATGTATGTGAAATGGGGCGGCAATCTCTGGGTCGCCGATATCGAACACTCGCCGCTCGACGTCGTCGCCTGGCACGGCAACTACGCCCCCTACAAATACGATCTCAGGAAGTACTCTCCGGTCGGGCCGGTCCTGTATGACCACGCTGACCCGTCGATCTTCACGGTGCTGACTTCGCCTTCCGAGACGCCCGGAACGGCGAATATCGATTTCGTCATCTTCTCGGACCGCTGGCTGGTGGCGGAAAACACCTTCCGGCCGCCCTGGTACCATATGAACGTGATGAGCGAGTTCATGGGGCTGGTTTACGGTGTCTATGATGCCAAGACCGGCGGCGGCTTCGTGCCCGGCGGCATCTCGCTGCACAACTCGATGCTGCCGCACGGCCCCGACGTCGACGCCTTCGAACGCGCGAGCAACGTAGAACTCAAGCCCCACAAGCTGGAAGGCACGCTCGCCTTCATGTTCGAAACGCGCTTCCCGCAGCAGGTCACTGCTTTCGCCGCAGGAACGGACGCGCTTCAGGGCGACTACGGCGGCTATGGCCACAAGCTGACGAAACACTTCGATCCGAACAAGCCTTGAGACAAAGATGACTGCCCTCGACGAAACCCACGACGCGACGCTTCGCAGTTTCGAGGCGTCCGCGAACGGCCATGCCTACTTTCCCATCCAGAACCTGCCGATCGGCGTCTTCAGCCCGCCGGGCGAGCCTCCCAGGGGCGGGATCGCGATCGGCGACAAGATCCTCGACCTCAAGCTGGCGCTGGAAGGCGGGTTCATGGCGGAGGATGCCGGTTTGGGCGCAGCCTGCGCACAGGGCAGCCTCAACGGCTTTCTCTCGCTTGGCTCGGCCGCGCGTGTGAAGCTTCGCCGTCGCGTCTCGGCCCTTCTCGCTCTGGGGGGGCGTGACGAGACGAAGGCGGCGCGCTGTCTGCGTTCGGCCTCCTCCTGCACTCTGCACCTGCCGGCGCGGATCGGCGACTACACGGACTTCTACGTCGGCATCCACCACGCGACCGAGGTCGGAAAACTGTTCCGTCCGGACAATCCCTTGCTGCCGAACTACAAGTACGTCCCTATCGGATACCACGGGCGAGCTTCTTCGGTCCGACCGTCCGGCGCTCCTGTGCGGCGCCCGAACGGACAGACGAAGGCGCCGGACGCGGCAGCCCCCGTCTTCGGCCCGTCGCGGCGTCTCGACTACGAACTGGAACTCGGGATTTGGGTGGGGGCAGGCAACGAGCAGGGCGAGCCTGTTCCGATTGCCGAGGCGGCCGAGCACATCGCCGGGTTCTGCCTCCTGAACGATTGGTCCGCGCGCGACGTCCAGGCGTGGGAATACCAGCCGCTCGGACCGTTCCTGGCCAAGAATTTTGCCACCACGGTCTCGCCCTGGATCGTCACGCCGGAGGCCCTGGCCCCGTTCCGCATCGCGCAGCCACCGCGCCCGGAAGGCGATCCAGAGCCGCTGCCTTATCTGTCAGACAGCCGGGACAAGGCTGCCGGCGCTTTCGATCTCGACCTGGAGGTGTTCATCACCACCGAGACGATGCGTCGGCAGGGTTCGCCGCCGCATCGTCTCGGGCATTCCAATACGCGGCACATGTACTGGACCGTCGCTCAGATGCTGGCCCATCACACCAGTAACGGCTGCAACCTCGCCGCTGGTGATCTGCTGGGCTCCGGTACGATATCTGGTCCGGATCAGGCCAGTCGCGGCAGCCTTCTGGAAACCACGGAAGGCGGTCGGACACCCGTCCGCCTACCCTCCGGCGAAGAGCGCCGCTTCCTCGAAAACGGCGACGAGATCATGCTGAGGGCCCAGGCACGTCGCGATGGCTTTACGTCGATCGGCTTCGGCGAATGCCGGGCGATCGTCCTTCCAGCGAGGTGAGAGTCCGATGAAGCTCTACGGCTATTGGCGCTCGACCTCCTCCTACCGCCTGCGGATCGCGCTGGCGCTCAAGGGCATAGATGCGGAGCAGGCTTTCGTTCATCTCGTTCGCGGCGAGCAGAAGACCGAGGCTTATCGCGCGCTCAATCCCCAGGGGCGCGTTCCTGTCCTCGTCCTCGACGATGGGACCGCGTTGACGCAATCGCCGGCCATCATCGAGTATCTGGAGGAAGTTTTCCCTGATCCGCCGCTGTTGCCCGCCGAGCCTGTAGCGCGTGCGAAAGTTCGCGCCGTCGCGGCGATCATCGGCTGCGACGTGCACCCGCTTCACAATGTCGGGCCGCTCAATTATCTGCGGGGCCCGCTCGGGCGCCCGGAAGCGGAGGTCGAGGGGTGGATCGCGACCTGGATAGAGCAGGGGCTTGCCGCCGTAGAGGCGATGATCGGCGAGGAGGGCTATTGCTTCGGGGCGTCGCCGGGCTTGGCCGATGCCTATCTCATCCCTCAGCTATACGCGGCCCGACGCTTCGCGGTCCCGATCGATTCATATGTGCGGATATCGCGGGTCGAAAAACTGGCGGCGGAGCACGCAGCCTTCCAGGCCGCGCATCCCAGCAGCCAGGCTGACGCCGTTCCTTAGATCGTCCCGGACCCGCGGGTCGCTGTCGCCCGAGGGCTTATTCCGCGGCGTCCAGGTTCTTCTTGCCGTCGGCGAGTTCGGCCACGCGCAACGTGATGTCCTTCGCCGCCTTCTTGGTGATCTTGATCAGCTGGGCTTCGGTCACGGGCGGAGGACTCAGCGTGGGATAAGACAGCGAGATCGCGCCCATGATCTCGTTGTTCTCATCGAATACGGGGCTCGCGATACCGACCAGACCTTCGGAGATCTCGCCGCGGGAGAGATAGTACCCGTCGCGGCGGTTCTTCTGGAGCAAGGCGCTGAAGGACGCCCAGTCGGACCCGATGCCGTTTCTTCCGGAGTCCTCCTCGGAGCGGTCGAAAATCCGCCTTTGGCGGCGCCTGTCGAGATGGGCGAGGATGATGCGCGCCTGGGCCCCCCTGAAGACGGGAAGCCGCCTTCCCGGCCTCAACGGCATTTCGGACGAATTCTCCGGCCTCGTGGAATAGACGTTCACCGCGCGGTCCTGGTACATCCTGCACAGGAATGTATGGATGCCGAGAGTCGTCGAGAGCTTCTCCATCACCTCCCTTGCGGCCAGCAGGATCGGATCGAAGTTCGCCAGTATGAATTCAAGTTCCATGATCGTCGGGCCGGGCGCGTAGCGCCCGGAAATCCGCGAGAGGAGCCCGATTTCATGCAGGTCGTGCAGGTACCGGTAAGCCGTCGCCTGGCTGACCTGCAGCACGGATTCGACGTCTCCGAGCGAGATAGTCGGTGAATCCTCCGAAAACAGATTCAAGATTTCGGCGACGCGCTTAAGTACAGACGTCTCGTTCTGTGACTTAGCAGGAGGCATCAGTACTTTCTCGTTTCATCGTGCATCAAGTCCGTCTTTCTGTGTCGGCGTAGATCGACGAAAAGTCAAACATTCGGAGTTGTCGCGAGCCGTTCGAATGTTATCGGTCGCAAAGAACGAATTCGCTCGCGAAGAAACGGGTTCCGTTCGCGATGAAGTGCGATATGTCGTGCATGATCTCTTCCCGCCCACGATCGCAGTCGAAGTATCGCGTCAGCATGTCGTCGATTGACGGGAAGTTCAGCTCTGCAATACCGCCTGCGGGGCGCCCTCGCGAGGCGTCCACGATCCAGTTTCTGACATACTTGTCCATTCCGACATGGACTCTCAGGGCAAGAGGAACGTGGATGTCCCAGCTGCGCCGAGCCGCCGTCGCGGGCAGATCGGGGTGGAAGTTCAACCGCCCGATATACTTGATGCCGGGAGATCGTTGCCCAAGGACGACGACCTGCCGGTCGAGCTGAACGATTTCCTCGACCTGGTAGATCTCCGTCGTGGCGACGTCCTCGGCGCAGGAGACGAGCGTCTCCAGAATTTGCTCTGCCTCGTCCGCCGGTGGTGAGAGCTCGACGATGACGTCGTAGACCGCATCAGCCTCCTCGGCGCGCACGTTCACGGGGCGAAACGGAACCCCTTCCGGCGTTTCCTCGACCAGGTTGACGATCAGCTTCCCGCCTTGGGGAAGAGCGGCGGCGACTTTGCGAGCGGCCCGCAGGTAGGCCGATTGGAAGTCCGCCCTTCGGCTGCGATCGCGGCCAGCCAGGTAGATGAAGTATTTCGATGCCATCAAGTGCAGCTCCTGCGGCTGGCGTCCGCCGCGCAGACGGGTGCGAACAGCCGGTGCCTAGGCAACTTCAAGCCACTCCCGCCGCACGGAAGGCGTTGCGAGCAACTCCTCCGGCGTTCCCTCGAAGACGATGGCGCCGTGGCCCATGATCAGGCATCTGCTGCAGAGCTTCAGGGCGATCGTCATCTTCTGCTCGACCAGTACCGACGCAACGCCCTGTCGGTTGATGTCGCGCATCACGTCCGCGAGATGATCGACGATCTTGGGCGCGAGCCCCTCGGTCGGCTCGTCGATCAGGATGACGGTAGGCTGGCCCAGCAGCGAACGGCAGAGCGTGAGCATCTGCTGCTCGCCGCCGGAGATCGACCCGGCCTTGACGTTGCGGCGCTCCTTGAGGCGAGGGAAGAAGCCGTACATGTCTTCGAGGCTCCACGCCTTGGCGTTCGGCCGGGGCGTGGAGACCCCGATATGCAGGTTCTCTTCCACGGTGAGGTTGCTGAACGCCAGCCGCTCTTCCGGGACATAGGCGATGCCCGCGCGGTTGATCCTGTAGCACGGGAGCCCCGCAAGCTCGCTCGCTCCCAATCTGATCGAACCCCGCGTTGGTGGGACCAGTCCCATGATGGCCTTCATGGCCGTCGACCTGCCCGAGCCGTTGCGACCGAGCAGGGCGATCATCTCGCCGGCCGCCAGCGTGAAATTCATGCCGTGCAGGATGTGGCTCTTGCCGTAGTGGGTATGGAGGTTGGTTACGGAAAGCAGGGTCATGCGGCCACCTCGCCGAGATAGGCTTCCTGGACCCGGCTGTTCGTACGTATCGCGTCCGGCGTGCCCGACGCGATGATCTCGCCGTAGACGAGGACGGATATCCGGTCGCAGAGGGAGAACACGACTTCCATGTCGTGCTCGACGACGAGGAGCGTTTTCCCCTGCGTGATGTCTCGGATCAGATTGATCATGTAGTGCGTTTCCTCGCGCGACATGCCGGCCATGGGCTCGTCCAGAAGGATCACGTCGGCGCCCGGTCCGATCGCCATTCCGATCTCGAGGGCGCGCTGCTCCGAATAGGTCAAATCACCGGCGAACTTGCCCCGCGCTTGCGTGAGACGGACCGCCGATCGCCAGGGCCGGGACGAGCCAGGTCGACACGGCGATGGGGTCCCATTTGAGGCCGTACAGGGGTACGGGTGGCCAGGCCTTCGTCCGGCCGACGATTGCGGAGTACTGTTGATCGAGGATGCGGGAGGCCAGCTCGAGGAGAGTGACGACACCCGCCGCGGCAAGCAGGCCGGGTGGGAGCAAGAGGGCTCGCAGCTTGAGGGCGCCCCAGTTGCGCTCCTTGAACTCGTTCACGATCCTCAGCCAAAGCATGGCCAGGCCATCGCCCATGAACATCATGATGACGACGAAAAGGATGCCTTGATAGAGCAGCCAGTTCTTCGTCACGTCGGAGACGAGGCTGCCGAACAGCGCGAAGATGAAGGCGCCGACTGCCGGGCCGAAAAACACGCCCGAACCGCCGACGAAGGTGTGCAGGACGACCGAGGCCGACATGCCCATGCCCAGCATCGAGTAGTTGATGCTTTCCGTGGTGAAGGCCAGAAGGCCGCCCGCGATGCCGGAGAACATGGCCGACACGCCGAACACGATGATCTTGGTGTGATGGAGGTTGTAACCGAGGAAGGAAACCCGGCGCTCGGCCTCTCTCAATCCGACAGTCAAGCGGCCGAACAGCGTCTGGTTGTACGCGTAGAGCAAGCCGATGCAGAGGACGACCCAGGCGACGACCGTGTAGTACACGTGGACCTCGTTGCCATAGTCGAACGACGACCAGGGCATCCTCATGGTCGTCAGCCCGACCTCGCCGCCGAATATCCCGCCCAGGTTCGGCGCTATCGCATGAAGCAGTTCCGCCAGGGCGAGCGTCACCATCGAGAAGTAGACGCCGCTTCTCAAGGTGGCGAAGTACCCTGCGCAAAGCCCGCCGATCAGCCCGGCGACGCCGCCGACGAGCGGCAGGAACGGGGTCGGCAGCCAAAGATTGCCCTTCTCGATCGCTTGCATCGCGTGGATTACGGCAAACCCGCCGATGGCGAAGTAGGCCGCGTGGCCGAAGGAGAGCATGCCGGCCCGGCCGCTCAGAAGGTTGAACGCCATCGCGAACAGGACGGCGATCAGCGCCGTCGTCAGGACGCCCACCACATGTCCGCTGAGCGCGAGGGGCGCGCCGAGCAGCAGGACGACGACCGAAGCCAGTATTCCGATCCGGAGCATGTTCTAGTTCCTGTCGCCCATGAGGCCGGCGGGCCGCGTCAACAGCACGACGAGCATCAGCAGCGCGGGTAGGGAGGCGGACAGCGACGAGACTTCCAAGGTGAGAAGACCCCCGATCTGCCTGGCTTGCTCGCCGTAGCCAAAGATCTGCGCGAGATCCGCGAGCGAGACCTGGAACCCGACCGAGAACGAAGTGAGGAGGCCGATCAGCAGCGACGCGATGAAGGCCCCGAGAAGCGAGCCGAGGCCGCCGACGACCACGACGACGAATGCGATGACGCTCATCTCCGCCGCCATCGTGGGGCTCGTCGTCAGGAGAGCGCCGCCCACGGCTCCGGCAAGGCCGGCCATCCACGCGCCGACGCCGAAGACCCCGAGGAAGACCAGGGGGACGTTGTGGCCGAGCGCGGAAACCATGCCCGGGCGCTGGACGGACGCGCGAACGACGATGCCGATGCGCGTCTTTTGGAGCAGCAGGTAGAGGATGCCGAGGAGCACTATCGCCACGACGGCGACGAAGACACGGTAGGAGGGGAAATTCGTCCCGAACAGCGAAAAAGCCGGACCGCTGAGGAGGGATGGGGGACGGTAGGCGACCGGGAAATTGCCCCAGAAGAGCTTGATCAACTCCTCGAACACGAAGGCGATGCCGAAGGTGAGGAGGAGCTGCTGCGAATGCCCGAAGCCGTGGACGCGCCGCAGCATGAAGCGTTCGATGAACATGCCCGCGGCCATCACGATCAAGGGCGCGATCAGCAAGGCCAGCTGGCCTGCCCCCTGAAAAGTGGCCCTCCCTGAAGTAGGCTTTTTGAGCCTTTGGAGGATGCCCGCGATGCCGCAGAAGAAGCACAAGCCTGAAGAGATCGTCGCGAAGCTGCGGCAGGTCGACGTGCTGTTGTCCCAGGGGCGCCCGGTCGCGGAGGCGATCCGGGCCATCAGCGTGACGGCGTTCACGTATTATCGCTGGCGCAAGGAGTTTGGCGGGCTGAAGTCCGACCAGGTGAAGCGTCTGAA
>NZ_JBFUIF010000074.1:0-11116 GCF_056402015.1 Allobosea sp. P4_C6
GCTCCATCCTCCAGTGCACAGCTTCGGAGGAATTATCGCCTCGGAGCGCCGACAGGAAACTGACGCGCACAAATGTTGACCCGACTCATTGGGCAACAGCGCTGAACATCACATTCAGGAGCCAAACATGAGAAGTCGTCTCGCCGCCGGTCTGGCTGTTACGTTGAGTATCGGCCTCGCAGGCTGCCAGTCAACYCAACAGGCGGTACAGCAGAAGGAGGACCTCCTCTCTGCGGCGGGCTTCATTCCACAACCTGCAAATACGCCACAGCGGCTTGCGGCCATGAAAAAGCTGCCGCCGAACAAATTCGTGCAGCAGACCAAGAACTCGCAGGTCGCCTACGTGTATGCTGATCCGATTGTTTGCCAGTGTGTCTACTTCGGAAACCAAGCAGCTTACGCCCAGTATCGCCAGATGGTCTTTCAGAAGCGGCTCGCCGACGAGCGGCAAATGACGGCGGCGATGAACCAGGATGCTTTCGACTTCGGGCCCTGGGATGCTCCATTCATGTGATCATAAGCCTATCCCGATTGGCGCAGGCCGCCGGACGGACTTCATCTCCACGGCCCTTGGACCGGCCCATCTACACCGACAACCGCAACAACGGCTTTACCTATCGTACGACCCAGCACGGCGTCTTTTCGAGCATCGCTTATCACTTCTGATCCGTCAGCCTTCCCACGGGGATGTCATGACCGACTTGGACATCGCAGACCGAATGGCCGCTGCGCTTCGCGAACGTGACGATGTCTCGCGAGCCAGCCCTGAGCCGGCCGACATGATCGCGGTACCTGGCGGGATATTCCTGATGGGATCCGATCGCCATTATCCCGAGGAGGCCCCGGTCCATCGCGCGGCCGTCGACAGCTTCTGGATGGATCGAACGCCGGTAACGAACCGGCAGTTCAAGGAGTTCGTCAAGGCAACCGGACACGTCACCTTTGCGGAGGTCGCGCCCGACCCAAAGGATTATCCCGGAACGCCCTCTCACATGCTCTACGCGGGCTCTTTGGTGTTCTCCCAGCCAGCGGGCCGGGTCGACCGACGCGATTTCCGTCACTGGTGGAGCCTGAGGATGGGAGCCAACTGGCGCCGCCCCTATGGCCCCGGAAGCAATATTAACGCGCTGGACAATCATCCTGTTGTTCATGTCAGCTTTGCAGACGCGCTCGCCTATGCCCGCTGGGCCGGCAAGGACCTGCCGACCGAGGCCGAATGGGAGTTTGCCGCACGGGGCGGTCTCGCCGGTGCTGAATACGCCTGGGGTGGCAGCCTCTCTCCCGGCGGGCGCCACATGGCGAATACCTGGCAAGGCGAGTTTCCGCATCAGAACCTGGCCGAGGATGGCTTCGAACGCACTTCGCCGGTCACGGCGTTTCCACCAAACGGCTACGGCCTGCAGGACATGATCGGCAATGTCTGGGAGTGGACCACAGATTGGTACGCGCCCAAGCATCAGGCTGAGGCCGCGAAGACCTGCTGCATTCCACAGAACCCGCGAGGCGGCCGCGAAGACGACAGCTACGACCCCGATCTGCCGGAGATTAGAATCCCCCGTAAGGTCATCAAGGGCGGCTCGCATCTTTGCGCACCCAACTATTGCCGCCGCTATCGCCCGGCTGCGCGCCATGCGGAACCGGTCGACACCTCGACCAGCCATCTCGGCTTCCGCTGCGTCTGGAGGCCGCCGTCAACGCAACAGCCTTAGGAACGGCAACAAGCGCCGGCGCCCACCGTCAGTGAGATTCCATTTGATGGAGACCGAAATGAAATCCGTTTTGCCTTACAGCGCCGGTCTAAATCGTCGCGTGTTGATCTCAGTATTGACCGGGGTGCCTGTTCTGATCGGACCACTTCGCCCGTCAATAGTGCTGGCGCAGTCCGACCCGCTGTCGTCCTGGAATGATGGCCCGGTCAAGGCGTCGATCACCAACTTCGTCGCGCGCGTGACTACGCAAGGTGGCGCCGACTTTGTGGCGCCGGCTGAGCGCATCGCGGTGTTCGACAACGACGGCACGTTGTGGGCAGAGCAGCCGATGTACGTCCAGCTCGCGTTTGTCCTCGATCGGGTCAGGGCACTCGCTGCGCAAAACCCCGGATGGAAGACCAAGCAGCCTTTCAAGGCGGTCCTGAATGGCGACATGAGGGCGCTGGCGGCTTCGGGCGAGCAGGGCCTGATGCAACTGATCGCGGTGACACATGCCGGCATGACCTCGGACGAGTTCGCGAAAATCGCCTCGGAATGGCTTGCCACCGCGCGCCACCCGCGCTTCAAGCGTCCCTATACCGAATTGGTCTACCAGCCCATGCTGGAGCTGCTTACCTACCTGCGCGCGAATGGGTTCAAGACCTACATCGCCTCCGGTGGCGGCGTCGAGTTCATGCGGCCATGGACTGAGAGAGTGTACGGCATCCCTCCCGAGCAGGTTCTCGGCTCCTCGATCAAGACGAAATTCGAGATGCGTGACGGCAGGCCGACCATATTCCGTCTGCCRCAGATCAACTTCATCGACGACAAGGCCGGCAAGCCTGTCGGCATCAACCAACAGATCGGCCGACGGCCGATCGCTGCTTTCGGGAATTCGGATGGCGATCTCGAAATGCTGCAATGGACGACGATGTCAGGCGGCCCACGCTTCGGCCTAATCCTTCACCATACAGATGCCGAACGCGAGTTCGCCTATGACCGTCAGGCCCATTTCGGCAAGCTCGACAAGGCGCTCGACGCCGCAGCCGCTAATCAGTGGACCGTTGTCGATATGAAGCGAGACTGGAAGAAGATCTTCCCGTTTCATGATTAAGGTCGGACTGCTGTTCGGAGACTTTGGGTACTGGCGCTGCCGAGGTGTAAGGCGTGGAATAACTTAGGTCCGACATGTGGACGCGACGCAACTGCCCACTGGTATACTCGCCTGTCGGAAACCGACTACGAATAGCGAGGCGGCCGCGACCGACCGGAGCAAGATAGGACAAGAATTTTGAGATTGCTCGCGCGCTTTTTTCAGAGGTTTCTTATTTTTTGTCTTGGCGTCGTCAGCGTTTGGCTGATTGTGTTTGTAATCTTTGATACGGCGGATCACAGGCTTCCATGGGTCGTGGCGGTAAGCCTCACTTACGGGTTGGCCGCCTATGTCATTCTGCCCAATGTAGTCCGAATGGGTCTGAAGGTCCTTCATCGGTCGCTTATCCCCCGCTACACGATCACCGGCGATGGTCTGCCCGGCGATCCCGTAAACCTCGTCCTCATCGGCACCTTGCAACAATTGCGCGATGCGTTTGCAACGGCAGGCTGGACGACGGCCGATCGCTTGGGGGCCGCAAGCTCGTGGCGAATGATACGAGCGTTTCTGCTCAACTCCCCGTATCCCAACGCCCCTTTCAGCACCCTCTATCTCTTTGGACGAAGGCAGGACATAGGTTTCCAGGAGCCCATCAATAACAGCCCGCGAAAGCGCCATCATATCCGTTTCTGGGCCCTGAGCCTCGCTCGCTCGGAGGAGGATATGGCTGCAGCGAGCTTTTGGATGAATACGGATAAACCGTCGACCGATCAGCCTGTATTATGGGTGGGCGCGGGCACCAGAGACACGGGTTTGTCGCTGGCTCGACTAACGCTCCAAGTAACCCATGCGACCGATTCAGACACGAATGCAGAACGCAGCTACATCCTCGCTCAGCTGACGGCAAAGCGGGTGATCGGGGATGTCGCATTGCATCAGTCCGGTTCACGTTTGCAAGCCGGAAAGGTGAACCACTACGTTACCGACGGCGAGATCGCCTTCGCCAGTCTGATGGAGAATTGAACAAGGATTTCTACGACCGTTTTTCGCGCTGGGATCCGAGAATCCGCGCGTTGGTATCGCAGCTAGAATCTGGCAGTCGAGATCGAAACGCATGAGTGACGAATGTCGATGAGAATCGCGCGACCGGCGACCTTCTGGATCGCGGTCTCTGCGATCGCGCTCGTTACGCTGATGCTGGTGCGCCAAATACTGCTGCCATTCGTGGCCGGCACGTTGCTCGCCTATCTTCTCATTCCGGCGGTCGACAAGCTGGAGCGGCTCGGGATTAGCCGTTCCCTTGCAACTCTGGGCGTCTTCGTGCCGATCGTCGCGGTTCTAATCGGCTTCTTCCTGGTTATGCTCCCGGCCATCGTCGGCGAGTTCAGGTTTTTTGTTGAAGAGTTTCCCGCCTACGTCACCCGCCTTCAGTCGCAGATGGGCGATGCAAGCCGACCGTGGCTGCACCGTATCATGGGCGACGAACTCCATATCGAGCAATCGACCCGCGACATCGCGAAGACGATGAGCACTAACTGGGTTGACGAGTTCCTTCGCTCGCTATGGTCGAGTGGAGAGGCCTTGGTTTCCCTTCTTTCGCTGCTGATCATCACGCCGGTCATCGCCATCTATGTCGCCATTGACTGGCACCGAATGATAGCGACCGTCGATGGCTGGTTTCCACCGTCCTGCCGCGACGACATGCGAGCGCTTGGGCGCGAAATCCACGAGACAGTCGCTGGCTTCGTGCGCGGGCAGATCGTCATCTGCCTCGTTCTCGCCGTGCTTTATGCGACAGCCCTGAAGGCGACAGGGCTGAACCATGCAGTCTTGATCGGAATCACCGCAGCCCTGATCAGTTTTGTTCCCTATTTTGGAGCCGCAACCGGGTTTCTCGTCGCGGCCTGCGTTGCATTGGTCCAATTCTGGCCGAATTGGGGGCCAGTCGCCGTTGTAGGGGGCATCTTCATCGTCGGAGAAATGCTTTCCGATTATGTTCTCTCGCCGCGCCTCATCGGTCGCCGCGTCAACCTCCACCCGGTCTGGATGATGTTCGCGCTGTTCGCCTTTGGATGGCTGTTCGGCTTCGTGGGCGTGTTGTTGGCGATACCTCTCGCTGCGTCGCTAGGCGTGATCCTGCGGTTTGCGAGGCGGCAGTCTCTGGCAGGTAAGGAGTACATCGTCGATCCGCCCCCACCGAGAGGTCCGGTGTGAGTGGTAATTCAGCACTGGAAGCGTAAGCCCTCGCCAAGAACCACCTAAATCGTGCAGTTAAAAAGGTGGATGGTTTGGCCGAGGCAGCTGTTGCCACACTACACGCAAGCTGCCTTTGCCAGCGGCCGCTAGGGGGGCAGCCGTTCGCCAAATTGAGTTCCGGAAAGCGGACCTTCCAAAGGTCAGCTAGGGGCCAAAAGCGCCGGACGCTGTCCGGGCGGGATGCGCCATAAGCGGAACTTGGTTCTCCGGCCAAAAGCAGACGTCAGTTGCGCTGCCGCATCAGGGCCGGATTTGACCTCTTCCCCGGCCGCGCCCATTTTAGCGGGAACCGGCACCGTCTGGCGCGCCCTCATGGTGGATGTTGGCACGAAACTCCCGTGGTCCGCTGCCCGTCACCTTTCGGAAGGCACGCGCGAAATTGGCTGGCGAGGAATATCCCATCTCTGCCGCAACACGGGTGATCGAGCCATTCGTGTGCCTGAGCAACTCGGTGGCCCGCTGCAACCGTGCCGCATTCGCCAGGCTGCGAAAATCAGTGCCAGCCTGACTTAGCTCACGTTGCAGCGTTCGGACGCTGGTAGCCATCGGTCGCGCGACGCGATCGATGGACACGCTGCCGGTGAGAACCTGAGCCCGGACCTGCTCCATGACGACGTCGAGCAGATCGCGTGGAGCGCCGCCAGGCCGATCTCGGGCCACGTCCTCGATGGTGACGATCGGCCATGCCCCACGGTTAGGAGCAGCCGACAAGAGGTGGCGTTCCATGACGATCGTCACGGCGGGCGCGTTGAACAGGACGGGGCACTGGAAGAGATCTTCGAACAGCCCGATCTGGCGCGGCCTGCTGATATTGAGCTCGACGCGCAGTGGCCGCCAGTCAAAAGGCAAATAAGCCCTGAGGACGCTGAGCAGAACGCCGGCAGCCGCTCCGGCGATCATGTCGTAGCCCGCGTGGCCAGCCAAGGCAAAGACGTAGCTATAGCGTGCCTCGTCGCCGACGATGGCGACGGACATCCTGTCATGGGTGCTGTGATAAGGCAGCGCCACAATGGCCCGCTGGATGGATTGGCCGAGGGTATCGCCCCCCAGAACGTAGCGCCCGAAGCTGCCGTAATTGCCTGCGCTCATCATCGGCGCGATCAGAAGCCCGAGATTGGGCTCGCCGGCCGCCCTTGCCGCAGCATTCACGAAGCCGAGGACTGCGGCATGCGGGATGAAACAATTGCGGCCTTCGGTCAGCTCCAGATCGAAGCCTGCTGCGCGGTTTGCCCGTAGGAGCGCGCTTTCCCCGATTGCATGACGCAGGAATGCCGGCAGGCCGTGCAGGATGTGGCTCGAGATGACTGGGATCTCAGCCACGCGCTGGACGCTCCGGAATGCTTGCAAGGTTGGCGCAAAATGAGTGGTCTCAAGATCTGATTGGTGCTTTGTCACACAGTATAAGTGCTCCCGGCAAACGGAAAACCCCATTTTTCGCCGTTGGCATTTAGCTTTGGTATGGCTGAAGGAGCCTGCGTCCGTGAGCGGGAGGAAATTGATCAGGCTAGCTAAACTGGCATTCTCCGCAACCTTGTCATGTTCGGGAGTGGTGCTGGCGGAAGATTCAACGGGCAGCCCCGGCGATCTGGCCAAGGCGGCGCAGAACCCCGTTGCCGACATGATCAGCGTGCCGTTCCAGAACAACTTCAACTTCAATGTCGGTCCGCACAAACAGCTGCAGAATGTCCTCAACATCCAGCCGGTGATTCCGATCACGCTAAACAAGGATTGGAACCTGATCACGCGCTGGATCACGCCTGTGATCTCGCAACCGGCCCTGACGGTGAATGGCGACCGCGAGTTCGGCCTGGGCGACATCAACCCCAGCTTCTTCTTCTCGCCGAAGCAGCCAACTCACGGCATCATCTGGGGCATCGGGCCGACCGTCGTACTCCCCACCGGCACCGACAAGAGCCTCACGTCCGGCAAGTACTCGACGGGGCCGGCCTTCGTAGCCCTGGCAATCGAAGGGCCCTGGGTCGTCGGCGTCCTCGTCAACAACGTCTGGTCCTTCGCGGGCAAGAGTACCCGCAGCACGGTCAACGCAATGACGCTGCAGCCGTTTGTRAACTACAATTTCCACGGCGGCTGGTACCTGACATCCTCCCCCGTCATCACCGCCAACTGGGAAGCCGGCCAGGGCGACCGCTGGACGGTGCCGATCGGAGGCGGTTTTGGGCGCGTGTTCAAGATCGGCCATCAGCCCGTCAATGCGCAGCTGGCAGCCTACTATAATGTCGCAAAGCCCAGCGGCGCCGCCGATTGGCAGCTGAGGGCCCAGCTCCAGTTCCTGTTCCCGAAATGATGGGCGAACGAGCCGCTCATGGGTGCCTCCCGGGGGGCGTGGCCGCGCCAAACGCCKACATACAAGCGGCTGTGAATAGGCCGTTCCTGCATTGTCAATAATCGCAGACGTCGCGTAACTTCATCTTGCTACCTACGCGCGCTCAGCCACGAGTTGTGAACCCGAAGGAAGTGTTCAAATGATCACGAAACGCGATCTGCTTGGCTCTGCTGCGCTGGCGGCGCTCACCGCCACGATGGCAAAGGCCGACATCGTCTCCCCCCCGGTCATTGAGCAGAACAGTGTCGAATGGCCCAGCCTGTTCGAGGCCAAGGACATCGCCGAGGAAGGCTTCATCTACGGCCTGCCGCTGGTGATGTATTATGCGGTGATGCAGGAGTTCGCCGTCGATAGGAACTCGGGACAGTTCAAGGCCCCATTCAACGAAATCAAAAACCTGAACCATGTCGCCACCCCGGCGGACACGGCAATCATCACGCCCAATAGCGATACGCCTTACTCGTTTATCTGGCTGGATTTGCGTGCTGAACCCATGGTCATCTCGGTGCCCGCGATCGAAAAGGACCGCTATTATTCGGTCCAGCTCATCGACGGCAACACTTACAATTTTGGCTATATCGGCACGCGCGCCACGGGGACCGAGCCGGGCGACTATCTGGTCGTCGGGCCGGACTGGAAAGGTGGAACGCCCGCTGGGATCAAGCGGGTCTTCTCATCGACAACGCCGTTCCCGCTCGCGATTTTCCGCACTCAACTGTTCAATCCCGGCGACATGCCGAATGTCGAGAAGATCCAGGCCGGCTACAAGGGGCAGCCGCTTTCCGCTTTCCTCAAGCAGCCCGCCCCGCCCGCCGCGCCGAAGATTGATTTCGTTCCCGCCAGCACGGCCGGGATCAGGCATAACTTCTTCGAGTATCTCGACGCGGCCCTGCAATTTGTCCCCGAGACGGCAAGGGACAAGGCGGTTCGCGCGAAGCTTGCGAAGATAGGCATCGGCCCCRCCAAGACCTTTGCGTTCAAGGATCTGTCGTTCGAGTACAAGGCCGAAATCCTGGTGGCCATGAAGCAAGGCAACGGCAAGGTCGACAAATGGCTGGCCGGTGGAAACAAGAACATCAACGGCTGGAACATTGGCTCGTTCTTCGGCGACGAGGCCTTCTATAACAGCGATTGGGTGATGCGGGCCGGGTCTGCAAAGGGCGGTCTCCTCGGCAATGACGCTGTAGAAGCCATGTATCCCTATACCCGCACCGACGCGACCGGTGAGGCGCTCGACGGCAGCAAGTACAAATACACCATCACCTTCGCACCCGGCCAGTTGCCGCCAGTGAATGCGTTCTGGTCGGTTACGATGTACGACGGCAAGAGCCAGTTCCTGGTGAAGAACCCGATCAATCGCTACCTCATCAACTCTCCTATGTTGTCGGGCATGAAAAAGGACGCGGATGGCTCGCTGACTCTGTACATCCAAAAGGACAGCCCCGGTGCGGACAAGGAAGCAAACTGGCTTCCGGCGCCGGATGACAAGATCTATCTCGTGATGCGCCTCTATTGGCCGAAGCCAACACAGCCTTCGATCCTGCCGGCGGGCGCAGGAACATGGCAGCCACCGGGCCTGAAGCGGGTCTGATAGTAGACGAAAGGATTTGCGCGCCCCTTAGTCGCAAGTTCATTGCGATAATGCGGTCATCGTCCGTGCCGTCTGCAGATTTGGCATAATATTCAATCGGAATTATCGCCATCGCGACCCGAAACTGGGTCTCCAATATGATCGGCTTGCCATTTTCGCTCAATAGCTGTGGCTCTTACACTTTCAAACAGGAGATCATAATGCCCAAAACTCTCGCTGTGACCTGAGGCCTATTTCTCCTCCGACCTGAGGGAGAGTCCTGAGTTTGATTTCTGGCCTTAAGCGGCCTGTTTTTCCAGCGTGGATTTGAGGGCGAACTCGGCGGGCGTGATGTTGCCGAGGGCCGAATGGGGTCGGTGTCGGTTGTAGTCCTCCTTCCATGCGCTGATAGCGTTGCGGGCTTCAGTGAGCGTCGAGAACAGCGTGTCGTTGAGGCACTCATCCCGGAAGCGTCCGTTGAAGCTCTCGACGAAGGCATTCTGCGTCGGCTTGCCGGGGGCGATGTAGTGCCACTCGACGCCGGTCTCCTGGCACCAGCGCAGGATCGCCATCGAGGTGAACTCGGTGCCGTTGTCGGACACGATCGTCCCCGGCCGGCCGCGCAGGCGAATGACGCCATCCAGTTCGCGGGTCACGCGCAGACCCGAGAGCGAGGTGTCGGCGACGAGCGCCAGGCACTCGCGCGTATAGTCRTCGACGATGGCGAGCACCCTGAAGCGGCGACCGTCCGAGATCGTGTCGGAGAGAAAGTCGAGGCTCCAGCGCACATTGGCCCGATCAGGCACGAGCATGGGCCTGCGCAGTGCCCAATCCCGTTTGCGGCCGCCACGCCGGCGGACCTGCAACTTCTCCTCGCTATAGAGCCGTCGCAGCTTCTTCTGGTTCATCACGATGCCCTGGCGGTCCAGCATGATGTGGATCCTGCGGTAGCCGAACCGCCGGCGCTCCGCCGCCACGCCCTTCATCGCCTCGCGCAGCAGGGCATCGTCCGGCCGGGTGCTCGTGAGCGYACCGTCGAGCGGTCGATCGTCAAGGCCAGGCRCGCCCGACGCTGGCTCACCGCATGCACCGTGCAGGCATGAGCCACCGCCTTCCGCTTCGCATCGGGCGTCACCATTTTTTTGCGGCGACATCCTTCAGGATCGCGTTGTCGAGCATCTGTTCGGCCAGCARCTTCTTGAGGCGGGCGTTCTCATCATCGAGGGTCTTCAGCCGGCGCGCATCCGACACGTCCATCCCGCCATACTTCGCCTTGAACTTGTAGAAGGTCGCCGAGGAGATGCCGTGCTTGCGGCAGACRTCMGCCGTCGCCGCTCCGGCCTCCTGCTCCTTTAGCATCCCGRTGATCTGCTCTTCCGTAAATCGTGAGGGGCGCATCGTCCGTCTCCTTGAGTGACGGACTCCACTCAAATCTGGAGGAGGATCAGGGTCTCAGGTCAGATCATGATCGCCTCCCAAAAACCTCCCAGCATCCTGCGCTCTGCGGCGCCGCGTTCGTTGCGTTGGATCAAACTATCGCGGCGAAAATACTCTGAGATGCGAGCCGAACGCGCCCGATGCGGGACAACTCGTGATGAAGCTGATCTCACGTCCGACGGAGTGTTTTCGGCATCTTGACCGCAGCTGATAACCTCCATCTCCTGGGATCCTGCTAGCGCTCGCCTCGCCGCAATCGAACACTGGCTCGTCGCCGCGAACCAGACATTCACAGGCGCGCACCGCCGTTGTCGGCTGGCGTCCCAACTCGCACTTTGGCTCTAAGTAATTCGCCACCGCCGACGAGAAGGACTTAGCCTTCCGGAAATTAGGTTAGCCCCACCCCGCGCATCAAGTCGAACGCGCGATGTTGTGGGGCTAACTCGCTCTTGACCCGTACATTGCCGCACGGCCGGCGCGCGCGCCAAGTCTTGGCGCTCACGTGGATTGACCGCCTCAATTATACGATGATACGATATTTGTATGAGCCGCCCCTGCAGCCTCCACGATGTCCTTGTCGACCGCATCGGTCGGATGGTCGTCACCGGCACATTCGGAAGTTTGGGCGCCCTGCCTCGGGAGGATGAGCTGGCGAAGACCTTCTCCGTCAGCCGAACGGTGATCCGGGAGGTGACCAAGACGTTGAGGGCGCTCGGGCTGGTCACGAC
>NZ_JBFUIF010000075.1:0-10467 GCF_056402015.1 Allobosea sp. P4_C6
GCCATACCCTCCATGGCCCGTTCGACGGCGGCGATGTCGCCAATATCGGCAAGCACGGCGTCTTCGTTCGCAGCCAGCTCAGYCGGCGCCACGGCATCGAGAATGCGGATGCGCTCGAAGCGGGCGCCCAGTTCCCGGCGCAGTTTCCGCCCGATATTGCCGGCCCCGCCCGTGATCAGCAGGTTGCGAAGGGCGGTCGGCGGTTGTTCTTCCATGCGTCGTCTCCCGGCTTTTATCGTTGAGCGAGATGATAGACTTGAGCGTGATGAGAGACCTGAGCTTGGCGATAGACTTGGCGGCTCCCCGGCTCAGCGCAGCAAGGCCGCGCGAAGGCGGCCGTCGAGGGCGAAGACATTGCCGGAGGTCGGAGACTCGGCAATCTGCTGCGGAGTCAAACCGATGCGGCCACTGGTGACATAGAGCAGGTCGCCATCGCGGCCGCCGAATGTCAGCCCTGTCGGGCGCGGCACGGGCAAGGACAGAAGCCGCGTGTCGGAGCCGTCGCGCCGCAGCCGCGCCAGACTCCAGCCATCCCACAACGCGACCCACAGATGATCCGGCTTTTCCAGAGCCAGCGCCATGGGGCGCCCGTGCAGGGCATCGACGCGCGCGACCAGCTCCGGGCTCCCGGGCTCGTTGCCCGGTCCGATGCGGAAACGGACGATGTCACCGGCATCCCGGAGGGCGGCGTAGAGATGACGCCCGGAGGAATCGATCAGGATGTCGGTGGGAGCAGACGGCAGTTCGGCCTCCAGCACGGCCTCACCGTCGATGAGACGGTACAGCCCCGGACGGATCTGGGGAGCCGATGTTTCCCCGACGCCGAGCCAGATCTGCCCATCGCGCCCGTGGCAGGCGCAGGTGATGCCGGCGAGCACCTCCGGCGACAGCTCGGGGCTCAACGGCGTCAAGCGCGCATCCCGGTCGACGGTCATGGCGCCCTTTTCCGTCGCGACGAACCAGCGCCCCTCGCCCATCGACGTCAGGGCCATCGCCGGCGAGGTAAACCGGGCCATCACCTCCGACCGGGGCGGAGCCGTGGGCTCCTCGTCGCGCGAACGCATGATGGCGGGCGCGAGCGCGTCCAGCCAGAGCAAGGAGCTGGTCTCGGCATCCCAACTCGGCGACTTCCCAAGGAACGAGCGGGCGCTGGAGGCGAGCGGCATCTCCCCGCCATCGGGCCGGCCACGCGGACGCGTGCCGCCGCGCCGCCCCACGGCCTCGCCAAGCCGCCGGGCTGCGGTTGCAACCTCGGGTCCGAGCTGATGAGCGCGCTCCAGCGTCATCCTGTAACAGGGCCCCGATACCGTGAAGGCTCCGATCGGGACGTCGCCATCGCCGGGCACGGCTGCGCTGACGCAGCGCACCCCCTCCATGAACTCCTCGTCGTCGATGGCATAGCCTCGCAACCGGAAGACATTGAGCTGCGAGCGTAGCTGGGTCGGGTCGGTGATCGTGCGGTCCGTGACGCGCTCGAAGCTCATGCGGCCGATCAGGGCCTCGCGCTGGGCCGGCGCCAATGCTGCCAGATGAGCCTTGCCCATTCCCGAGCAGTAGAATGGCCGCAGGCTGCCCAGAGGCGCGCCCGTGCTGACTGCATACAGGCTCACGATCTTCTGCAGGATGATCATGCTGGCGCCACCGGGCGCGGCGAAATAGACGGTTTCCCCGCTAAGTTCGTGCAGCCAGCGGATCTCCGTCATGGCGAGCATCGGCAGATCCGGGATCGGCCAAACGGCCTGGGCGTATTCTAGAAACTTGAAGCCGGGGAAATAGCCCTGCCCGGCAGCATCGACGCGAACCAGGCCGCGCTGCTGCAAGGTATTGATGATGCGGTAGGCCGTGCTGCGCGGCAGGCCCAATTCATCGGCCAGGCTTTGTGCCCGGTGCTCGCCGGGCGAGGCGGCGATCAGGTCGATCAGGTTCAGCGCCTTGCCGACCAGTCGCGTGCCGCGAACCTCGTCGCGCGGCCCCTCATCGTCGGGCCCGGCATCCTTCTCGAGGCTGGCGACACGATTGCGCATGAAAGGAAGCCGGGCCTGTCCAAGCGAGATGAAGCGGCGAAGGCCGCAACTTACGCAGGCGCCCGGCAGCTCGCAACGATGAATTACTACGATGTAAGAAATATTGATGCTGCAACTGCGAGATAAGGCATGGTTTCATACATAGTAAGAACGGCCGTTGACAGAGCCCGACACCGCTCCTAGCCTTTCACTCAAGATCGGGGACATCCCGGCTCATGGGACGAAACGTGACTATGGCGGACGCGACGACGGCACAGCTTCGTTCTGCGCAGGCCTCGCCGTCTGTCCATGCTCTCTCGGCCGGGCCGATGAGAGCGACAGTGAGGCCTCGGGATGGGGGCCGGATCGCCTCGTTCTGGCGCAGGGAGACCAGCGGCCATCGCACCGACCTGCTAGTGCCGATGCCCGAAGCCGCGTTCGACCCTGCCATCTGGCCAAAGGCCGGCAGCTATCCGCTCGTCCCCTATTCCAACCGCATCCGTGATGCCACGTTCCGCTTCGGCGAAACCCGGGTCGAACTGGCGCCGCACCCGGCCGCGGCTCCGCACGCGCTGCACGGCTTCTGCCAGATGCGACCCTGGACCGTGAGCCGGCAGGCCGCAGCTCAGATCGAGATGCGCTACCGCCACGATCCGCAAAGTGATCCCAATGGCTGGCCCTGGGCGTTCGAGGTGGTGCAATTGATCACGCTTGGTCCTTCAGGCCTGACGCATGAGATCGGCGTTGAAAGCCGCGCGGACTCGGCCATGCCAATGGGACTGGGTGTTCATCCCTATTTCGCGGTCTCGAAGGGCGACAGGATCCGGTTCACCGCGGACGCCTTGTGGCAGGCCGATGCCGACGGGTGCGGGAAGCAGCTTCACCGGCTTGCGGGCAGCGCCCGCCAATACGACTCGGGTCATGGCGACAGGGACGTCACGACCTACTACGCCGGCTGGGATGGCAATGCCTGGATTCAACGGCATGACGGCACTGAGATTGTGATCCAGGCCAGCGCCCCTCTTGACCATCTCGTATTACATGTCCCGGCTGGCGGGCGTTATCTGTGCCTTGAGCCCGTGAGCCATGTCGCGGACGCCTTTAATCTCGCGGCAGCCGGACAGCCGGAGACCGGGATGCGCGTGCTGAACCCCGGCGAAGTCCTTCGGGCCACGGTGCGGATCGGAGTGGCTTGATGTGAACAAGACGGGCGGTCGCACCAGCCGCCGCCCGACAGCTTTCGACCCTGAACGACAAGGCCAAAGGGCCGGCAACACCTCAGTGAGGGAGGATAGCATGAGCAAGGACACCCAACGAGGAGCGTATCGGCGCCGCGGGCTCGACCGCCGCGACATGCTGAAGGGGCTTGCCGGCGCAACCGCGCTTTCGGCCCTGCCCCATGCGGCTTTCGCGCAGGCCGCCAAGGAAGCGCCGGCTCTCGCCAAACTGGCGGCGGACGGCAAGCTGCCGCCGCTGGCCGAGCGCATCTCGGCCAATCCTCTGGTCATCACGGTCGAGAAGGTCGGCCGCTATGGCGGCTCGCTCAGGCGCGGCCTGCGCGGCTCCTCCGACCATAACGGCATCCTGAGGATGGTCGGCAATCAGGGCCTGGTGCGCTGGAACCTCGCCTTCACCGAAGTCCTGCCCAATGTCGCCGACAAATGGGAGGTGAACCCGGATTCGACCGAATTCACCTTCTACCTGCGCAAGGGCATGAAATGGTCCGACGGCAAGGCGTTCACGGCCGATGATGTCGTCTTTTCCATCGAGGATTGTGCCAAGAACACCGAACTCTACAAATCCGCTCCTTCGGCGATCGTCATCGACAACAAGTCCTGCACGGCAAGCAAGGTGGACGAGACGACAGTCAAGTTCACCTTCGCCAGCCCCTATGCACTGTTCCTGGAGCAGATGGCGACGCCGCTCGGGCAATATCCGACGCTCTTCGCCAAGCATTACTGCAGCCAGTTCCATCCCAAATACAATTCCGGCATCGCGGATCTAGTCAAGGCGGCGAACCTCTCCGACTGGGGCACGCTGTTCCGAAACAAATGCGGCGATATCGAAATTCCCTCGCGCTGGGGCAATGTCGACAAGCCAACACTCGACCCCTGGGTGGTCAAGGAGGCCTATACCGGCGGCGCGACCCGCGTCGTGATGGAGCGCAATCCCTATTTCTGGCAGGTCGATACCGCGGGCAACCAGCTGCCCTATATCGATCGGCTCACCTTCAACATCTCGCAGGACGTGGAGTCGCTGATGCTCGACGCGATTTCCGGACGTCTCGACATTCAGGAGCGTCATCTCGACACGCTGCAGAACAAGYCGACGCTGTCGCAGAACATGCAGAAGGGCGGCTACCGCCTGATCGAGCTGATCAGCTCCTCGTCCCAGCAGGTTCAGATTTACTTGAACATGACCCACAAGGACGCGAAGGTCAGGGAGATGTTCGCCAACAAGGAATTCCGCAAGGCGCTCTCGCTCGGCATGAACCGCAAGGAGATCATCGACCTCGTCTATCTCGGCCAGTCGCAGCCGCACCAGACCGGGCCGCGCCCCGGGCACCCCTGGTATCATGCGGGCCTGTCGGAGCAGTTCACCGATCATGACCCGGCCCAGGCTAATGCCATCCTAGACAAGCTCGGCTACGCCAAGAAGGACGGCAGCGGCATCAGGCTGCGGCCGGACGGACAAAAGGTCTTCTTCGCGATCGACGTGATCCCGACCCTGTATCCCGACGAGGTCGACGCGCTCGAACTGGTGAAGCGCCACTGGGCCGAGATCGGCGTCGACATCAAGGTCAATACGATCGAGCGCGCGCTCTACTACACGCGGGGTGACAACAACGACCATGACGCGGCGGTTTGGCCGGGGCCCGGCGGGCTCGACCCCATGCTCGATCCGCGCGACTACTTCGCCCAGCATACGCAGGGCTCGCGCTACGCCATTCCCTGGGCGCAATGGTATGTTTCGGGCGGCAAGGACGGCCAGGAACCGCCGGAGAGCCAGAAGCAGCGGATGAAGCTGTTCGATCAGGCCCGCGCCACGGCCGATCTGCAGAAGCGCGCCGCTCTGATGAAGCAAGTTTTCGACCTTACGGCCGAGGCATTCGAGACCGTCGGCATCTGCCTTGCGGTCAACGCCTTCGGCATCTGCAAGAACAACCTGCAGAACGTGCCGGCGCGATACCCCAACGCCTGGACCTGGCCCAATCCCGGCCCGGCCCTGCCACAGCAGTTCTTCTTCGCGACATGAGCGACCGGAGCCCGGCTACGCTTCGAGCGTAACCGGGCTCCCTCACCGAAACAGGCTGTGCCATGCTCCGCTTCATCGCAAAGCGCCTCCTCTGGATGGTGCCTTCTCTGGTCGTCGTCAGCTTTCTGGCGTTCGTGCTGATCCAGCTGCCTCCGGGCGACTACGTCACGACCTATATCGCGACGCTCGCAGCCTCGAACGAAGTCGTCGATCAAAACACCGCGGCTGATCTGCGCGCCCGGTTCGGGCTCGATCAGCCCATGATCATCCAGTACTTCAAATGGATCACCAACATCGTCCTCAGGGGCGATTTTGGCCTGAGCTTCGAGTGGCAGCAGCCGGTCGGAGACCTGATCTGGGAACGGATGGCGCTGACGCTGGTGCTGACCTTCTCGACGCTGCTCGCCACCTGGGGCATCGCGCTACCGATCGGCATTTTCTCGGCGGTCAAGAAATACTCGATCGGCGACTACATCATCACCTTCTTCAGCTTCCTAGGCCTCGCTGTTCCCAGCTTCCTGCTCGCACTCGTGCTTATGTATGTCGCGGCCGTCGAATTCGGGCAGGAGGTCGGCGGGCTGTTCTCCGAACAGTACCTGACGGCGCCGTGGAGCATCGGCAAGGTCATCGACCTACTCCACCATCTCTGGATCCCCGTCATCATCCTGGCCGTCTCCGGCACCGCCAGCCTGATCCGCGTCATGCGCGCCAACATGCTGGACGAACTGCACAAGCCTTATGTGACGACGGCGCGCGCCAAGGGCCTCTCGGAATTCCACCTGCTGGTGAAATACCCGGTTCGCCTCGCCCTCAACCCGTTCATCTCGACGATTTCCTGGCTGCTGCCGAACCTGGTCTCCGGTTCGATCATCGTCGCCATCGTGCTGAGCCTGCCGACCGCAGGGCCGCTCCTGCTCCAGTCACTGATGAGCCAGGACATGTATCTGGCCGGCGCCTTTGTGCTGCTGATCTGCGCGCTGACCCTGATCGGCTCGCTCATCAGCGACATTCTACTCGCCCTCGTCGACCCCCGCATCAGGCTGGAATAGGCCATGACCGACAGCGCTCTTTCGTCCATCGACATCAAGCGACTGGCCGTCGCGTCGCAATGGCAACTCGTCTGGTGGGCATTCAAGCGTCACCATCTCGCCATGGCCGGACTGGTCGTCACGGTGTTCCTCTACATCATCGCCATCGCGCCGGGCTTCTTCGCCATCAACGATCCCTCGCAACAGAACGCGCGGGCCGCCTTTCATCCGCCGCAGACGATCCATTTCATCGACCGGGGCGCGGATGGGGGCTGGTCGTTGCGTCCCTTCATCCATCCGAACGTATTCAAGCGCGACCCGCAAACGCTCTCGGCGGTCTATAGCGAGGACAAGACTCGCAGGAGCTATGTCAGGTTCTTCGGCGAAGGTTACGAATACAAACTCTTCGGCCTGTTCAGCACGACAACCCACCTGATCGCCTCGGAGAACAAGACCCAGCCGATCTTCCTGCTCGGGGCCGACCGCCTCGGCCGCTGCGTTTTCAGCCGCATCATGCAGGGTGCCCAGATCTCCCTGTCGGTGGGCCTGGTCGGCGTCCTGCTCTCCCTTACGATCGGCATCCTGCTCGGCGGTATCTCCGGCTATTTCGGCGGCCGGATCGACTTCGCGGTGCAACGCGTCATCGAATTCGTGCTGTCGCTGCCGAGCATCCCGATCTGGCTCGCTCTGTCGGCCGCCTTGCCCCAGGATTGGCCGGCGACACTGAATTACTTCATGATCACGCTGATCCTGTCGCTCACGGGCTGGGCGCAGCTTGCCCGGGTCGTGCGAGGCCGCTTCCTGAGCTTGCGCACCGAGGAGTTCGTCACCGCGGCCCGCCTCGACGGCGCCTCGGAGGGGCGGGTCATCTTTCGCCACATGCTGCCCAGCTTCGCCAGTCACATCATCGCGTCGATCTCCCTGGCGATCCCCGCGATGATTCTGGCCGAAACCTCGCTGAGCTTTCTCGGCCTGGGACTGCAGCCGCCGACCATTTCCTGGGGCGTGCTGCTGCGCGAGGCCCAGAACATCCGCTCCATCGCGACCGCGCCCTGGCTGTTTGCTCCCGGCGTCGCCGTGGTGATCGCCGTGATCGCCCTCAACTTCCTGGGAGACGGACTGCGCGACGCAGCCGATCCGTACAACAAATGAGCGTCATCGATCTCGCCACAGGCCCTGAGACGCGCGCTGCCGCCCTAGCCCCGACAATCCTCGAAGTCACCGGCCTCGTGACGCATTTCCCGATACGCAACGGTGTCGTCCGGGCCGTCGACGGCGTCTCCTTCACCCTCCAGCGCGGCAAGACGCTCTGCATCGTCGGCGAAAGCGGCTCGGGCAAGAGCGTGACAGCGCGCTCGATCCTGCAGATCGTCGATGCGCCCGGGCGCATCGTCTCCGGTGCGATGGTCCTGCATCGCCCCAATGGCAGCTCGGTCGATCTGGCGAAGCTCAACCCGCGGGGGCGCGAGATCCGTGCCGTTCGCGGCCGCGAGATCGCGATGATCTTCCAGGAGCCGATGTCGTCGCTGTCGCCGGTCCATACCGTCGGCGACCAGATCATGGAGGTGCTGCAGCTCCACCTGAACATGGGCAAGAAAGAGGCCCGCGCGCGCTGCGTCGAGCTCCTGACGCAGGTTGAAATCCCCAAACCCGAAGCCGCCGTCGACCGCTATACGTTCGAGTTTTCAGGCGGCATGCGCCAGCGCGTAATGATCGCGATGGCGCTTGCCTGCAAACCCTCCCTGCTCATCGCCGACGAGCCGACGACCGCGTTGGACGTCACCACGCAGGCCGAGATCCTCGATCTGATCAGGAGGCTGCAACGGCAGCACGGCATGGCTGTGATGTTCATTACCCACGATATGGGCGTGGTCGCGGAGATCGCAGATGAGGTGCTGGTGATGCACCACGGCAAGGTGATGGAGAGCGGCCCGGTCGACGCCATATTCCACGCGCCGCAGGACGACTACACCCGGATGCTGATCGGCTCCGTGCTAAAGCTCGAACAGAAGGCCGAGATCAGACTGAGGCGCGCGCCGCTTGCGCAAGAGGTTCCGCCCGTCCTGCAGGTCCGCAATCTGGAAATGCATTTCGGCTCGCCCAAGGCCCCGCTCAAGGCCGTCGACGACGTCTCGCTGGAGGTCAGACCTGGGGAGACGCTCGGCATCGTCGGCGAGTCCGGTTCGGGTAAGACCACGATGGGGCGCTGCCTACTGCGCGTCTACGAGCCCAATGCCGGAGCGATCGACTATCGACGCGCCGACGGCGAGGTCGTCGACCTGCTCAAGGCTGACAAGGAGACGCTGAAGGCCTGCAGGCGCGAGATCCGCATGATCTTCCAGGATCCGGTCGGGTCGCTCAACCCGCGCATGACAGTGGCCCAGATCATCGGCGAGCCCCTACTCGTCAACAAGATCGCCTCCGGCAAAGAGCTCGACGACCGGGTCGCTGAACTGTTGCGCCAGGTCGGCCTGGAGCCCTCCTGGCGGGAGCGCTATCCGCATGCCTTCTCCGGCGGCCAGCGCCAGCGTATCGGCATCGCGCGTGCCATCTCCCTTAACCCACGCGTCATCGTCGCCGATGAGGCGACCTCGGCGCTCGACGTCTCGCTGCGCTCGCAGATGCTCGACCTGATGATGAACCTGCAGGACAAGCTCGGCTTGTCCTACGTATTCATCAGCCACGACATCGGCGTCATCCGCTACATGTGCGACCGCGTGGCTGTGATGTACCGCGGCAAGGTGGTCGAGACCGGTGCGGCCGAGCAAGTCTGCAATGCGCCCACGCACGCCTATACCCAGGCCTTGCTCTCCGCCATTCCGCGACCCGACCCACGGGCCCGCAGCATCCATCGCCGCCACCGCTACGCCGGTTAACGAGCCTACGGATCAGCCCCCATGAAGATCGTCGATATCAAGACATTCCTGATGCATGCGGGCGCCCCCAGCCTGAAGAACTGGGCTGCAGACGGCTCGTTCGGAACCCAGCAATTCTCGAAGAACCTCACCGGAAGCCGCAACTGGCTGTTCGTCAAGGTCGTTACCGACGAGGGCATCACCGGGATCGGCGAATGCTCCGGCTGGCCTCGCGTCATTAGGACGGCGGTCGAGGATTTGAAGTCGCTGCTTGTCGGCGAAGACCCCCTGCATATCGAGCGGCTCTGGCAGAAGATGCAGATCGCGATCATGGGCCACGGCATGACCGGCGTCGTCGGTGCCGGCGCGATGACCGGCATCGACATGGCGCTGTGGGACATCAAGGGCAAGGCGCTGAACACGCCGGTCTGGAATCTGCTCGGCGGCAAGCTGCGCGACAGGATCCGCATCTACGGCCACGCCAACACGCCGGAGACCGCGCTCTCGCTGAAACAGCGCGGCGTCACCGCCATCAAATGCGGCGGCGTCTCCGATCCCGTCAGGAAAGTCGCGGGGCTGCGTGAGGCTGTTGGAGCGGAGATGGACATCGCCATCGACCTGCATGGCCCGCCATGGCTGACACCAGCCGATGCGACGCAGCTCTGCCGCGCCCTCGAGCCTTACAGGATGATGTGGGTCGAGGACCCGATCGCACCCGATAATCTCGACGGCTATGCCCGCATCCGCAACCATTCCTCCGTGACGCTGGCAGCGGGCGAACGCATGGCGACGATGTTCGGCGAGCGCGAGTTGATCGAGCGCGATCTGATCGATGTGGTGCAGCCCGACACCGGCCGCGCCGGCGGCATCACCCAGATGAAGAAGATCGCGGCCATGGCGGAGGCGCATCACATCATGCTGGCGCCGCATTCCGGCTCGCTCGGGCCGGTTGCGGAATACGCCGCCCTCCATCTCCTCGCGAGCTGCCCGAACGGGCTCGTTCTCGAACGCATCGAGGACGATTGGGAGGGCCGCGCCAAGACTGTCATCCCGCATCCGGTTTCACGCGCTGGCTATATCGTCGTCCCCGACGCTCCGGGTCTCGGCGTCGAGATCGACGAGGATTTCGTTGCGCAATGGCCAAGCGAGATGAACGTCTCGATCCCCGTCACCGAGGGGGCCGGCTCCTATGCGCAGGGCACCTTCCGCGAACATGTCTATGTGCAAACCCGCTGGAAGCGGGGCGTCTATTTTCCGAAGGACTGAGCCGATGAAGATCGACCGCCTGCGAATCTACATGTCGCGCGACAAGGACCGGCCCCGCGT
>NZ_JBFUIF010000076.1:0-10022 GCF_056402015.1 Allobosea sp. P4_C6
GCCGGGGCCGGGTCTGGCCGGCATCGCGCAGCAGATCGAGCATCTGCGTGCGAGCCGCATCGCCCCGCTCAACGATGTCGGTTCCGGCGAAACGCTGACGATCGACTGCGTCGGCCAGCATGCCTGGACTGTCGCCGAGACGCTGCTCGATCTCGCTGCCGAGCGCTTCCGGCTGACCGGCAAGGGCRCAGTTCTCGCGCTCAACCTCACGGAGGCCGCCGAATTGCGGGTCGTCTGCGGGCTTGCCGAACGTTTCGGCCTGACGGCCGACATCGAGCCGAAGGGGGACGGTGTCCAGATCTCAGTCGCGGCCCGGCCCTCAGCGAAGCGCAGCACCATCGATATGGTGCGTCGCGACGGCTTTGCCGCCGCCGCTTCGAGCTGGTGGCCGCTGTACCACGCCTCGCACGATGCGCTGATGCCCGATTCCTTCGAGAGCCGCCGCCATGCCGGCACTGTGCGCGTCGAGGCGGACGGACGGGTCATCGGCCGCAATGACGAGGATGAGACCGATCTCTCGATGCTGACCGCCGACCCCTCCCGGCTTCATGCCACTCCTGTTTCCTCCGCTTCGTAAAGGCGCTCTCCGATGCTGATAGACGGCTTGCAATGCGGTTTGTTCGACCGCGGCGTATTCGAGGATCTCAAGGCCGGCGGATTCAGTTGCGTCACGCCGACGCTCGGCTTCTGGGAAGGCGCGATCGAGTCATTTGATTCCGTCGCGAAGTGGCGCGACCTTGCGCGCGCCAACGCCGATCTGATGACTATTGTGCGGACGACCGACGACATCCTCGCAGCCGATCGCGACGGCAAGGTCGCGATGCTGCTGGGCTACCAGAACACCAATCTACTCGATGGCCGCATCCGCTATGTCGAGCTCTTCGCCGATCTCGGCGTCAAGGTCCTGCAGCTCACCTACAACAACCAGAACGAGCTTGGCTCGAGCTGCTACGAGACGGTAGATCCTGGCCTCGCCCGCTTTGGCCGCGAGGTCGTCCGGGAAATGAACCAGTGCGGCATGCTGATCGACCTCTCGCATGTCGGCGACCAGACCACGCTCGATACAATCGAGTGGTCGCAAAAGCCGGTCTCGATCACCCACGCCAACCCGGCCTCCGTCTTTCCGCACAAGCGCAACAAGAGCGATGCGATCATCAAGGCGCTAGCGGAAAAGGGCGGCGTCATTGGCTGCGCCGCCTATCGCAACATCACGCCTGAACCGGCCTGCGACAGCGTCGATGCCTGGGCGCGGATGGTGGCGCAGACCGTCGACATAGCCGGCATCGACCATGTCGCCCTTGGCACCGATTTCAGCCATCACTCCAGCCAGGCCTATCTCGATTGGATGCGCTCGGGCCGTTGGACCCGCTCGGTCCAGTACGGCGCGGGCTCGGCAGCCAAGGCCGGCCCCAGCGAGAAGCCAGCTTGGCTGAAGAAAATAAGCGGCCTGGCCGACGTCGCACCGGCACTGGAGCGGGTCGGTTTCAAGGCGRCCGAGGTCGAGAAGCTCACCTCCGGCAACTGGCTACGTCTCTATCGCGCAACGATCGGTTGAGAGGACAGTATCATGGTTAGGAAAGTGATGGCTCGACCGCAGACCACGCGCCGCAACCTGCTATCGATGCTGGGGGGCGGCCTCGTCGCGATTCCCTTTATCAAGCGGGCTCGCGCCGCCGAGACGCTCTACATCAATACCTGGGGCGGTCCTTGGGAAGAAGCAGCGCGCGCGATACTCTTCACCCCGTTCACGGCGGAGACCGGCATTGAGATCCGCACGATCGCGCCGGTTTCGTTCGCCAAACTCGCCGCGCAAGCCCGCACCGGCGTCTATGAATTCGACGTGACGACACTTGGCGTCGCTGAGCTCGGCCGCGCCAACCACGCCAAGCTGATCGACACCTATGACGAGAGCAAGATCCCTACCTCGTCGCTCTGGCCCGGGGCGGTGACGCTGAACGGCGTCAACTCGCATGCCTTCGCCAACATCATCGCCTATCGCCGCGACAAGATGCCCAATGGCGGTCCGAAGAGTTGGAAGGAGTTCTGGGACACCACCAGATTTCCGGGTTCGCGCAGCTTGCAGAACTACCCTGCCCGCGTGCTCGCCTTCGCGCTGATGGCGGACGGTGTCGAGCCTGCGAAGCTGTTTCCATATGATCTCGACCGCGCCTTCAAATCACTCGAGAGGATCAAGAAAGAGGTCCGCGTCTGGTGGAGCCAGAGCCCGCAATCCCAGCAATTGCTGCGTGATGGCGAGGTCGAGTTGATCGGTATGTGGAACACCAGCGCGCAGGCGATGGTCGATCAGAAGCAGCCGGTCGAACTCGTGTTCGATCAGGCCGTGATCGATGTCGCGACTTGGGTGGTCGCGCGCGGCTCCCCACGGGCCAAGAATGCCTGGCGCTTCATCGAGTTCGCCGTCGGTCCTGAGCGGCTGGCGCAGTTCGCGCAGAAGAACAATTACGGCCCGATGAACCCCATCTCGTTCAAATATCTGTCACCCGAAGTCATCCGCCACATGCCGACCTCGCCGGAGAACCTGTCGAGATCCGTCATCCTCGATGCCGAGAAGCTGTTGCCGCAGCTCGACGTCATGGCCAAGCGCTTCGAACAATGGCTGTCGACTTGACCCTGCCGGTCGCAGCGCAAGGAGGCTCTTGGAGCGCGTCCGGATGGGGCAGAGCCCTGATCCGGCCGCCGTTCCTGCTCTATGCGCCAGCTACCCTGTTCCTGGCCGTGTTCTTCCTCGCGCCACTGGGCCTGGTCGTCTGGATAAGCGTGAGCGAGCCTACGTTAGGCCTCGACAATTACGCCGAATTCTTCGCCTCGAAATACGATCTCAGCGTCCTTGCGCGAACTTTCCAGACGGCGCTGATCGTCACGGTCACCAGCCTCATCTTCGCCTATCCCGTGGCCTATGTCGCAGCCCGGAAGGGCGGGGCGGTCGCAGCCTTTTTGCTCGGTGTCGTGGCGCTGAGCTTCTGGACGAGCTTTCTCGTCCGCACCTACGCGTGGATGGTAATCCTGGGCGCGCGCGGGCCGGTCGTCGGAGTCCTCGTGGCGCTCGGCGTCACCCCACCGCCGCGCCTGCTCTTCACCACCTTCGCCGCGACCTTCGCTATGGCCCATATGCTGGTGCCGTTCATGGTGCTGGCGCTCTATGCCGTGATGAAGCGTATCGACGAGGTCTATATGCGCGCCGCAGCCAGCCTCGGCGCCCGGCCGCTCAGGGCCTTTTTGACCGTCTATCTGCCGCAGAGCCTGCCCGGCGTGCTCAATGGCGCTACCCTGGTCTTCATCACCTGCCTCGGCTTCTATGTGACGCCGACGCTGATCGGAAGCCCGCAGGACAAGATGATCGCCGGTCGCATCGGCCAGCAAATCGAGCAATTGCTCGAATTTGGCGCGGCCTCGGCGACTTCGATGGTCCTGCTCGCCGCCGCGGTCGCTCTCTTCGTGATCTACGACCGCCTATTCGGCATCGAAAAGATGTGGAGGTGAGATGTCGCGCTCCACGGTGATCATCGCGGTTGTTGTCGCGATCCTGCTGGCCGCTCCGATGTTCATCGTCGTGCCGATGTCCTTCAGCACCGCGCCGTCGTTGGAGTTTCCGCCACCGGGCTATTGGCTGGGCTATTACCGGCGCTTCTTTTCCGATCCGAACTGGACGGGCCCGGTTCTGAACAGCTTCCTGATCGGGCTTGGTACGATGGTCCTGGCGATGCTGCTCGGTGCGCCCGCCTCCTTCGCGCTGGTGCGCTACCGGTTTCGCTTTCGGGCGGCCTTCCGGCTCGTCGTGATGATGCCGCTGATCGTGCCCCACATCGTGATGGCGCTGGGCTATTATAGCTATTTCGGTTCGCTCGGGCTGGTTCAGAGCATGACCGGCGTGATCCTCGCCCATGCCTGCCTGTCGATACCGGTCGTGGTACTGACGTTGACCTCGGCGCTGGTCAGTTTCGATCGCAGACTCGAGAACGCTGCAGCGAATCTCGGCGCCCGGCCGCTGACGACCTTTCGGCTGGTGACTTTTCCAATCTTGCGACCGGCCTTCCTCGTGGCGGCGCTGTTTGCCTTCATCCATTCCTTCGACGAGGCGGTGATCGCGATCTTCATCTCCGGCCGCGACAGCGCAACCCTGCCTCGCCAGATGTTCAACAGTTTCCAGATGGAAGCCGACCCTGCCATTTCCGCCGCATCCTCGCTACTGCTGGCTGCCGTGCTGGCCGGGCTCGGTGCGCAGTTCGCCGCCCGGCTTGTGCGCCGGCAACGGCCTGCGACGACCCTCTGAGACGCTGGAGCCTTCCGATGGAAACCGCCCGTTCGCTGTCGCTGAAATCGGTGACCAAGAGCTATCTGCCAGGGCAAAACGCGGTCGACGCCATCGACCTGGATGTCGCGCCGGGCGAGTTCATCTCCTTCCTCGGCCCCTCCGGTTCCGGCAAGACGACCACGCTGATGATGATCGCAGGTTTTGCGCGCCCCACGCGAGGCGAGATCAGCATCGCCGGGCGCCAGATCGATGCAGTCGAGCCCTATGACCGGAATATCGGCATGGTCTTCCAGAACTATGCCTTGTTTCCTCATATGAACGCGGCTGAAAATGTCGGCTTTCCGTTGCGCATGCGCGGCGTCGCCAAGGCGCTGGCGCAGGCGAAGGTCGCGGCTGCGCTCGCCATGGTCGGGCTCGCCGACTATGCCGGCCGCGCCCCGGCCGAGCTCTCCGGCGGCCAGCAGCAGCGCGTCGCACTGGCGCGCGCCCTCGTATTCCAGCCGGACCTCGTTCTGCTCGACGAGCCCTTGGGAGCGCTCGACAAGACCTTGCGCGAGCAAATGCAGATGGAGCTGAAGCGCATCCATCGCGAGCTTGGCGTCACCATGATCTATGTGACCCATGACCAGACCGAGGCGATGGCGATGTCGGATCGCATCGCCGTCTTCAACCGAGGCCGCATAGAGCAGATCGGAACGCCGAGCGAGGTCTACTTCACGCCTAAGACGCGCTTTGTCGCCTCCTTCGTCGGCGACAGCAACCTGTTCTCGGGCAAGACCCGCGAGGACGGCCTCGTGGACGTCGACGGGTTCGGCACGGTCGCCACCAGCGCCCGGCACATCTCTCCGGGCAAGGACATCAGCGTGCTGGTTCGCCCCGAAACGGTCCGGCTCAGTTCCGAACGGGCGGGAGCATCGCCCCTGCGAAATTCCATTACCGTGGAGGAGTTGGTGAACTATGGCGACAGCGTTCTTGTCCTAGGCAGCAAGGCCGGGCAAGAACTGCGGATCCGGGTTCCCAGCATGGACATGCCAAACTTGCGCCGCGGCGACGAATGCGGCGTCGAATGGGCCCCCACGCGCATCCATGTGATCGAGCACTGACTTAACAATACTCGCATATGGCGCTGCTTATAGGGCTCGCGAGCACGTTCGCCAGCTCGTCGAAGTCAGTTGCCTCGCCCTGGTGTTGGTCACCACCGTCGATCGGAACTCATGCGTATTCCTCGTTATGGGTCATGTTGTCGATTGATCCCCGTGACACCACTGGTTGATGACCTCAATCACAGGCCGCGGCGGACATACACCACGCCGCCCCGCCGCGTCGCGGAAGCGGTACGAAAAAGTCACGGCTGGGCCCTAATGGAAACGTTGCCGCAAGGGGGCACGGTTTCGATTCCCGGCGTCTATGTCGGAATGGGCGACAAAATCCCGCTGGGCGCCGCGATGAACAAAGGCCTGACTTTTAAAATGGGCCAGACCCATGTCCAGGCTTACACAAAGCCGCTGCTGGCGAGGATCGAGGCCGGAGAAATCGACCCGAGCTTCGTCATCACCATCCAGCGAGTCTCGAGGATGCGCCCGAAATGTACAGAAAATTCCGCGACAAGGAGGACGGCTGCATCAAGGTCGTATTGAAGCCCTAAAGGAAGATGGCGCGGCGCCTTATGGCTTTGGCGCTGCCTTTGGGCGCAAGCTCCCGCCCAAGTGCGGTTCGCTAGCAATCAAATTGAGAACCTCATAAGCCGACCGCGGCAGTTCGATCCCACGCGACGGTACACCTCCATGATTAGGGACATGATGCCRAGGCACTCTCCACGGACCAGTTGAGAGAGAGCACGTTGATAGCTGATTGGTTTTGTTCCGCGCCGCGCTTAATGGCCCCGCCAGCTCCGGCTGGCGGGGCCTTTTCGTTTCAGGCGGTGCCGTGCGATCCTGTCCGGCGGCTGGTTGCAAACGCGGTCACGTCCGGCGCCAGAATGTCGTTCTYCTCAGCCCAGGAGGCGAAGACCCCTTTCGCAGTCTCGGGCTCAATCTCGTCGCGGACCGCCGCCAAGCAGGCCCTCAATGCGAAGGCGTGGACAGCGTCTCTCTGGCTCTTCGGCCAATCCGCCAGAAACATGTAGGCCTCCATCGCCGACGAGACGGTGGTCGACCTGGCCCGCGCGCAAGCCGCGCTTGATGCAGCCTGGTCCGAGATTCGATCGACCATCCCCGATCCGTTTGACGAGCAAGAGCGGACCAAGCTGGCGTATATCGTCGCAAGCTTGGTAGCGATTGCCGAGGATGAAGATGAGCTGACGCTACGGGCGATCGAGCAATATCGACGCTCGCTCGTTGCCTGAGGTTTTGCAGCGGCGGAACTCCGCTGCTCCTATCGCGTGGCAGCGCGCGATCGCTGCTAGGCCGGAATCTCCCAGTTGCAAACGCGAGTGTTCGCAGAAAGGCCCCGGGGAGAACCCCGGGGCCCACGGTAAGATCGACGTTAGCGTTAGATGGCGGCCTGGCCGCGCAGATAAGGGTCAGCGTTCTCGTCGAAGCGGGTCCATCCCTCCTGGCGATATTGGGCCATGCGAGCATCTCGATCGATCGGCGTCGCGCCATCGAGGATGGCTTCCACCGTCGCCTCCTGCTCCGGCTCGGCCCGGACGGAGACCACGGAGCCGCCGCGACGGACAGTCTCCGCGTAATAGTTGGCCTCCTCCTCGTCATGGCCTTCCTTCACGAATGAGCCGACCAGACCGCCTGCGGCAGCGCCAGCGACCGCACCGGCGGCAGTCGCGGCGAGCCAGCCAGCGGCGACGACGGGGCCGACACCCGGAATGGCAAGCAGGCCCAGGCCCGCAAGCAAACCAGCTGCACCTCCCACGCCCGCGCCAATACCGGCGCCCTCGGCGGCATTCGTCTCATCAGTCTCGCCGTTATGGCCGACGAAGCTGATGTTACTGCTCGAAATGCCGGCGCCTTCAAGCTGCTCGACGACAGAGCTAGCCGTTGCGTAATTATCGTAGGATCGGGTGATCGTGCGGGTCATGTCTGTCTCTCCAAAGGTGTTATGCGAGCGGCATTGATCAATTGCGGGTTATGTTGCCGCGGTAATCGACCGAGACGTTGACTTGTGCGCCGGCGTTAGTGGCTGTACCTTTCCACACGCCATTATCGTCCTTCTTCAGGCCGGTAACGTTAGTGTAGCCATTGGCTTCAAGGCGGCTCTTGGCTTGGCCTTCAGTGAAACTATTGGCTCCCGGAAGCGGAGCGTTCGCATCGGCCGGTGCAGGAGCGGGGGCTGGTGAGGTGGTGGACGTCTGCGCCATAGCGCCGAAGGAGGCTGCGGTACCGATAAAGGACGCGAGTATCAGCTTTTTCATGAGTCTTCTCCGAGGCAGGGCGGCTTGGCCGCGATGCCCTGGAAAACGGCGTTCTGCCTCATTTAGTTCCATTCCAACCCACGAATGCGTAAGCGGAACAGAGCGGGTTTTTACCCGTTATGCGACATTCAATCTTGCCATCTGGAGACCCACRGCAACAGAACCAAAAGCCCTCAACGGCCTGTTCTATCGACGAGCGGCTTAAGGACGTCTATTGGACTGAGAAGCAGCTATCCAATTCTTCCGAGATAGAGAAGTCGGCCAAATCTTTCGAGCTGCAATATAGATGCCGAACAATTTGCCACGCGCACTTCGACGGAGGCATGAATTAAGTGGGCGTGGGTGTTGCTTGATACAGCGTCGCGACGTCAGAGCGCTGCCGCATGTTGCGCATGACGCTGCGCCTTTGCCATGGCGCCAGGCCGTATTGATCGGCGACGCTCGCTGTCGGGATGCGGCTGAGGGCTGGCGTCGACCCCCGCGATCGGGGCGAATCCGTTCGAGGAGACTGGCCGGAAGCTTAGCGTGGCGCGCCTGCCCGTTGGCCAGCGCTCGGTTGCTATGAGAACTCCCCCTTAGGCCGATGCCTGTCGAAGCACGGCCACCGGCAGCGCGTTCAATACGTCCTGGACCTGAATGCAGTGACCTACAATCGTGAGCTCGAGGCCTCTAAGAAGCTCCCGCCATCGGCCGTTTTTGGCTAGGCAGGGTAGCGTCGCCATTTMGGTGCAATCACCCGTTGGGCATTCGTTTAAGGTGAAACGAGTAACAAGCACGAGCAGGGCCTCACCCCCCAATACACGCTTGAAAGCGAGGTAGGCGTCCCTGTCCTCTCCATCAAGCGCGATAGGCCGATACTCGCCGCCAGCAAACAGCTGCGGCGACGCGGCGCGCTCCTTCAACAATGTACGGACGATCCGCTGCTTGACGCGCCCGTCCGCCCACGTTTTCAGCAGTTCGTGGAGCGAAGCGCTGGTCCCGAGAGCCGCTTCCGCAAGGTTGTAGTCAACCGGCCGACGATTGTCGGGGCTCAACGAGCGAGAGATCCCAGAACTCGGTTCCTTGGTAAAAGTCCGATACGCCTGGTACGGTGAGCTTGAGCAGGGGGCGGACCAGGTTGTTGAACATGCCCCGTCGTGCCAGCTCACCCGCAGGGGCCGAAAGCGTTGAATGAAGGCGCTGCCCGGCTTCAATGCTTCGAAGATCAGCTCCTTTGCCGCCCTCTCATAGCTTTCATTCGGATTGACCCAGCTGGTCCGGCGCTTTGCTTCGCGCAGCGCCTTCAGCCGGGATCGGGCRACTGTATTGCGTTTGGAAAGAAAGCCGTACGGTGACTCATATAGCCCATATGGCTTTGCCGATCTCCCTTCGCAATCAACCAGGCGATATGCGGCCGTTTGACGAACGCTGACGCTAATCTATGAGATCCAAGAGCATTCCCTTCCGGCTCTCTCAGTCGCGACGCACTTCGTAGATAACCAGTACAGCAGTGCAGCCTAAAATATCGTAGCCACGCTTTCGTCCCCTAGTTTCTGCAACGCCAATGCAAGTGTCACTGCCACTGCCATCTGATTCAGTGCTGGCGACACCAAGTGGCCAAACTCACAATGAAGGCTATGCGTTGAGTGTGCCGTTGCGCAGGCCATGATGACACGGCCGATCGGGTTACCGTCCTCATCTGGGGTATCACCCGTAACGCCGGTGACGGATAGCGAAATTGTGCCGGGGCCTCGTAATAGCGCCCCATCCGCCATGGCGTGAGCGACCAGGCGATGAACAGCGGTATGGGTCTTTAGCAGATCGGCGGAAACCCCGAGCATTTTCGTTTTAGCTTGCTTTGTGTAGGTCAGAAAACCGCCATCGAACGCGATAGAGGCGCCGACGCACCCGGATAGCGTCTGCCCGAKTAATCCCGCAGTGCATGACTCCGCCGTAACGATGCGCTCATGCCGAGCGAGGCAAATCGAGATCAAGCGCTCCGCTAGTGTTCGAGCGCTTTCGAGTTTAGCTAAATTCAGTCGATCGATGCTGATTCTATCGGACATGGCGATAATCCGCGGCTGCCCAACTCGGTGTCAGGCGCATTTAGGCTGAGGGTTGCCACGCGCCTTCGATTCCCGCGCGCAAAACTCCTTCGTATCTTTTCGAGCCGGCTCTCGTCCAACTCCTCCAAATCCAGGAGCTCTTCTCTGGCCCCTCTAGCTTCCAGATCAGCTCGTCAAGCTTGACTTGCGTCGCAGCGGTGCCGCGTTTTGGCTGTTCTGGATAATGTACCGCCTCAACGAAGGTGATTGGTTTGCCTGTCCACCGCCTGCGCCATTCGAGCCCACAGGACATCATGCTGCCCTTGTGAACGATGAGCTCGTAACTCATAGCCATGAC
>NZ_JBFUIF010000077.1:0-9977 GCF_056402015.1 Allobosea sp. P4_C6
GCGTGGGCGCGGTCATAGGTCGTCCAGTGCATCCCCTTCGGCTTGGGCGGGAATGACAGCGTGAGGTTGGGCGAACCGCCCAGGCTCTCCCGGATCCGCTGCGCTCGCCGCACCGATAGATAGCGCTTGTCCTCGTTCTGCGATGGATAGGCGATGCGCTTGCAGGACCGACAGGTGAAAGCCGGGCCGCCGGCACGGGGCGAGCCGTAGATCTTCGCCGCGAGCCGACTGCATCGAGGACAGCGGAACCATTGGCGAGCGCCGCCGAGATGAACGGGCGTTTCCTCGATCAGGACCCACTGCCGATGGCCCGCGATATTGATGACGCCTTCCCCCTCCCCGGCAAGGAAGGACAGGAGGCCACGCCGGTTGCCGTTGACGATTTCCCGCACCCAGGACAGCTTGCCGGGCCGCAGCATGCCCTGCCGCTTCAGCCACCTGATATCGAGTTCGAAGAAACTGGCGGGCGTCGGCTTCCCGCCTCCCCACGGCCTACCCATGGCGCCGCTKCTCAGCCTGRAGCTCGCGGACGCGTCSRGCGATGGGCGCCCAGGTCGTGAAATCAYTCAGCGCATGGCCGAATTCGACGTCCTTGSCCCGCTGGTAGTGAGCCAAGAAGGCCGGCAACCAGGCATTGCCATCCTTCGGAAGGGTGATGCCGGCATGGGCGCAGAACGACAGGAGCCCGTYCTGCGAGCGATCCATCAGGAGATCGACAAAGAGGCCGCAGAGGAGGTCCTCCTGCTCGGACCTCGCCGTCTTTGTCTTGGTCCTGCCGCGGGCAACCTTCGTACATTTGCCGGCGCCTGCCGCCCTGGCCACCCCTACATCAGGTCGCATCCGAGCCTCCGAATTTCCGAAATCAATTGGCAAATTTGCAATCAATCAGATCATAAAGCGGCACGGATTTTGCAACAATGCCGTTGAGAATAACACCCGCGACGGGTGGTGCCAAACGCGTGGACGGCAGCTAACCGCGTTGCCAGGGACGGAACCGGAAATCAGACGCGTTCGATTATGGTGCGCGGGGGTCACCTTACCCGCTAGATTGTGATTAATCGTACGCGCCGCGAGAGGCAGTTAAACACCTCGAAGAACCTTGCATAGAGCGTCGCAAATTGCCTGGAACACTGCCGCCTCGCTAAGGTTCATGCCCAGGCATAAATCGAAAAACGAACTGCATAAGCTTAGCTTGGCTTGTCGTGCCAGTTTTTGCGAATACCCTCTGCATGTGCGTGCGAGTGGTAGTTTTAGCGATTCCCATCAGCCGGCTGGCGGAAACTGTGTTAAGACCCTGGCATACTGCTGCTAGTACTCGAGCCTCCGTCTCAGTTAGCCCGTATCGGGTTTTTATGGCCGCGATATTGTGGTCCATTGATCGCTCGACATCACGAATGACCACAACAAAAATTATCGACGCACCAAAGTTGGCAAGATTGATCGCGTGTGCGTAAACATTTAGGTATCGTTCGGGATCGACCTTTAGAGATCGCCTAAATTCGCGGCGATCCGGCTCACATTTCTGGCCAGTCATCCATCGTCTAAAGCACGCATTAAACATAGAGTTTTGTGTAATAAAATGCCCGTCCCGCACGATACCGCGATCTATAAGTCGAATAGCAGCCGAGCTTCGAGAGATTATTCTTAGATCGCATGAAACAATAAATATTGCGGTTTCGTCGCAGTCGCTATAATTTCCATTATATGAAATATTGGATTCAAGATTACCGCATAAAACATTGAGGCTTTCGTGAAATTCATTCGAATGATTTATTAATTTGACGAGAGATGGCAATTCATTCATATCAATTCCATCCATTCGAGGAATCAATTAAAGCAAATGCGTAAGGTTGGTTGGCGTTCATTTTATATAAGATTGGACCTATAGTGTTGTTGGATCCGGCGTTCGCACGAACCATTACCTTAAAGCATATGCATAGCCTCCCGTCCGCCGCCATCGCTGCAGCGAGCTCTGGAGCTTGGGACCGGTTCGGCCGTCGATCGCGCTTGACAGATATCCTTCGCGCTGGAGTCGCAGCTGCAATGCTCGGATTGTTTCGGAGGACCAGCTCTTCGTAGCCTTCGTCAGTTCACCGAGCGCATCGCCAGAATCTGACGCAACCGCAAGTAGGAGAGCTTCCGCAGCGGCATCAGGATCCTTACGGGTGCCGCGCCCCTCATCGAGTAGGACCGCCGCGGCCCGGTAGCCCCGTACGTCACCGAGTTCCACCGCTTTGCGGAAATAGCCTAGCGCCCGATCCGCCGTGCCGCCGACGCCCTGTTCCGCCAGAACACCGAGATTGAAGGTCGCAATCGCCGACCCCTGGCGAGAGGCGGCCGTTAGCAGTTCGATTGCGCGCGGAACATCTCGCGGCAACGCCGTTCCCTGCATCAGGGCAACGGCCAGATTGATCGCACCGTCGGGGCTACCTCCCGAGGCTGCGCGCCTGTACAGGTCATAGGCGCCGCCGACATCCTTCGGAACGCCATCTCCGGCTTCGACGATCAGCCCCAGACTCACCATCGCGCGGAGATTTCCCTGTGCCGCGGCCACGCGGTAAAGCTGCAGTGCCTCCGAGCGCTGATTTGCCGCCCACAAGGCGCGAGCAAGCAGGGCAGCATAGTTCGGCATGGCCGGATGTGTCAGCATCGCGCGCCGACAGGCGCCGATCGCCCTGTCTGCATTCGCGATCAGGTCCTCGAGAGGGACACCGTCCAAATTGGCGGTCGCGTCGCGAGGATGTGTTGCAAGCCGCTCGCACAGGGCTTCGGAGGGAATGTCGACGCTGTCCGTACCCGGCAGCGTATCCAGGAGTTTCCGGGCGGCGTCGCCGTGCTTGCCGGTCGGAAAGCGGTGCAGATAAAATTCGGCTAGAGGCCGCATTCGCGTTCTAGCTACCAGATCCCACAGGCGGTCGTCACCGACGGCGTCTGCACTGCGGGCGGTCGCGCCCTCGAGGGAAGCAAGCTTAGTGGGGTCGAGATAAGAGCGCGCCTCGCTAACATGCGCTCCCGTCGGGAAGCGATCAACATAGAGCTTCAGAAGCGCCGGATCACGCAGCACGATTCCCAGCTGCCATAGTTGCACCTCGGGCGATGCGGCCTCGGGCGCACCGGGCCTGAAGGCGAACTGGCGGGTCAGGGAAGAGTTCTCCCAGGGGATCTGCTGCCCTCCGGTAGCGGCGATCACGTCGCGGCGTACCCTGATCATCATCGATGCGACGTCCTGGCCGCGCGTCGCGATATGACTTAGCAGCGCTGTTGCGAAGGGGCTGTTGCGCCCCGTCCCGTCAAGGGCGACGTTGTCCGGTTGGGTCGCGAAGGCGAACAGGAAATTGGCGGCACTGCCGACGCGGGCAAGCCCGTCCTGCATAGTCCCGGCGCTTCCGGTCGCGCCCTGTCGCAGTGGGTTATTGCGGCAGGCATCGAGGAAAATGAGATGGATGCCGCGCGCGTTTTCCAGACTAGTCAATACAGTTTGGAGGCTCACGATGGATTGCATAAACTTGGCTGGGTCTCGAACCTGGGCATCGACCGGAACCAGATAGTTCTGGGAGTCGATTTGAAAGCCATGCCCCGCGTAATAGAACAGCGAGACGTCCGCATCCCGGGCGAGGGCTATGAAGCGTGAAAAAAGGTCGCGCATGGCGGACATTCCCAGATCCTCGCCATGAAGGACCTCGAACCCCCGCTGCTTCAGCGCTTCCGCGATGTCCGCGGCGTCGTTCCGGGGATTAATCAGTTCGTGTAAGCCGCGATACGCGCTGAGCCCCATGACGAGAGCGACACGCCGCTCCGCCTGCGCAGAAACATTCGTCCATACCGTCATAAGCACGATGGTCAGAAGGCCAAACCATATGCGGCGGCCGAACCGAGCTCGTAGGCACGGACCACACGCCAACTTTGCCGAGATTTCATAATCTCGAAGGTTCACAACGACATCCTGTCACGCTCAGGCATGGAGTAAGGCGACGATGTTACAGGCCGGTTGCCCGTGCGAATTTAGTTTGCACCGAGCCAAGAGCAGACACGATGCGGTTAGCCTGTTGCAACTGCAACCGACCAATAGCCGGATCGTCCGCGCGGATAAGCGCTATCGCCTTCCGAACCTCTGCGAGGGCCACTCCCACTGCTGCGCGCGCCTCCTGCATCGTCCGGGCGGCCCGCACCTGCTGTGCCGCCCGACGGATCGCGGCGGGAATGCCCCGCATCGGCCCGGGAAGGGTCAGAATCTTCGAGTCGAGTGCATCGGAAAATTGTTCAAGGGCATTGCCGACGCAGTTTTTGTAATCATTCGCGACCTTCTTTTGCGCCTCGCAGCGAGCCACGTCTCCCTCAAGTTCATTGGCAGAACGCTCGATCGCGGCCAGCGTGCTGCGTGCGGCCTCCAGCTCTCCGGGCCGGCCCGTACCCAAAGTGGGCCCGCCCGACCCGACGCCTCCACTTCCTCCGCCCGGTCCGAGGAGGTCGAACGTATCCGTTGGATTGGGGAGATTAATAGTCGTCACCGGCAGGTCGCGGCTGGGCACGCCAGCCTGCGTATTCTCGACGAGCGCCACCGAGCCGGCTCCCACGGTCATCGCGCCGGGGAGGTAGCTGATGGCGTAATTGCTCGGATTGAAAGTCCCGCCCGCTGCGCTTCCGATCTGGATGGGGTAAATACCTGCGAACGCCGTGGCGAGGGCACCAATACTAGATAGGGCTGCCGACCCGACCGTCTCGCCGTTCACTAGTCCCGCCGCTGTGAATTCCAGCCCGGTGAACGAGAATGGCAAACTCAGAGCCTTGATCTGGTTGTTGGCCGCGATGATCAGCGGTGCCGGCGTCACCGCCATCGTACCGGGAACATAGGTGATGCTGTAATTGCTGGGGTTGAAGGTTCCGCCCGTCGCGTTGCCAATCTGGATCGGATAGAGGCCGACATTGGCAGCCGCGGGGGCCCCTGTGCTCGACAGTGCCGCCGATCCGACCGCCTCGCCATTCTGAAGCCCTGTCGCGGTGAACTCCGTGCCCGTGAACGGAAACGGCGATCCGTACGTTCTGGTCTGGTCGTTGGCGGTAATGGTAAACGATGCCGGCGTCACCGCCATCGTACCGGGAACATAGGTGATGCTGTAATTGCTGGGGTTGAAGGTTCCGCCCGTCGCGTTGCCAATCTGGATCGGATAGAGGCCGACATTGGCAGCCGCGGGGGCCCCTGTGCTCGACAGTGCCGCCAAGCCGACCGTCTCGCCGTTCTGAAGACCTACGGCACTGAATTCCGTGCCCAGGAACGTGAAGAGCGAGCCATAGGTCTTGGTCTGGTTGCCGACGACGACGGTCAGGGGCGCCGGCGTGACTACGAGGCTCGGAGTCAGAGCCGCATCCGTCTGCGTGGCCACAACTCGGTAGGCGATGCCTTGCGTGCTGGTCTGGTTCACGCCGCCGATCGCGTAGGTGCCGACGGGGCTGGCGGCGGTCGCCGGGCTGGCGAGGGCATTGGAGAGATCCACGGAATCGCTGGTCGGCCCGAAGACGAAGGAGCCCTGGCCGCCATAGCTGGTCAGCGGTGAGATCGTATTGGAGCCGCCATAGGTTCGCGTCGCGCCGTCGTTCACGGCGCGGATGACCGGAGCGATCGCGTAGAGCTCAGGATAGAAGCCGACGCTGGGAGGCGCCCAATTGGCCTCGAAGCTCCAGCCCTGCGCACGCGCCTGGGGCACGAAGGTGCCCGCATCCTGGAACTGCGCCGTGGTCAGGCCGGTGAGCACGACGGGGTCGGTGCTGGAATTGGTGCCGAAAGCCTGGGCCTGGCCACTTGCGGTCGTATCCCAGAACGAACCGTTCACTGTGGCCGTGTTCAAGCCGATGAAACCGCCGACAGCGGAACTCGCGGCCCCGGCCACGACCGGCGCGGCGGAGTAAGACTCGGATACGGAGCCGAGATTCTGCCCGACCAGGCCACCGACCGATTGGCTCCCGGCCCCTGCCGATACCGGCCCGGTGGCATAGCTTTGCGCGATGGTGCCTGTGGAGGTCCCCTCCGACACGACCAGAGTATTGTCCCCAACAAGGCCGCCGATTAACCAGATGGACGAGCCGGTCGTCACGGTGGACGTGGAATATGTCTGGGATATCGAGCCAATGTTCTGCCCGACCAGGCCGCCGATTGATCCGCCGCGGTGTGYCCCACTCGTCGCCACGCCGCCATCGCCGACCGATACCGCTCCGGCGGAGTAGCTTTGCAAAATGGTTCCTTCACCAGCATTGCTGCCGGCGAGGCCACCGATGAAGACTCCGAACGGTCCGCCATTCACGGTGGCGGTGGAGTAGGATCGGGTCAGCGTGCCGGCGTTGGCCCCGACCAGGCCGCCGATCTCCGAGGCGCCATTTTCAGCGGAGGGTGTTCCCGCCACGGTTCCGGAGACGGTTCCGGATGCGTGCACCTGAGAGATCGTCCCCGAGTTTGCTCCCGCGATTGCCCCGACGAGTGAGCCACCGCTGATATTGGCATTCGTCAGCGCGAGGCCGGTGACCATGCCGGTGACGTCCCCGAAAAGGCCGACATTTGAAGCGCCGGGTCGGTTAATGAAGAGGCCGTTGATGGTGCGACCTTGTCCGTCGAGCGTGCCCGAGAAAAAGGGAAGCCCCGAGGTAGAGCCGCCGATCGGGACGAATCCGGCGCCAGCGTTCCACTGGTTCGTCCCGCTCGCGTCGATATCGTTCGCCAACTGGTAGCTGAGCGCCAGGCTGGCGAAGGAATTGATGCCCTGTAGGCCGTAGACGTCGGYGATCTGATAGGGAACGCTGATGCCGTCGCCACCAAGCACGCGTAGGAAGCGGCCACCGGTCAAGCGGAAATCCGTAGTGGAGAACGTCGGCAGCGCACCCGACTGAGTCCATGTGCCCGATTGGAGGGTGAAGGTTCCGACATTGACCGGCGCCGTTGCCGTGACGCTGCCGCTTGCGCTGAGGGTGAGTCCGCCCGCCGGAGCAGAAATCGCTTGCTGGATTACGATCCCGCTGTTGGCATTAAGCGTCAGCGTCGTTGCTTGCGCCCAGGTTATCGGTGCGGCGACTGTAATGTTGCCAGGGTCGCTGCYGGAACTGCCCGTGCCACCCGTGAGGATTGCGACGTTGGCGCTAGCCAAGGCGTTCTGCAGATCAACAATATTGATGACCGAACTCTCGATGGTCGGCGTGAAGGACGGCCCGGGGAGGGTCGTGGTCGCACCATTAGAGATTGTGATGTCATAGGGGTCGAGCAGCAGAGTTCCGAACTTGCCTTGCGCCGCCGTCAGGATCGTCTGGCCGTCATAGCCGAGCACGCCCTTGCTCGACACTTCGGCAAATCCACCATCACCGCCGTTGGGTCCACCGCGCGCCCGGATCAGCCCCCCGAACCCGGTGAACTCGTCCGACCAGAGGATGATCCTGCCGCCCTGCCCGGCATCCGTCGCATCTGCTCTGATATGCGTCGCGCCATCCACGATGGTCCTGCGCGCATGAGGCAGCGACCCTCCTCCCTTCAAATCGCCGCCGATCCGGATGGTCCCGCCGCCGTTGCGCCCGCTCGCGTCCAGAGTTGCCCGGGTGAGGTTGATACGATCGCCAGTGATTGTGATCTCGCCGCCCGATTCCCCTCCTGTCGGGCGGGGCCGCCCGGCCTGCTGCCTCCTGCCCTGGCGCGTCGCGCTCGCGTCGAGGCGGCCCGAGACGGTGACGGTTCCGCCGGCCCCGCCGCCAAGGATAATTGCGCCAGAGCGGCCGCCCACGGTACGCGCCTCGACCACACCCGACAGGTTGATCGCCTGGCGGGCAACCTCGCGTGCCGTCGCCGCCTGCATCTCGACCCGCCCCCCATTCGCGCGAATGCGGCCGCTATGCTGGATGAGCGCCTTTTCGCCTGCGGATCCAGACGGGACCGCCACCTGCAGGAAACCGTCTCCCGAAATATCGAGCGTCAGTCGCTCGCCCGCGCCGAGGCCGACCCGGCCCATAGGCACGATAATCGTGCCGGCATTTTCGACTGAGCCGCCGAGCAGCGCCGCATATCCGCCGCGACCCACCTCGATCGTGCCCTGGTTGACCACGGCCGCGGAGGAGCCAGCTCCCGCGAAATTCCGCCGTCCCGCTTTGAAATCCTCGTCGCCGATGCCGAGCGTCGAGGCCACGAAACCGCCCCCGGCGCGCACGGTGCCGCTCGGCGTGATCACGATGCCGTTGGGATTGACGAGATAGACCTGTCCATTCGCGTTGATCTGGCCCGCTATTGTCGAGGTCGCCGCACCAGTAACCCGATTGAGCAGCGCGGAGGATGCGGAAGGCTGTTGGATGTTGACGCTCGCTCCGGCCCCGACCGAGAAGCTCTGCCAGTTAACGATGGCGGCGGCTGACGATTGCTGGATCGTCATCGCACTCGTGCCAGGCGTGGCGAACCCGACGGTGCCGTGCACTACTGACGCGCCCGTCGGCAACTCCCCGGCCAGGCTCGGACGAAGCGGTGCTAGGCACGTGGTCGCAAGCAACGCGAACAGGAGCCTGGACTTTTCGATTCGCATTCGAGATCCCTCTTAGAATCCGAGAGGTTGCGGCTCAGGCCAGAATCAAAACCGAATGGAGCCGACCATCGTGAATCTGTTCGAGTTTGGCAGTAGGTCGTCGCGGTATTGCCGGCCGAATTCAAGCGCGAGCGATGCCTGCGAGAAAGACGAATCCAGCAACGCTGCCAGCCGCACACCGAGGCCGACCGAGGAGACATGCGTCGTCCCCTGTTCGAGAGCAGTCGGGCGCTGAAGGTAAAGCGCTCCCGTCGCAGCGAAGGCGTAGGGCGTGGCCGTGACCGGGGTACCGGCGAGCGCGGTCTGCCAGGGCGAGTTCACCTCCGCCCGCACGATCCATCCGCTGTCTCCGCCCAACGTCCCGGCGTCGAACGTCGAAAGCTCCTGAAACGACGCGATGCCGATCTGCTCGGCGCGCGGCAGTGCCTGGTTGAATGAGGTCTGACCGCGGGCAAGTAGCGCGACACCGAAATGCTCTGCCAGTGGCTGCGCGAACGTCAGGATCGCCTCGGCCTTGCGAAAATCAGCGTCTGCACCGAGTCGCGAAAGGGGAAGGAGCGGCGTGGCATCGGACGCGGTGCGGGCACCAAAGGCATCTAACCCCGCGGACAGGATCGCGCGTCCCGAGAGAACGCCTCCTGCCGACAGCTGCATCACGCCGTCGGTCGCGGCGCGAAGCACCCTGAGCCGATCGAGCGAGATTGGCAGCTTGACGCCGGAGGCCAAAATATCCACGCGCTCTTCCTCGGCGTCGAAAATCAGCTCGGACGCGAAGGTGACCTCGCGCGACCGCACCCACGGATAGCGCAGGCGGACGGAGTATCGGTCGAACACGCTCGCCGTCTGCGGCAAGCTAAATGTCGGTTTCGGGGTGGTACGGCTTTCGGTCGCCTCTAGGTTCAGAGTCAGGCCATCCGTTCCCAGCGGAATGAGCATACCGCCCGATAGAGTGCGCATGCGCGGATACTGGTCAAAAAGTGCGCCGAAGCCTGCAGAATCGGAACCGCTCGGGTGGCCGGCGGCCCTGAGATAGATGGTCTCGCCCAGACGGAAGACGCTGTTGACGTCAATACCCGCCGAGACGTTCGAACGGCCGAGGGCGCCCGAGAGCGTGTTATCGACGCCCAAGGTCCAGGATACCGGGCGATACTGCGCTTGGAGCACCAGAACGGCGCCCCCGAGCTCCGCCCCCGGCGACAGCGCCGAACGCAGAGCGACACCGGGGGTATCTCCCGCAAGTACTAACTGACGCTCGATGTCACGAAGCCGGAGCTCGCGCTTACCGATCAAGGGCGTCAGAACGCTCTCGACGCGTGCACGAACGGTCTCGGGAACGGCGCTTGTATCGACGCGTTCGACATAGCCGGAGACGATCACAATCTTCAGCTGTCCGCCATCGCTCAGGTTTTGAGCAGGCAAGAGCACGCGGGTCAGGAC
>NZ_JBFUIF010000078.1:0-9872 GCF_056402015.1 Allobosea sp. P4_C6
CAATGCCGGGGACGTCATCCTGGCCGATGAATCCGGCGTGTTGGTGCTGGCCGTCGCGGAAGCCGAGGCCATCGCCGATGCAGCAATCGCGCGCCAGGAGCGCGGCGAACGCAACCAGGAGCGCGTCAAGGCGGGCGAGAAGCTCGGAGACATTTCTGGTGCCACGAAAATGGTGCTCGACGCCATGAAGGCCAACGACTGACCGCAGACAGACCATATGGCTCCCTCCGATCACTGCGGAGGCCGGCCGCTCAATTGCAACGGGATCATCAGGGGAATCACGCCATGTCTTTCACGCGCTTCTTGAAAGTCGCCTCGCTGGCCGTTGGGCTGATCGGCGCGAGCGCCGCCTCCGCACAGACGCTCAACATGGGCGTCCGGGCCGGGCCGGAATCGATGGACCCGCATTACAGCGCGCTGGGCGTCCATGTCGAGGCGCTCAAGCACATCTTCGACACGCTGGTGCGCTCGAACGAGAAGCTGCAGGTCGAGCCCAATCTGGCCGAGTCGTGGAAGGCCATCGATGCCACGACCTGGGAGTTCAAGCTGCGCAAGGGCGTCAAGTTCCATGACGGCTCCGACTTCACCGCCGAAGACGTGAAGTTCTCGATCGAGCGCATTCCCAACGTAACCGGCCCCAATCCGGCGACGCTCTATACGCGCCGCATCAAGGAGGTGCGGGTCATCGACAGCCATACGGTGCATCTCCTCACCGACAGCGCCGCGCCGACCCTGCCCAACGACCTCGTCCGGCTGTTCATCGTCTCGTCGAAGGCCGCCGCCGGTCTGACCCGCGAGACCTCGAACGAGGCCTTCAATTCAGGCAAGGCCGCGATCGGAACCGGCCCCTACAAGCTCGTCTCCTGGACGCCCAAGGCCGATCTGACGCTCGACCGGTTCGACGGCTACTGGGCCGGCCCGCAGCCCTGGCAGCGCGTCATCCGCAAGGAGATTTCCAACGATGCAGCCCGCGTCGCGCAGTTGCGTGCCCGCCAGGTCGACATGATCTCGCGCGTCTCGGCGACCGATGTCGCCGCGCTGCAGAAGGACAGCAAGCTCAACGTCCCGACGCAGGACACGATCTTCGTCTTCCTGCTTGATTTCGATCTGCGCGAGAAAACGCCGCAGGTCAGCGCCAAGGACGGCTCGCCGCTCGCCGCCAACCCCTTCCGCGATCCGCGCGTCCGCGAGGCACTGGATCTCGCGATCGATCGCCGCCAACTCGGGGACATCGCCATGGACGGGATGGGCTCGCCCGCGACGCAACTGGTCTCGCAGGGGATCTTCGGCTTCAATCCCGAGATTCCCGAAGTCAAGGCCGATCTAGCGCGCTCGCGACAGTTGCTGGCCGAGGCCGGATATCCCAATGGCTTTAAGTTCACGCTGAGCTTCACCGTCGACCGCCTCCCGGGCGACCGCGAGATCGGCACGACGCTGGTGCAGATGCTGGCGCGTGTCGGCGTCGATGTGCAGGCCAATGGCGTGCCCGTCTCGATCCTGTTCTCGGCGCGGCCGCGCGGCGAGCTCTCGGCGACGATGGCCGGCTGGGGCACGATCACCGGCGAGGCCTATTACACCCTGTCCGCGATCGCGCATTCCAACGATGCGGACCGCAAGCTCGGCCAGTTCAACTGGCGCGGCTATGCCAATCCCGCCGTCGACAAGCTGATCGACAGTGCCGGCAGCGAACTCGACAATGCTAAGCGCAGCGCCATGCTCAGCGAGGCGGGAGCGCTGTTTATGAAGGATCGCGTCACGCTGCCGCTGACCGTGATCAAATATGGCTGGGCGGTCTGGCGGGATCGCGCCCAGACAGTGCGCCTGCGCAGCGACGAGGAAACGCTCGCCATGGACGTCGTCCCGGTCAAGGCGAACTGAGGCCAGCCGGCCCGGCCTTCCAGACGGAACGCCGGGCCTCCCCGCCGATTGCGTCAATCGAGCCGGGCGACGATGCCCGCCGCCTCGGCTGAGGAAGGCGGAAAGCGCGTCATGATCTGCGGATCGTGGCCGGGAATGACCATACTCTCGGAATTGGCGAGCTCGCGCAGCCGTTGGAAGCCGTCGAGCGTCGCCCCGACGTTGTAGACCCACGGAAACGGAATGTTGCGCTCGAAGTTCTCGAAGAAATGGGTCGCGTCCGAGGCCAGCACGAGCCAGCCATTGCGTGTCATCACCCGCACGACCTGCTGGCCGTCGGTGTGCCCGCCCACGCGATGGAGCGTGATTCCGGGAGCAACCTCGCCCTCGCCTTGATGATAGACGACGCGCCCCTCGAACAGCTTGCGCACGGTCTCGGCGATATCATGGGGATCATAACCGCCGCGCAGCATGCCGTGGCACATGCAGGGGCCCGTGGCATAGGCCATCTCGGCCGCCTGGAGATGAAAGCGCGCCTTCGGGAACAGGTTCTGGTTGCCCGAATGGTCGTAATGCAAATGCGTCAGCACGACATCGGCGATGCTGCCCGGATCGATCCCGAGCAGCCTCAGGCCCTCGCTCGGACACAGCAAGAATTCGCGCCCGCGCTTCTGAGCGACCTCGGCGCTAAAGCCGGTATCGACGATGATCGCGCCATCCGGGCCCTTGATGACGAAGACGAAGTAGTCAACCGGCATCGGCCCGTCATGGGCATCGCCGCCCAGGAAATTCTCGGCGCGCCGGCGCGCCGCATGATGTGCGAAACGGATCGCATGGACTTCATGCACCGGGATGCCGCTGGCAGGAGTGGTGTTCATCGGACGACTTTCGGTTCAGGCGATGGTCAGGCCGCCGTCCACCACGATCGTGGCGCCGGTGACATAGGCTGCGGCATCGCTTGCGAGATAGGCCACGGCCCCTGCCACATCCTCGGGGGTGCCGGCGCGGCGCAACGGCACCGGCGCGAGCTTGCGCGCCCGGAACTCCGGATCGGCCAGCATGTGCCGGTTGATGTCAGTTTCGATCGTACCCGGCGCGACGAGATTGACGGTGATGTCGTGCGGCGCCAGCTCCAGCGCCATGGCCCGGGCCAGCATCATGACGCCTCCCTTGGTGGCGACGTAATGGGCGATGTCGGGATTGGCATGGGCCTGGTTAACCGAGGAGACCATGACGATGCGGCCGGGCTTGCCCCGATCGATCATGATCTTCGCCGCCTCCTGCGCACAGGCGAAATAGCCGTGCAGGTTGACGGCATGTATGGCGGCCCAGTCCTCGTCGGTGATCTCCATGAAGGCCCGGCGCTGGATCCTGGCCGCGTTGCAGACGAGGATGCCGAGCCCGCTCAACGCCTCGGACGCGCCCCGCACGGCGGCCCGGGCGGCCGCCGGATCCCCCATATCGGCGTGAACCAGCTCTGCCCGTCGCCCCATGCCCCGGATCGTGACCGCCAGTTCCTCAGCCAGCTCGCGGCTGCGATACCAGTGCAGGGCGACGTCGGCTCCGGCTTCGGCAAGGGCGAGCGCCACGGCACGGCCGATGCCCTGGCTATCCGCTCCAGTCACGAGAGCGGTCGATGATGCAAGCGTCACGGCTTAAGTCCTGTGGAGTCAGATCGGCTGCGGGGTCATTCCAGCGCCGCGTCGGACCCCGATCGGCCCGGCCCGGTATTCTCGCTTGCCGAGGCCCGCTGAAGCAAGGCGTGCGACGTTTTCCGCGAAGCTTGGGCGCGGCTTAGCGGTATGCGGGCAGGGCATTGCGGCGCGAGGCAAATTAGACCCAAATGGCACGATCCCTGCTTTATGCGGGTCGAGCTACCGGCGTTCAAAGACGATGGACAGGCATACGATTTTCCTCACCTCTCCGCTCGAGCCGGAGCATGTCGATCGCATCCGGGCGGCCGCGACGGCGGCCGTCGAGGTGATCCATGAACCCGATATGCTGCCGACTGTCCGCTTCGCCGCGGATCACAAGGGCGAGCCGGATTTCAAGCGCGATGCCGGACAGGAGGCGCGCTGGCGCGCCCATCTCGGGCGCGCGACGATCCTATGGGATTTCCCGTCCGGACCTGCCACGAACGGCGGCGGGCTCTCGGTGGCTCCCCATGTCCGCTGGGTTCAGACCACGAGCTCCGGCGTCGGCCGGATGGTCAACGATTACGGCCTGGCCGGGAGCGAGCTCATCGTCACGACCGCACGCGGCGTTCATGCCAGGCCCCTTGCGGAGTTCGCCGTGATGGCGCTGCTCGTTCACGCCAAGCGCTATCCGTTCCTCAAGGACGAGCAGAAGGCGCATCGCTGGGAGCGCTATTGCGGCACGTCGCTGGCGGGGCAGACCCTTCTCGTGGTCGGAGCCGGCAAGGTCGGTGCGGAAGTCGGACGCTTCGCGCAGGCCTTCGGCATGAGGGTCATCGCACTGGTGCGCCGTCCCTCGGACGATAGGCGCGCCGAACTTTTTGCCGACGAGGTCCACGGCCTCAACATGCTGGAGCAGGCCGTCGCGCGTGCCGACGCCGTCGTGCTCGCGGCGCCGCATACGCCGGCGACGGAGGGCATGCTCAGCCGCGCCATCATCGCGCGTATGAAACCGGGCGTCGTCTTCGTCAATATCGGGCGCGGGCAGTTGGTCGATGAGGAGGCACTGACCGAGGCGCTGCAATCCGGCGCGATCGGCTTGGCGGCGCTCGATGTCGCGCAGATCGAGCCGCTGCCGGATGTCTCCGCACTTTGGGACCTACCCAATGTGTTGATCTCGCCGCACTCGGCCAGCACCGTCGCCAGCGAGAACGATGCGATCACCGATATCTTCTGCCACAATATCCCGCTGTTCCTGGCGGGCCGAAGCTCCGAAATGACCAATATCCTCGACAAGGCGCAAATGTACTGAATGCGGCTCGCGGTCGCCTCCGGCGCACCCGAACCGGCAACCATGGAGGACAGATCATGCTGCCGAGACTGACGAACCTGCTCGCACGGCTCGCCCTCGCGGGAGCGCTCGCCTCAGGTGCCGCCTTGGCGCAGGATGCCGGCAAGCCGCAATATGGCGGGCAACTGATCTATGCCCAGTCCGGCGAGAAGTTCACGCTCTTCATGGGCCGCAGCACCGACCAGTCGGGGCAGGATGTCTGGTTGCATGCCTGCGAGACGCTCGTCGAACTGAGCCCGCAAAACGAGATCAAGCCACTGCTCGCCAAGAGCTGGACGACCTCGCCCGATGGCAAGACCGTGACCTTCAAGCTGCAGGAGGGCGTCAAGTTCCATGACGGATCGTCCTTCAACGCCGAGGCCGCGGCATTCGTGTTCAACGAGGCGAAGGCCAAGAAATTCATCTATCTGCCGCTGCTCGAGGGCTTCGAGAACGCGACGGCCGATTCCGAATACGAGATGTCGTTCCATCTCGCGGCACCCTTCGCCGCGCTGTTGCCGACGCTGGGCTACCGCCCGCTCTGCATGTTCAGCCCGACTGCCTACAAGGCCGTGGGCGAGGCCGGGCTGGCGACCAAGGTTGTCGGAACCGGCCCCTTCGTGCACACGCAGTTCGTCAAGGGCGAATACACGATCTTCGAGAAGAACAAGGACTACTGGCAGGCCGGAAAGCCCTATTTTGACAGCGTCAAGATCGTGATCGTGCCCGATGCCGCGACACGCACGGCGATGCTAGAGCGCGGCGAGATCGACCGCACCGTCCAGCTCGGCGATCTCGAACTGGCCAGGCTCGAGCGCAACAAGAGCGTGCTGGTCAGGACGGTGCCGAGCACGCGCCAGTTCTACGTCGTGCTGAATCACAAGGTCCCGGCGCTTGCCAATCCGACCTTCCGCCGGGCGCTAAACTACGCGATCGACAAGGCCGGCATCGTGCAGAGCGTCTTCGCCGGGCGCGGCGCCGCGCTGATGACGGCGCCAACCCTGATGGAAGGCGTCGTCGGCTACACCGATATGCGCGCGCCGGGCGAGGACACCATCTTCCCCTATGATCCCGATAAGGCGCTAGCGCTGATGAAGGAGGCCGGCTACGCCTTTAGCGGCGGCGTGCTCAAGGACCCACAGGGCCAGCCGGTCAAGCTGAAACTCTTCACCCCGCGCGGCGCCACCAAGGGCGACTATCAGATCGCCCAGCTGCTCCAGACCTTCCTGAAACAGGTCGGCATCGCCGTCGATCTCACCGTGATGGAGAGCGCCGCCTTCAGCTCGGCGACGAATTTGGGTCCCAACGACGCGAAATACGACATGGCGCTGCTGTCCTGGGGCATTCCGACGGCCGATCCCGATCAGCCGATGATGTATTTCACCCACACCAACGCCTGGAAGCCCAATGGCGCCAACCGTATGTTCTTCTCCGACGCCGAGATCGACCGCCTCGCCAACGTCGCCCATACCGAGACCGACCCGGCCAAACGCAACGAATATGTCAAGCAGTGGATGGCGCGGCTCCTAGTCCTGGCGCCGGTGATCTACCTGCCGACGCTCAATCTCGGCTTGGCCGGCCGGACCTATCTCAAGGGCGACGAGATCTTGGCGGTCGACAATTATCCGGCGCATTTCGCCTGGTTCGACAAGGGCGAGATGGAGCGCCAGGGCGTAAAGCGCTGAGCGCAGCGGGGATCGGGCCGCGCATCGGCGCCAAACGCTGCGCGGCCTCGCCAACACATGGGGACGTCATGCCTTGCTCAGAATGATCATCGGACGGATGGGCTTCATCGTCCTCGCCGGACTGCTACTGCTGACGTTCCTGTTCGCGCTGTTCCACATCCTTCCGGGCGATCCGGCCGTGCTGCTGGCCGGCGACAATGCGCCCAAGGACGTGGTCGACGGCATCCGCAAGGCCTATGGCTTCGACCGGCCGCTCTATATCCAGTACAGCACCTATATCGGCAATGTGCTGCTCGGCGATTTCGGTGTCTCGAACTACAACCGCCAGCCCGTGCTCGGAATCGTCCTGACCCGGGTCTTCAACACGGCGCAACTCGCCACGCTGGCGATGATCTTCGCCGTCGTAGTCAGCCTGACGCTCGGCTCGCTCTCGGCGACGTTCTGGGGCAGTTCGCTCGACAAGACCGTAACGGTCGGGTCGCTGGTTGGCATCTGCCTGCCGGTATTCGTCACCGGCATCGCCGGAATCTATCTCTTCGGCGTGCACCTCGAATGGCTGCCGATCGCTGGAATGGCGAGTTGGGCCAACTATGTCCTGCCAGTCGTTACGCTGGGCGCCTATCAGGCAGCGATCTTCACGCGCATGGTCCGCTCCTGCATGATCGAAGCGCTCGGCAAGGAGTTCGTGATCACCGCCCGCGCCAAGGGCGTCGCCGAGTGGCGCATCGTGTTGACTCATGCGCTGCCCAACGCCTTCTTGCCGATCATCACGCTGTTCGGCCTGGGCTTCGGACACACGCTCGGCGGCTCAGTGGTGATCGAATCGATCTTCAACTGGCCCGGCCTCGGCCGGCTGATGGTCGAATCCGTGCTGACGCGCGATCTGCCGATCATCCAGGCCTCGATCTTCTTTTTCGCGATCATCTTCATCACGCTGAACATGGTCGTGGACATCCTCTACACTTGGTTCGACCCGAGGATCTCGTATTGACCCGCTCGCAGCCCCCAAAAGCGAGGCCGTGATGGATTTCCTCAGGAGCTTCGCGCGCGATCGCGTCGGCCTGTTCTTCGCCGTCGTGCTGCTGGCGCTCTTCGTGGTCGCGCTGACGGCCCCTTGGATCACCCCGCGCGACCCCTTCGCGATCAGCCTGCGCCAGGGCATGAAGCCGCCCTCCTGGGCGAACTTGCTCGGCACCGACCAGTTCGGCCGCGACGTGCTTTCGCGGGTGATCCTGGCGACCCAGGTGACGACCAAGATCGCTCTCGCCTCGATCTTGTTCGCCGTCGTGCTGGGCGTGCCGCTGGGCATGTTCGTCGGTTATCGCGGCGGCATCTGGGATGCGGTGACGATGCGCATCACGGACATCATGCTAATCTTCCCGATTATCCTGCTGGCGATCGTCATCGTCGTCGTCGCCGGCCCCTCTGAGCAGGGCGTCGTCATCGCGCTCGGCCTGTCGCAGATGCCGCAATTCATCCGCGTCGCGCGCGGCGTGACGCTGTCGGCCAAGGAGGAGCTCTATGTCGAGGCGGCGATCGCGGCGGGTGCAAGTTGGCCCGGCATCCTGTGGCGCCACATCTGGCCCAACATCTCCACCCCGATCATCGTCCAGGCGACGCTGACCCTGCCCGTCTTCGTGCTGAACACCGCCGCGCTGAGCTATCTCGGCCTCGGCGTTCAGCCGCCGACGCCGGAATGGGGCCAGATGCTGAACGAGGCCAAGGAGGTGCTGACCAGCGCGCCGTATCTGATCATCGGCCCTTCGGTCGCACTGTTCCTGTTCGTGCTCTCGGCAAACCTCGTCGGTGACACGCTGCAGGAGACGCTGAATCCGAAGCTGAAGGGCCGGCGCCTGGCGATGATGGGGCCACGGCGCTTCGGCGCGAAGACGGCGGGCGAGCCGCGACCCGAACCGAAGGTCGTGCCATGAGCGATCGAGACACCATTCACGCCCATATCGAGGCGCATATCGGCGAGCATATCGCCAACATCCAGCGCTTGGTCCAACAGCCGAGCGTCAGCCTGGAGAAGACGGGTCTACGCGAATGCGCCGCACTGCTCGTCTCGAACATGATGGCGGCGGGCTTCACTGAGGCCGAGACCGTCGATGTTGGCGACGATTATCCCGGCGTCTGGGGAATGGTCGACTGCGGCAAGCCGACGACCATGCTGATCTACGGCCATTACGACGTCCGCCCCGTCGGCACAGAGGCTTGGACCCATCCGCCGTTTTCCGGCGAGGCGATACCCTTCGACGGCTTTCCGAAGGTGGTGCTCGGCCGTGGTGCCGCCGCGCAAAAGGGACCGTTGCAGGCATGGATCAACGCGGTCTCCTCGATCCTCTCCGTCGAGGGGGCATTACCGGTCAACCTGATCTTCCTGATCGAAGGGGCCGAACTGCTCGGCAGCCCGAATTACGGCAAGCTCTTCGAACGCTATCGCGACCGGCTTGCGCAGGTCTCGGCCCTCTACGGCCCCAAGACGGCGCAGGATGCCAGCGGCGCCGTCAGTATGACGCTGGGCTACAAGGGCCTGATCTATCTGGAGTTCGTCGCCAGCACGCAGAGTACGGGCCTCGGCCCTCAGGGCGGCGCGGTCCATAGCGCCACCAGCGTCGTCGTCGACAATCCGGTCTGGCGCCTGCTCCATGCCATGGCATCGCTGACCGACGACACCGGCCGGACCATAGCCATCCCCGAACTCGCCGCCATGATGGCGCAGGCAAAGCCGATTGCCGACTGGGAACGCCCGCTCCTCGACGCGATGCGCGCGGGCGTTGCCGGCAAGGATCCCAACGGCTTCATCCCCGGGCTGGCGCCGCAGTTCCCGGTCAAGACCTTCAAGGAGGAGGTGGCGCCAGCAGATCTACTGCAGCGCTACATGTATGGCCCATCCTTCAACATCAGCGGATTGCGCAGCGGCTATACCGGGCCTGGCACCAAGTCCTTCCTGCTGCCCGACACGGCGACCGCGACTTGCGATCTGCGCGTGATCAGCGAGGTTGGCGCGCAGGACATCATCGCGATCATCCGCCGCCATCTCGATTCGGCCGGTTTCCCGGACATCACGATCAGGGTGATGGCGGCCTATGATTGGTATCAGACCTCATTAGAATCCAGCCTGATCCGCGCCACGCTGGCGACGCTCGACGCCTATGACTGCCCCCGCACGATCTGGCCGGTGCAGGGTTTCGGCGGCCCTTGGGCGCATTTCGCCAAGCTCCTCGGCATCCCCTCGCTGCAGGGCGGCTCGCCGGGCCATGGCGCGCGCTTGGCGACCAGCGATGAGTTCTTGGTGGTCGAGGGCGACGGAAAGGTCGCGAGCCTCGCGACGATCGACCGCTACTATGTCGATCGGATCTATGC
>NZ_JBFUIF010000079.1:0-9816 GCF_056402015.1 Allobosea sp. P4_C6
CCGAGAACACCGAAGAGGACTCCCGATCGAACCGCCGCCCAATCGAACTCATCGACTCGCCGGCCTTCCAGCGATCCCAGATCTCAGCCCGCTGGGCCGCCGAATAGTAGATCCGCCGCCGCTGCTTCATCACCCACGCTCCATCTCCAAAGGAAAAGTAGCGTGTTGCGATTACCGATTGAGACCACCGCCCATTGCGGACGTTCGGTATGTCTGCTTCCGGATGGTCCCAGTTTGGCGCGGGCAGCGCCAGCGCCTCGACAATTTTCCACGCTGTTAGATCCAGTTACGCTACTTCGGTTCACTCGCAGGTGAATAGAACTCAGCGCTCCAGGAACATCCGGCTCGCATGGTCGGTGAAAGGCTTGGTCAGGAACGAGAGCGCCTTGCGCTCTTCGGTGGTGATCATCACCTCGACCGGCATTCCCGGGAGGAGCTTGCGGTCGCCGAGCACCGCGATATCCCCTTCGATCTGGACCTCGCATGTATAGTAGTTTTGGCCGGTCGCGGGATCTTTCGTCGTGGCCGGCGAGACATGGCTGACCCTGCCGGGAATTTCGGGCGTCATGTTGCGATTAAAGGCTGAGAAGCGCAGACGCGCGGCCTGACCGGGTTTGACCTGGTCGATATCAGCCGGTGCGATACGCACCTCGATCGTCAGTTTTGCCCCGATGGGAACGATGGTGGCGAGCCGCGCAGCCGGCGTGATGACGCCGCCGATGGTGAAGATCGTCATCTCGTTGATCGTCCCGGCGATTGGGGAGCGGATCTCGGTGCGTGACAGCCGGTCTTCACCGGCGACGCGGCGGTCCTGCAGCTCCGACAGCTTGGCTTCGACCAGACGCAGTTCGCGCTGCGCCTCCGTCCGCGCGGTGTCGTTGATGGAGATGATCTGCAGCCGGGTTTCGCTGATGCGAAGCTTGGCACGCGCGAGCGTCGCCTCGATCTCCCCGCGCTCACCGAGCAGCCGCGCCCATTCCCGGTTGATGTTGAAGACCTTTGAGCCATCGATATAGCCCTTCTGGAAGAGCCCGAGAAACTTCGTGCGCTCCATCTCGACGAGCCTGAGCTCCTCGGATTTGGCGACATGCCGCGCTTGTAGCCCCTTGATCTCCTCCCCGGACTGGACGATGCCGATCTCGAGCTGCTCCTTGCGGCTTTCCCGATTGGTTCGGTTCCCCTCGAACAGACGCGTCTCGCCCTTGATGATCTCAGCGGCCTCCTCGGAAAAGGCGGCGAGAGGGGAAGGAAAATCGACCTTGTCGAAACCATCACGCTCGGCGACCAGCCTGGCGCCGCGGGCAAGATGCTCCGCCAGCTGAGAGCGGACGATCGACAGTTCCGCGCGGGTCTGGACGTCCTCGAGCTGGAACAGAACCTGTCCCTCGCTGACGTTGTCGCCCTGCCTGACCGCGATCGACCGGATGATGCCGCCGTCGCGATGCTGCACCTCCTTGAGGTTCTGATCGACCTTGACCGTTCCCTGGCCGAGAACCGCGCCATTGAGATTGGCCGATACAGCCCAGCCACCGAATCCGACCACGAGCAGCAACGCCAGCGCCATGCCGGAGACAATGTGCGGACCAAGGCCGAAATCGGCCCGCCGTTCGGCCGCGCGAGCGCCTTTCTGTGCCTTGGCGAAGAGCTTGGCGTCGAAATTTTGGGCATTCATGACACGAACCCTCTCGGCGCCATAGCGAGCGGCGACCACACCACGCTGGATCAGTAATAATACAATTTGTGAGCACCATAGATTTCGATCGAGAAATCCTTTTCGTCCTGCTGCGCGACGAAGACATCGACAAAGGTCCTGTCGTCCTCCCCGATCTTTTCGATGCGGAAGCGGAACGGGCGTCGGTCCTCGTCGGTGCCGTTATAGGTTTCGTTGAATGGGTCGATCTCGGTGCCGCCAGCCTCGGCGTCGGAATGGACCTGGTATTGCTTGACGATGATGCGGTCGCCCTCCTCGAGATCGAGGATCTGGTGGATCAGGTCGTTATYGGCGGGAGCGGATACGTCGAACTCGAACCGGTCCTCGCCCCTGCCGCCCGTCACCGTCGCGCCCTTCGACCCCACGATGAAGTGGTCGTTCCCCTCGCCGCCGATCAGGGCTTCGAAATCGAGAACCGTATCCTCCCCGATCTCGATGCCAACGGCCCTGTTCTCCGTCAGGTCGACGGTTACGCCATCGCTCGTCTGGGAAAGATCGAGGGTGTCATGCCCCTCATCGCCATGGAGGCAATCGTCTTGCTGATCCAGTGAGGCAATCACGATATCGTTGCCCGATCCCGCTCTGACCGTATCACGGCCCATTCCTCCATCGAGCGTATCGTTCCCGTCCCCGCCCTCGACGATGTCATCGCCGTCCCCGGCGCGGACAACGTCGTCGCCATCGCCGCCATCGACCTTATCGTCGCCGGATCCGGCAAACACGACATCGTCTCCGTTCCCTGCATCGACCTCGTCGTCGCCTGTGCCGGCATCGATAACATCACAGCCATCGCCGCCCTCGACCTCGTCGTCGCCGGCGCCGGCGAGCAAGGTGTCGTTTCCTTCGCCGCCATCGGCGAGGTCGTCGCCCTCCCCGGCATCGACGAGGTCGTCGCCCCGACGACCGACGAGAACATCGTTACCGGCCCCGCCCGAAAGCGTGTCGTCACCGTCGCCCCCGTCCAGACGATCGTCCCCCGCCTCGCCGAAGAGGGTGTCGTCGCCCTCCTCGCCGAACAGAAGGTCGGATCCAGCACCCGCCTTTGCGACGTCGTCGCCGCCGCCGAGCCGCATGACATCGCGTCCGGCGCCGAGCTGAACCAGTTCGACGCCAGCGCCGCCGAGCACCGTATTGTTGCCATCGGCGGCGCTGACGTGGTTCAGGCCGTTCCCGACCGAAATGATGTTATCGCCCGATCCGCCGTCGATCGCGCTGTCGCCGTCGCCGGTCGCGATGATGTCGTCGCCGGGACCGCCCGAGATAACATTGTTGCCAGGGCCGCTACGGATATGGTCGTTGCCCGGGCCGCCATGCAGCTCGTTGTCGCCGGCGCCGCCGTCGATTGCATCGTCACCGGCCTCGCCGAAGATCGTGTCGTTGCCGTCGCCGCCCGAGAGTTCGTCGTTCCCCAGGCCGCCGACGAGAAGGTCGTCGCCAGCTTCGCCGAACAGGCGGTCGTCGCCGTCCTCGCCGTAAAGGCGGTCATTGCCGGCGCCGCCGAATAGGACATCCATGCCGGTGCCGCCATAGACGACGTCGTTACCGGCACCGGCATAGACGATATCGTTGCCGGCACCCGCTATGATGTGGTCGTCGCCCGCGCCCCCGTGCACGATGTCGTTGCCGGCCCGCGCATCGACGGTGTCGTTCCCATCGCCGGCCCTGATCAGGTCGGCACAGTCCGTGCCGGTGAGCACGTCGTCACCGGCAGTGCCGTCCAGCTCCAGGATTTCGACCACCCGGAGTACCGCGACCTGCGAGACGGTCGCGATGCCATCGGTCACGCCATAGCTCACGAAGACGGGGCCGTAATATCCGGCAGCCGGCCGGTATTGCCAGCCGTCTTCGGTCAGCTCGATCGTGCCTGACGATACCTGCAGATTGCGGACCGTCAGCGGATCGGCGTCGGCATCCGACGCGCCCACCAGCAACCCCGCCGCTGTCAGCAGCAATGTCTGACAGGCACCGATCTCGCCAAGCTGGACCGATTTCGCCAGGCGCGGGGACCGGTTACGGGTCGTCGGGTCCTGCGGTCCAACCGGATCGGGATCGGGATCGGGGCCGTCGGGAGGATCATGCGGTTCGGGAACGAAGATCACCGGGTTGAAAGGCGCCACGACGACCGGCACCCGCGCCCCGCCCCCCTCGATGGGGACAAGATGTGGGCCGCTCGACACGCTCGCGCCGCCGATTATCTGCGAGCCCTCCGCGGCAAAACGGTTGTCGTTGCTGACCCGGTCCAGGCCGAATGCGATGGTTTCGCGCACGAAGGGCTGCAGGGGCAGCTGCTCATAGTCGATCGGCGGCGAATCGATGCCGAGGAAATCCACCAGCCCCGGCACCGGATCGCTCGCCGCGCCCGAGCCGAGTTCGTGGTCGTTCTTGTCCTCGGGAATCGAACCGGTTTCGTCCGGGTCGCCCTGAAGCTCCACCTCGCCGGCCGGCTGGGGTGCGGCCGCAGTGTCAACTGGGCCTGGCTCCGGTTCGGCCTGCGTCGACGTCAGCGAGCGCAGATATGCGGCGACCGCCAGAACGATCACCGCGAGAGCGGCCGGCCAGCGTGACGGCGCGGGCTCTCCCTGCGCCTTCCGGTAGATTTCCTCGGCTGAGGGTGCGGAATTCCGAGCGGGCCGGAGCGCCTTGACCTCGATCATGCTGTCACCCTCCTGAGCGGACCAGCGCCCGCATCGATCCCGCTGGCGGCGGGCAGGCGTGGCTCGACCGGAACATCGGTCCCGGCGGGTGCGGGCTGCTTCTGTACGGGGTTGAGGATGGTGTCCCTGGGACCGAAGCCGGTAAGCTTGCCGCCCTGCACGACGCCGAGCAAATCGACCGCGACAAGTGCGCTCGGCCGGTGGGCGACGATGATCGCGATGCCGCCGCGCGCCTTGATGCCTTCTATCGCCCTCGTCAGGGCTGCCTCGCCCTCACTGTCGAGATTGGAGTTCGGCTCGTCCAGCACGACCAGAAAGGGATTGCCGTAGAGCGCGCGAGCCAGGCCAATGCGCTGGCGCTGGCCGGCCGAAAGCGCGGTGCCCTGCGGCCCCAGCTGCGTCTGATACCCTTCCGGCAGCTTCACGATCATGTCGTGGATGCCGGCTGCGGTCGCTGCGGCCACGATGGCGGCCGGGTCGAGATCGGGCGCAAGCCGCGAGATGTTATCGCCGATGCTGGCATCGAGCAGGCTCACCTCCTGCGGCAGATAACCGAGATGGCGGCCAATCGCATCCTCGGGCCATTGCTCCAGATTCGCGCCGTCGAGCCGAACCGACCCGCGCAGGCACGGCCAGATGCCGGTGAGCGCGCGAACCAGGGTGGTCTTGCCGCCGCCGCTGACGCCGATGATGCCAAGTGCCTTGCCCGCGGTCAGCTCGAAACTGACCTCGCTCAGCAGCACCTGGCCGGATCCCGGCGCGGCGACCGTAATACGATCGACCCCGAGGGATCGGTGCGGTGCGGGCAGCTCCATCGGCTCGACCGCCTTGCTCAGCGCCACCACGGTCTCGCGCAGCCGCCCGAAGGCGAGGCGCGCGGCGACGAAGGATTTCCAGTTGCCGATCGCCTGGTCCACTGGTGCGAGCGCCCGCGCAGAGGCGACCGACGCGGCGATGATCGCGCCCGCGGAAAGCTCGCCCTTGATGGTGAGGAAGGCGCCGAGGCCGAGGGTCGCCGATTGCAGGATCATGCGCAGGACGCGCGCGACCGCTCCGAAGGTCCCGCCGAGATCGCTGGCACTGGTCTGCAGCGCCAAGTGCTCACGATTCACACGGTCGAAGCGTGCCACCGCGCGGCCGGAGAAGCCCATGGCCCGCACGACCTCGGCGTTGCGGGCATGGGTGTCAGCCATCGCATTGCGGGCGATCGCGGCCTGGCGCGAGCTGCTGCTCAGCCTCCGCGCCAGAATCTCGCTCAGGAGCGTCAGCAGGGACAGCACCACGGCGCCGCCCAATGTCAACGCGCCCAGCCAAGGGTGCAGGAAATACACGAAGGCCAGATAGAGCGGGATCCAGGGCAGGTCGAACAGGGTCGCCGGCCCCTGGCTGCCGAGAAACCCGCGCACCGTGTCGACGTCGCGGCCGCGCTCGAGTGCCTCCGTGCTGGAGAAGCCGAAACGCGGCATATCGAGCGCGACGCGATGGGCGAGTGGCGCGATATCTTTGTCGAGGCGCGCGCCGATCCGGATCAGCACCTGCGACCGGACAATGTCGAAGCCGCCCTGGAACAGATACAGGCCGATTGCGAGCACGGAGAGGGCGGCAAGCGTCTGAACACTGCCGCTGGTCAGCGCGCGGTCGTAGACCTGCAGCATATAGAACGAGCCGGTCAGCGCGAGGATGTTGATCAGGCCGGAGATCAGGAACAGGAACAATGCGACCTGGCGGAAATCCCGGGTCAGCACGGCTCCGTCGCGTTTGCGGGCTTCGGTGAGACGGGCAGAGGAGGCCATGGCGGCGCGCCCTTAATCATAGCGGTGAAGGAAAGTGGAGAAGGCGGGCGGACCACGCGGCCCGCCCGCCGGCCTTCGTTCACATTCACAAGACGAAGTTGTTTGCGGTCAGGTTGTGGCTGCCCTTGAGCTCGATGCGGAACTCCTCCGCCGCGTCGCCGCCGACATTGCCACTCACGACCGTGTAGGCGACGCCTTCCCGCTCCTCGTAGGACACCATCAACTGTGCCGCCGCATCGAAGGCAGGCCCGTTGACGAGCGTGAAGTTCTGGTTGCCCGCCACCCCACTATTGGCATCCATGCCAGACAGATCCAGGCGATCTCCGGGCTGGAAGTCGAGGATAGTGTCGCCATCCGCGCTCTCGACATCGGAGAAGCGGAAGACGTCATCGCCGGCGCCGCCCTCCATCACATTCACCGCGCGACTTGCGGTGATCGTGTCGTTTCCGGAGCCGGTCGCGACGTTCTCGATATGCCACAGCGTGTCGCTGCCGCTCTGGCTGCTGACGGCGCTGCCGCGCCCCAGCATGCCATTGCCGAGATCCACCGTCAGATTGGCGCTGATCGCCGACAGGTCGAGCGTGTCGACGCCGTTGCCGCCATCGATCTCGTCGCCGTAATAGGTGTCGTTGCCGTCACCCACCTCGCCGACGAACAGGTCGTTGCCGGCCCCGCCGAAGGCAGCGTCATCGCCCGCTCCGGCATTGATTACGTCGTTGCCGCCCTGGCCGAAGAGCCTGTCGGCTCCGGCCTCGCCATTGACCAGATCAGCGTCCGCTCCGGCGAAGACATGGTCGTCGCCCGAGCCGCCATGCACCGTGTCGCGACCCGCGCCACCGTCGACGAAATCGGCGCCATCGCCTCCGGAGATCGCATCGTCCCCGGCTTCGCCGATGAGGACATCGTCACCGGCAAGGCCGATGATGCTGTCGCCGCCGCTCGTGCCGAGCAGGACATCACCCGAGGCCGTCCCGCCCCGGACGTTGCTGCCACCCGTCGGCGTGGGAGCCGGCGTGCCCGCATCATCGTCGTCAGCGTCGCAATCGTCATCGTCGTCGTCGTCATGATCATCGTCATCTTCGTCTTCGTCTTCTTCATCGCCGGAGCCGAATTGCGGCATCCCATCGCCGGCGGTGAAGCAGATGCTATGTGTCGGACTCGTCATGGTGGTCACGCCGTTCGCGTCGGTCGTGATCTCGTAGTCCTCCGGCGCCGCGCCGTCGGGCAGCTCGATCACGTCCTGCGGCCGCAACGTCCCAACGATGGTGTCGTTGCCGCCATTGGAGCGGAACACGATGCGGTGCGCCGAGGTCAGGGCCGAAATGTCGACGGTGTCGTCGCCGGCCGCACCATCGATCGTGATGGTGTTGAGGCGCAGGCTCGTGGTCGAGAAGTCGCCGATGATCTCGAAGTTGTCGTTGCCGGCGAGACCGCCAGTTCCCGAAGGATCGGCGCCGTTGATGCGGATTTCTTCGATCTCGCTGAGTTCGGCGATCACCGAAGCGGCATCGGTGCCGTTGCGGGTAACGACGATCTCGGTGGCCGCCAGCAGCGCCGCTGCCGGATTGAGCGCCGCGAATTCGGCCCTCGTATAGATGCGGTAGGTTTCGGTCGAAGYATTGCCGACGATCGAGAAGGTGTCGCCGGCGCCGCCTTCGGTGCCGCCGTCGACTACGTCCCTGCCATCGGTCGGGCCGGAGGCATTGGCATTCCAGACGATCGTATCGTCGCCGTTGCCGCCATTGACGGTATCCACACCGGCATTGAGGCCGGGAATGGTCGCGTTGACGATGAAGTTGTCGATAAAGACGTTGTCGCCGCCATCCCAGTCGCCATTTACCTGGAAGCGGATCGCGGATTGCGGCCCGATTTGCTGCGCCGACAGGGCCACCGAGAAGTTGGCGTTGGTCGAATTGAGCACGCCACCGGCCAGGTTCTGCCAACTATTGCTGGTGTGATTCCAGGCCTGGACGGTCACGTTCTCCGTGCCGGTGACGCTGCCGTCGCCGGTAAAGGCAAACTGCACCGTCGCCGAGGTTGCGCCAGTCAGGTTGAAGGCGCGCTGGATCCACTCGCCGCCATCAAGGTTCTCGTTGAACTGCAAGCGACCGCCCTCGATGGAGATATCGCCACCGGTGGCACTGGTGGTCTCGCCACCGCCTTCGGCCCAGTCTCCGGCGAAGGAGATTGTGCCATTATTGTTCGAATAGGCCTCGGTGCCGAAGCTGTCGACAAAGGCACCGTTGTTGCTGCCGATCCCGCCCGAGAGCGTGTCATTGCCGTCGCCGCCATTGAGGATGTCGGCACCTTCGCCGCCATTGACGACGTCATTGCCGCCATTGGCGTTGACGGTGTCATTGCCGCCATTGGCATTGAACGTTTCGAAAGTGGTTCCCACGCCGTTGAGCGTATTGGCGTTGTTGTCGCCGTTGATCGTGCTGGTGGGCGCGGCGCCGGCCAGGATGAAGTCGAGCGCGCTGACGCCGACTGCAGTTGCACCGGTGCCGGAGACCGTGGCCTCGACCTCTTCGAGGCGGATGGTCCCGAGGACCACGCCACCGGCAATGCCGCCGCCATCATAGATCGTGATCAGGGTATCGTCCGTCGCCCCGTCTTCGATGTCGGCGACGGTCACCCGTTGGGCGAAGTTCGCTGCCGTGATCCCCAGGGCGCTGATATTGATCAGGTCCTGGTTGGCGGCGGTGCCACCGACCGAGTCGAAGCTGTTGATGATGTCGGCGCCGAAGCCCGCAGCGTTGTAGACGACGGTGTTGAAGCCGCCGCCGACATCGATGGTGTCGTTGCCGGCACCACCGATGATGGTGTCGTTGTCGTCGCCACCGTTGATCGTGTCATTGCCGTCCCCGCCATCGAGCAGGTCATTGCCGTCGCTGCCATTGAGCGCATCATTGCCGCCGGCGCCGAACAGTTCGTTGTTCGCGTTATTGCCGTTGATGACATTGTTGGCGGCGTTGCCTGTCCCTCTGACTGCCGTGTCGTTGAGGTCGAGATTCTCGACATTGGCGCCGAGCGTGAAATCGACGCTGGATTCAACGAGATCGGTACCGCCGACCACGAGGTCCGTGTTGGTTTCGGTCACCACATCGCCGGCATCGTCGACGAAGTAGGTGTCGTTGCCATCGCCGCCGATCATGGTGTCGGCACCGAGGCCACCCCGGAGGATGTCGATGCCGCCGAGCCCGCTCAGCGTATCGTTGAGGTCGCCGCCGGTGATGTCATTGTTGCCGGCATTGCCGGTGCCGACAAAGGCTCCCGCATCGGCCCCGCGATAGACGAGGTTTTCGACATTGGCCATGGCTGCCATGGACAGTTCGGTCATGAAGGTTTCGACCGTGTCCGTGCCTTCGCCGGCAGCTTCCACCACCACGTCGAGCAGGTCGTCGACGCCGTAGGTATCATTGCCGAGGCCGCCGACCAGCGTGTCGCCGCCGCCCGCCCCGACGAGGTCGAGAGCATCCGGATCGCCGGTATCGCGGGCATCGAGGTCGTCATTGCCCGCGCCGCCGACGAGCAGGTCGTCGCCGAGGCCGCCGACGAGATCGTCATTGTCGCCGCCGCCGAAGATCAGGTCGTTGCCGAGACCGCCGGTAATGGCGTCATTGTCCGCGTCCTCACCAGCGATGAAATTATTGGCGGT
>NZ_JBFUIF010000080.1:0-9803 GCF_056402015.1 Allobosea sp. P4_C6
CGCTGATACCGCAGAAGCTGGTTGGAGAATCGCGGCAGGTGCGGCCAGAGCCGCAAAGCGCATTTCCACGTACAGATCCATTTCGCTCCCGCGCTCAGGCGCGGCCGGCAATAGCGCTGCTCGAACGCCGCGCGGTGCGCTGCTAGAGCGATGACGCCGCCTGGCGGCTTTAGGATCGAAGGGGCAATTTCATTCCAGAACGGAGCATCGGCAACGTCCTCGTCACGGATATGATGTACCGCCATCGTGTCTGGGGAAATAGGCCTGCCCGGCTTCACGAAATGCGCGCCGCGCTCCTCATTAAGTTGCCATTGACCGTCTGCACCGATGGAGATGTCCTGCCAGCCGATTTCGCAGACGTCATGCGGGCCGTCTCCGGCGGTCTCGAKGTCGATCACTCTCAAGCGTTGATTGAGCATAGACACGAGATCATCATGCCCAGAGGTCGATGCAAGTCAGGAGCGAGGTGCCATTGGCTGGTCACCGAAAGTCTCGTGTCTTCACCTTGATCGTGTCGAGGTGCAGGTCGGGGAGGTAGATATCCCGGGTACGGAGGTCTTTCGGCGGTAGGTCGCGCGGGTCCGGGGTCGGCGAGCCGTGGTGGAATTCATCGCCCCGGCCGCGCGGCAAAGGGAATTGGCGATCCCGCTGGCCCACGCCGGCGAGGTCGGCGGATAAGTCGGTGAGCCGCTGAGCGACGAGATGCACAACCTCGCCCTCCCGCTGAATGCGTCCTCGTACCGATATCATCCCGGCCGACAAAATCGTTCGCCGAAAGCGCTCGAACACCTTCGGCCATACGACGAGATTGGCGATGCCAGTCTCGTCTTCCAGTGTGATGAACATGACGCCCTTAGCTGAACCTGGACGTTGCCGCACCAGTACGATGCCCGCGGTCTCGATCCATCGTCCGTCGCGAGTTTCCATCGCGACCTCGCAGCTCACGATGCCCCTGCGTTTTAGATCGTGGCGCAGGAACGAGACCGGGTGATCGCGAAGCGACAGCCCGACGTGTCGGTAGTCCTCGACGACGTCTCCGCCGGCCACCATCGGTCTTAGCGCAACCATTGGCTCCGGCGCCTCGTCGGCTTGTCGATCCACAGCGGCCGCAAATAGGGGCAGCGGTTCGTCTCGCAGTACTCGGATCGCCCAGATCGCTTCCCGCCGCGCGAGGCCGAGACTGGGCTGGAACCCGTCGGCCTCGGCAATCTGGGCCAACGCCGCCACAGGCACACAAGAGCGGCGCCAGAGATCCTCGATCGACTCGAACGGCAGGCGGGCTCGCGCGGTGATGATCGCGGCCGCATGGGCATTTGAGAGCCCCTTCACCATCCGAAGCCCTAGGCGAACAGCGAACCTCGTTTCGTCACCTGTGGGCTCCAGCGTGCAGTCCCAGCGGGAGATGTTGGYGCAGACCGGCCGAACCTCCACGTCATGGTCGCGGGCATCCCGCACGATCTGGGCCGGCGCGTAGAATCCCATCGGCTGGCTATTTAGGAGCGCGGCGCAAAAGACGTCTGGATGCCAGCACTTCAGCCAGGCAGAGGCATAGGCGATCAGGGCGAAGGAGGCAGCGTGGCTCTCGGGAAATCCGTAGCTCCCAAATCCTTCGAGCTGCCGAAATGTTTTTTTGGCAAACTCGGCCTCATAGCCATTTTCGACCATGCCGACGACCAGCTTCTCCTTGAAAGCAGAGACCCCACCGGTGAACTTAAAGGTCGCCATGCTCTTTCGCAGCATATCGGCTTCGCCAGGCGTGAAGCCGGCGCACTCAATTGCCACGCGCATCGCCTGCTCCTGAAACAGCGGTACACCCAGCGTTTTTCCGAGAACTTTTTCGAGCTCTGGCTTGGGATAGTGCACCGGCTCGTTGCCCTCGCGGCGCCTGAGATAGGGATGAACCATGTCGCCCTGGATCGGGCCAGGCCGAACGATCGCGACCTGCACGACGAGGTCATAGTACGTCCGCGGCTTGAGCCGAGGCAGCATCGACATTTGAGCTCGGCTCTCGATCTGGAAGGTCCCGAGCGTGTCGGCCTTGCGGATCATCGCGTAGGTTCGGGGATCCTCCGGGGGGATCGACGCCAGGTCGAGCTTGATGCCTTTGTGGTCAGCGAGCATGTCCAGACCCCGCTTCATGCAGGTGAGCATGCCAAGCGCGAGCACGTCGACCTTCATGAAACGCAAAGCGTCGATATCGCCCTTGTCCCATTCGATGATCTGGCGATCGGTCATCGCCGCCGGCTCGATCGGGACGAGGTCGTCGAGGCGATCATGAGTCAGGACGAACCCGCCGGGGTGCTGAGAGAGATGCCGTGGCGCGCCCTGGAGTTGGCGAGCGAGATCGAGCGCAAGGCGAAGTCTTCGATCGGCCAGGTTGAGATTTAGCTCTTCTACATGCCGCTTCTCGACGCCTTCCTCTGACCAGGCCCAGACCTGCGACGACAATGTACCGATCAGATCTTCAGGGAGCCCCAGAGCCTTGCCGACATCGCGCAAGGCCCCCTTGGTCCGGTATYGGATGACGGTCGAGCACAGGGCCGCGTGATCACGGCCGTAAGTGTCAAACACCCACTGCATAACGATCTCGCGCCGCTYGTGCTCGAAGTCGACGTCGATGTCAGGTGGCTCCCGGCGTTCTTCCGAGACGAAACGCTCGAAGAGGAGATCATTGAGGCCGGGATCGATCGAGGTGATGCCGAGCACGAAACAGACGGCGGAATTCGCGGCCGAGCCGCGGCCCTGGCAGAGGATATGGCGCGAGCGGGCGAAACGGACGATAGAGTTCACCGTCAGGAAGTAAGGCGCGTAGCCCAGCCGCTCTATCAGCGACAGCTCATGGTTGAGGCTTGCCCGTACGCTGTCCGACATGCCCTCGGGATAGCGTTGCGCGGCGCCCTCCCATGTCAGCTTCGTCAATGTCTCCTGAGGCGTCAGCGTGGGATCGTCGCGCTCCTCCGGATATTGGTATGCGAGCTCGTCGAGCGAGAACCGGCAGCGGTCGGCGATCTGCAGCGCCCGGTCCAGAGCCTCGGGGTAGCGGGCGAAGAGCCGGTGCATCTCCGCCGGCGGCTTCAGGTAGCGGTCCGCATGGCGCTCACGCCGGTTGCCCAGCGCATCGATCGTAACGTTGTGGCGGATGCAGGTCACAACATCCTGCAGGATCCGACGTACTGGCTCGTGAAAGAGCACGTCGTTGGTCGCGACCGTGGGTACGCGCATGCGGATGGCGAGATTCGCCAATTCGTGAAGGCGAAGGTGATCATTCGGTCGGCGGCGCAGCGACAGCGCGAGATAAGCACGGTCGCCGAATCCCTCTCGCAGCCGGCGCAGGCGAAACGCGCACTTGTCGTCAGGCAAATCCGGAACAAGGACGGCGATCACGCCATCGCCTTGGGCAATGACGTCTGACCATTCGAGATGGCAGCGCCCCTTGCCGCCGCGCTTCTTGCCGATCGAGAGCAGCCGGCAAAGTCGGGAGTAGGCTGCCCGGTCGGTGGGATAGACGAGGAGCGACATTCCGTCGGTGAGATCCAGCCGGCAGCCGACGATGAGCCTGACACCTGTCGCCTTGGCCGCTTCGTGGGCGCGAACGATGCCGGCCAGCGAGTTGCGGTCTGCGACGGCCAGGGCTTCGATGCCCAGCAAGGCTGCTTGCGCGAACAGCTCCTCGGCGGAGGATGCGCCACGCAGGAAGCTGAAATGGCTCGTGACCTGCAACTCGGCGTAGCGGGCGTTCATCCGAAAATTCCATGAAGGAACCAGCGATGCGATCCCGTGGCGACATCCTCGCCGTCACCTGCGCGATAGATCCAATAGCGCTCACCGGCATCGTCTTCGACCCGGAAGTAGTCGCGTACGGCCGCCATCTCGGCCTCGCGCTTCCACCACTCGCCGAATACGCGCTCCGGCCCGTCGGCCCGCTGGACCCGCCGGCGGACGCCACGCCAGCTGAACCAGGACGGCGGATGATCTGGCAATAGCGCCATGGTCTCGACAGGCTCCGGACGCGGCAGCAGCCGTGCCGGGCGGGGCCAATGGCGCGGCCATGCCGCCCCGGTCTCCTCGGTAAGCGCCCCAACGCGGCGAACCGAACGCTCGGGAACGTCGCTTGACACGGGCGCGAGACGATAGACGGCCTGTTCGCCAACCCGATTGGCGAGGATATCGATCAACCCGGAAATGTCGGGGCTGGTCTCCTCGACGAGAGAGCTGATGGACTGCTTCCGTTCCAAGGGCTCGGCCAGCGTAGCCGCAAGCGTCATGATCTCGATGCCGAAGCCCGGCTCGATCGCCTCGATCTTCTCGCAGAGCAGCCGCGTCAGCCGCTTGCCATCGCAGACCGGTCGCGCCAGACCCACCCGGACCGTTTGAAGGCCGCGGTCGACGCGATGGCAGACGAGATCGAGCCGGCGAGCGYCCAGACCCCGCTGTTCCAAGCGCTCGCAGAGTTGCGCCACGAGCTTGCCGATGTAGCGGGCGATGGTCTCCGAAGCGCCGATCGGCTCGGCGAACGCTCGCCGCACCTCGATCAGGTCGGGTGGTCGGATCGCGACGATAGGTTCGGCGACTTCCCCGAGGGCTTGGGCCAGTCGACGGGCGATCGCGGGTCCGAAACGAAGGGTTAGCGGAGAACGGGGCTGGGCGATGATGTCGCCGACCGTGTCGAAACCGAGCACACGCAGGTCGGCCGATATCTGCGCAGGCAGCCGAAGGCATTCTAACGGAAGGGGTAATAGCGGATGCGCCTCATGCCGGACAGGCGCGATGACTATGGACCGAGAGACGTATCGCGCCAGCGCATGGGCGGCGCCCCAGCTGTCGGCGATCGCGGCCCTTGCCTCGACGCCCGACATCGCGAGGCGTCCGACGATGGCCTCCAGCATGTCCGCTTCGCCGCCATGGAGGTGGTCGGCGCCAGTCGTGTCGATGACGATGCCATGCGGCGGATCCGGCGCCACAATCGGCGCGACACGCTGATGCAGCCAGATCGCGAGTCGCTCCAGTTCCCGCGCGTCTGCTGCAAGATCGGCTTGCTTAACCACCAACGATGACACAAGCACCTGCGCCTTTGTGGCCGGCATGCCGACGCGTAGCCCGGCGGCGAGTGCAGCGGCATTTGCAGCCTGCACCAACCTCCTGCTTCCGTCGCGAGCGATGAGGACGAGCGGGACTTCAGGCCGAGGCGCGTCGCCAGCCATCCGTCGGTACCGATCGATTGACCAGTTCGGCAGGAAGACGGAGACGACCCGTGTCATCGCATGCCTCCAATTCAAAATCCGCGCTTTCGCCCGCCCTGGCCCTGATCAGCTCGACAAGCCATCGTGGCCGTCCCACGCCCGGCACCGGCAGTGCCGTTGATGGGAGAACCGAGACCCGCCATCGGGTCATCGCTGCTGTCGGCTGCCCGAAGTCGGAGGCGTCCACCTCCCGTCGCCATCTGCGTAAGGCAATACCGATCGAGCCTGTTCCTTCAGCTGCAAGCTGGAGCCGCCGGGACGCCGTCATCGAAAGACGGGCGACTTCTCCGACGACGGAGCCAAGCCCGCCATGGCGCAGGCCCTCTTCCATGCAGGCGAGAACCGTTTTGTCATCGCCGGCCTCGACGTAGATGACGCGGTCGGGAACGAGCCCCGCCTGGGCGAATGCTGGGGCGAAGAGGTCGGCCCTGGTCAGGCACCAGAGCACTTTGCCGCGGCTTCTGGCTGCGACACCGGCGCTGAACAGAGCGGCCGCGGCGCCGTCGAGGGCACCGTTGCCGCCGCCGGCGACCTCATGCAGAGCACCCCGTGCCAGACCGCCCCCAGGTAAGCGTGAATCGACCATCGTGATTCCGAACGGCAGGACCGTCCGATCACGAGTGCCCCGCCCTTCAATTCGCTCGATCTGGTCGCGGAGCGACTGGAATACCGGCTGTGACAGCAACTGGCCTATACCTATAGAATGACGCCTTATGTTCTTCTTATGTTCTCGGTACCGCATTCCGAGTCAAGCTTGCTTTTTGGCCGGAACTCGGGAGCGCTGTAGGCGGTTGAGCCAGTGGGCTATCAGAAGCGAGCGATTGACGTGAATCGCACATCAGACCTAACCGCCGARTGGCCCCTGCAATCGAGTGCGACCCTTGGATCTTCAGTCCGGGCCAAGGGCATAGAACGCGAACTCCGACGGAAGCTGCCTTGGGCGACAAGGAAATTCCTGAAAGTCGAAGCCGGGAAAGCTTTGCTGGATATGCCGGGCGCGTCGCTGGACGAATTCGAAGCCGCATCCACGACAATTTCCCAGGCGATGCGAGGACTAGCAAACCTTCCGGTACTTCCGAGTGAGGCGGAGGACATCCTGTCGATGTCTTCCCGCGAGCGCCACAAATGGATGGGCGCTGGCCGCCTGCAGAGTGCCGGAACCCGAACGGTCAAATTGCGCGGGCGATCGAAGGCAGTGACCTTTCACGTCTTCGAGCCAGCGCATATCGAGCACATCCTCAATGGCGACCTGACCGAGATTTGGCGCGAGGAGGACGGGGCGACGCTTGTGGAGAACCGTCGGCGGGCCGCGGGCAAAGCCGCGCTGACCCGAGCAGGAAAGCGGCACGCCCAGTCGAAAGCGGCTCCCGTAGCATCAGATGAGATGCTGGATGCTCAGCTGGAGGGTTGGGAAGAATTTGTCGCTAAAGGTTTTTTACGCTGAACGATCACGAAGCGGATCAGCGACAACTGGCTGACGAACATTCGCTCCGCAAAACAACACTGAGGTCAACAAGGCCCGCTATTCCGACCATGTCGCGAGATGGGGCGAGCAGCGCCACAATACACGTCGCTTGTTGGCCAAAGATGCGACGGCAGAGCCGCAACTATCGCACCGAAATCCATCCGCACCCATTGCCCTGTCTTGAGATTGCGCACCCCGCCGAAAATCTCAATGGGAGCTTGGTTCCGCTGGCTCGTTGGAACTTCTGCGCCGATCGCTCCGTTGCCGCTTCAATAGGTATCAACAGGAGATCAAGGCGATGATGTTCGTCGAGCAAATCAAGGAAGGCCAACGCGTGCTGGGCTCCGATGGAGTTCACGTCGGGACCGTCGACGCACTGAGCGGACAGCTCATCAAGCTCAAGAAGAACGATCCGGAGTCTGGTGGAGCACACCACTATATCGACCTCGGGCTCGTGATCGGTGTGGATGGAGATATCATCAAGCTTATCGTCCCCGCGGCTGAGGCCAGGGAGCGGTGGTCGGAGGCGGCTGATTAAACGCAGAACCAACATCATCGTTTACCTGGTTGTTTCGCCTCCCAACTACGGCCATGCAACGGGATCGGTGATGGCAGCCCCAGCCGTCTTCCCGCCTCGGAGAGAAGGCAGCAGGAAGCGGAACTATTCGAACCCCTTGTGTAGTTCGGCGCGACTGAGCCATCAGGCTTCGGCTCAACGGAGGGCGACATGCCGGTGTATCGCTTCACCATGAATGACGGGACGAAGACAGATTGCGACAACGAGCCGAAGGAGTTCGCGAGTGATAAATCCGCCGTAGACGCGGCACAGGTGGCCTTGGCGGACATGGCCCACGATGCCTTACCTGATGGTAACTCCGTCGATTTGACAGCAGCTGTAGAAAATTCGGCCGGCGAAGAGATTTATCGCGCTTCGCTCAAATTTCGCGGCGAAACGGCCGGACGCGCGCGATCGAAGGCTGCCGATTTCGAGGCCGCGGCGGACGATGCTGCTGAGGCGGTGGCCAGGGCTCTTGCCGTTAAGCCGGACTAGAAGGGCTTCTGTCCACGGGTCGCGAGTCATTAGCACCGATTGGAACAAGCCTGACGGACGTGGGGTTGGCCGACATAGGGACAGTGGGAGATATGGCGATGACCATCACAAGCCACGCGGAATATCGGGCTGCGGTCGAACGCGCTGCGGCGATCAGCGACGCAACAGATGGTTCGGAAGGGGCAGACGAGTTCACTCGCCTTACATCCGAAATTCGACAGTGGGACGAAGCGCATAAGGGTGACAATGCTCACGGCCCCGATGCAGACCAAAGCTTGCTGCGGCCGGACGACTTGCCGTTCTCGGGGCTGCCTGGAAATCTGGGCAAGCTTCACAAGGATTGACCGGTCGTTTGCTTTTACGAGCGAGGCGTTCTCATGAAACCGGCAGAGCCAGTGGCCAGCGCGCGCGCCTTGGCCATGCGGATGATGGCGGAATACCCCGATCGCGATTGGATCGCGTTGCTTGCCAGCGTGCCGAAGTACCCCGCAAATCCATCGAGTGACATTTGCAGGAAGATGGGTTGACCCGCGGCCATATTAGCTGCGGCGGCTGAGCTACTCCCCTGGCCGGGTAATCCCGGCGTAACCGGCGAAGGACCGTTCTAGGCAACTGTTTTGATCTAGGGTTTCTTAACGGGCCGGCCGGGGTCGATCGGACTCCACGAGGAGGACGGCTTTCGATCACCCTTTTCAGCCGGCGGGGCGTCTATCTGAGATTGCTTCACCTTGATCTCAGGTGTTTCCGAACCTTGCCGCGGTCGACTGTCGGTTGCGCGCCTCGGCTGGCCAACCGTTTCATCCTTGGGCTTGGACATAGCGCGTTCCTCCACGGTTAAGCGAAGAATGGCGAAGACCTGCATTTAGTTCCTGCGCGGGTCGGGGGAGCTAGAATAGATCATCCTTGAAAGGTTCGATTGTCGTCGGATCATCGTCGCCTTCGCCCGCCTTATTGACGCGCTTTGACACGATCCATTCCCGTAGTTCGCGCGGCGGCTGCTTCAGCAGTTCCATACCGCCTGATCCGTCCAGCCAAGCCTCGAAATCCTGGCGCATGAGCATGCAGGGCATCCGATCGTGATACTGYGCGGTCCACGCGTTGGCTTCGCGGACAATCATCGTGCAGGTGGTGATGTCCTCGCCCGTATCGGGGTTCCGGTAATTTTCCCAGAGACCCGCGAACGCCAGCAGATCGCCGTCGGCCGCAGAGAAGAAATGCGGCACCCGGTCCTTCTTTTCGCCGGTCCATTCGAAGAACCCGCTGGCGGGGATGATGCACCGTCTTCGCACATAGGCTTGCTTGAAGGTGCCGCTCGTCTCGACCGTCTCGACCCTCGCATTGAAGGCGGCGAGTTTGAAGTCTTTCAACCCACCCTTGTGCCAGCCGGGGATTAGGCCCCAACGCGCTCTCTTCAGCTCGCGGCCGGCCTCAGTCTTCACGATGATATCAATGTCGGTTGTGGGCGCGATGTTGTAGCGGGCGCGGAGATTGGGCGTGTTTGCCGGCACCGTCAGCGGCTGACTGAAGGCGACAATCTCGCTCCAGCTATAGGCCTGGCTGAAACGCCCGCACATATGCGGTCTCCTGCTTAGTCGGGGAGCCGTTGCCCGGCGAGAAAGGTCGCTACGCTCAGCGTGTGGCTGGGCTGAGCCTTGCAATACTGTTCTACGATTTCGACGAGCTGACCATCCGAAAACTGCGGCAGGCCGGAAGGTGAATGCTGCCGGAGCGCGTCGACAATCCAGCGGCCAACAGCCACATGCATTTGGGCGCCTGCCGCCTGCTGGTCCATCCACAAATCGCAGGTCACATAATCCTGCATGAAGTCTCCCTTTCGAGGCCCCGCAGCCAACGCCGCCGCGTAGGTCGATATCGCAAGAAGCAGGGTCAGCATCAGGGTGCGCACATGCCGCTCCTACTGAATCGGAGCGCGCTTAGCGTGCTGGGCATTTGCCTTGGCAAGCAGTGCTTCCAGCTTGGCAAGCGTCTCCGGCGAGAAAACGAGGTTCATCGCTTGGCCGCCGACGATTTCGAGACTGATCAAAGT
>NZ_JBFUIF010000081.1:0-9485 GCF_056402015.1 Allobosea sp. P4_C6
GTCTCTGATGGTCGAGATCGTTGCGGGGCTGGAGACGATCAAGGCGGTTCGCGCCGAGGGAATTTTTCTGCGCCGCTGGCGCGACATCACGACTGTGGCGACGAACACCACGCATCGCATCAAGAACTACTCAGCCTTTGCGGCCAATCTGTCTTATCTGCTCCAAAACATGGTCACGATCGTTACAATCGTCGTCGGAGCCTATCTCTTCGATCTGGGCATGATCACGACTGGCGGCATCATTGCTTCCGCTATGCTCGGCAGCCGCGCAGTCGCTCCCCTCGGGCAGATTRCACTCATGCTTTCCCGTGTGCGGCAGGCGGTCAGCGCCTATCACAGCTTGACCGCGATCATGAAGCTGCCGGACGAGCGAAGTGACAGGAGGATGCTCGTCGCGCGGCCAGTGGAGCGCGGTGATATCGAGTTTCGCGGCGCCAGTTTCACCTATGCCGGGCAGGCGCGACCTGTGCTGAACAGTTTCAGCATCAAGGTCAGCCCGGGCGAGCGTGTCGCGATTCTCGGCCGCATCGGCGCTGGCAAGACAACGATTGGCAGGCTTCTCGGGCGCCTCTATGAACTCGATGCTGGCGAGTTGCTGATCGATGGCGTCGATATTCGCCAGTTTCATCCGCAGGAGATACGGGCGGCGATCAACGTCGTGACGCATGATACGCATGTCTTCAACGGCAGCTTGCGGCAGAATTTGCGGCTCTCCAAACCTGACGCGACCGATGCAGAACTGCTAACCGTTGCCAAGCTGTCGGGCCTGGCGGATTTTGTCCAGTCACATCCTTCCGGGTTCGAACGGCAGGTTGGTGAACGCGGGCAGCAGCTCTCGAGTGGGCAGCGGCAAATCCTCGGCCTTGCACGTGCCTTGCTGGCGTCTGGACGCATCATCTTTCTCGATGATCCCACGAGTTCGATGGATACGGCGACCGAGCGCGACTTCGTGACGCGCCTCAGGGAGGGGCTGAGCCCGGACCAGACGCTTATCGTCACGACGCACCGCAATGCGGTTCTGTCGCTGGTTTCCCGGGTGGTCGTCATCGATGGCGGACGGGTTGTCGCCGACGGTCCGGTCGAGAAGGTCATGCGCATCCTCACTAAAACGTCTGCGGGAGTCTGATGGGCACTGAAAACGGTCGCGCACGGCGGAAACCGCAGCGCTGGTGGTGAAGCAACGAGGCGCCGAATGATGTTAGGCAAACTGCGCACTCCGCTGCTGATATCGGCTGTTGTCTTGCCGGCTATAATGGGCGGCGCGCCACTCCTGGGCCAGGAGCCGTCGACTGGCTGGCCTTGCGGATTTCTCAATTTCACCAAGAAGGAACTGTCCGGCCCCCTGTCGGAATGCAGGGCGTTCATGCCCTTCATCCCTCCGGAAATGGTTCTCTCACAGCCAATGCAGCGCCTCTTGCGCGGCGAGGCGTTGCCCATGCAGTTCGGTCAGGGCCGTTTTGCACAGCGTTTCCCACTCCACTTGAACGATCTCTATCCGCCGAAATTAGGTAATGATCGCAGCTCCAATGCTTCGCCGGTGAAGCAGGCGGTTTTGGGCGGCACGGTTCGAGGGGGCATGGTCGACGACGGTACCGACGATATCGGACAGCCAACGGTCCGGGTCGGTACTGTTACCTGGAATGCAGTACCGCCGCTGCTGAGTGCAACCAGCAGTATCACAGGCGTCCATGGCAATCTTACCATCGAGGGATACAAGGTTGCGATGAGCCTGGCGATGTCTCCTGTCGGGACCGATGGCTTGATGATCGAAATCAAGATCAGGGGCGAAGGCGAGGTAGAACTCGGTGTTCCCCGAATCCGCCAAACTGGAGACCGCTCCGGCGAGCCGATGGATATGGTCGGCCGCCGCCGGAGCGAGGATGAATTCACCTTCATCCCCGCGGCTGACCCGCAGTCGCTCCGCAACATCAAGGGCGCACTCCTGAAGGGACAGTGGATCGATGTTCCTGTTCGGCGGAAAGGCGAAACTGCCTACACGCTGACCATGGAACTGGCACGGCCAGGGAATGCCCTGATGAAGCGCGCTTTCGAGGATTGGACGCTTTCGGACAATCCTCGCTAACGGAGGGCGGGGCAAGGGCGTCCGTGCGGTACGGCATGGGACGAACCTGCGGGCTGCATACTTGAGTTATGGTCAACGCCGGGCCTCACCACTTTCGCTTCAGAACATCCTGCAACATGGCCCGGTCGAGCGTCAGGTCCGCGACCAGCCGTCTCAGCTTCACATTCTCAGCTTCAAACTGCTTCTGACCTGGGATTGTGATCTTCCTCCAGATTTGAGTAGAGTCCGTCGATCATGGAGACGGACGATGCGCCCCTCACGGTTCACGGAAGAGCAGATTATCGGGCTGCTGAAGGAGCAGGAAGGCCGGAGCGAAGACGGTGGATGTCTGCCGCAAGGACGTGTCGGATGCGCGCCGGCTGAAGACCCTCGAGGACGAGAACGCCCGCCTCAAGAAGCTGCTGGCCGAGCAGATGCTTGACAACGCGATCCTGAAGGATGTCGCCGCCAAAAATGGCGACGCCCGATGCGAAGCGGAAGGCGGCGGCTCATGCCTGCACGGTGCACGTCAGGGAGCCAGCGTCGGGCGTGCCTGGCCTTGAAGATCGACCGCTCGACGGTGCGCTACACAAGCACCCGGCCGGACGATGCCCTGCTGCGCGAGGCGATGAAGGGCGTGGCGGCGGAGCGCCGGCGGTTCGACTACCGCAGAATCCACATCATGCTGGACCGTCAGGGCATCATGATGAACCGAAGAAGCTTCGGCGTCTCTATCGCGAGGAGAGGCTGYAGGTGCGCCGGCGCAGCGGCCGCAAACGGGCCCTGGGCACCCGCGGGCCCATGCTTTTGCCTTATCGGGCCAATGCGCGCTGGAGCCTCGACTTTCTCTCCGACACGATTACGGACGGTCGTCGCTCCAGGGTGCTCGCCATCAGGCCCGCGCGTAGCCCGGGAACCGGATAGCGTCATTCGGCTGCGCGGCCGACCGGATACGATCGTTTCCGAAAGGCACCGAGTTCACCTCGATGGCGATCCTGCGCTGGTGCCAAGAGACCGGCGTCGCGTGGCACTACATCGCCGCCGGCAAGCCGACGCAGAACGCCTTCGTCGAGAGCTTCAACGGGCGCTTCCGGGACGAGCTCCTTCTGTAATCGGGGCTTGGGCGTCAAGCACGAACCGTGGTGCGCACCGGCATGGGGTCACGCTTCTGTCCGCGGTCGCTGTGCGCCGCACGATGGGTTTCGAAGGTGAGACGGACCAAGCTAAACGGCGGGCTTCATAGCTAGCATCGCACCCCATGCACTCGTGCGGCCTTCGTCTCAACCCCCCGTCCCTCCCGGGACCGCGGTCAGGCTGGCTTGGCGCCTCGCCTTGATCTCTGGGGCTCAAGCCTCCTTGGCGGTCCAGCGGCATGGTGAGCCGTCGCGCCACATGCGGTGCATGATCACTGCCAGTTTGCGGGCCACCGCCACCTTCGCCTTCTTCAGGGAGCTCCGCTTGGCGATCGAGACGCCCCAATGCTTCAAAGCAGTCCATTGGGTCGATCGGCTGAGCATCACGTTGGCGGCCGAAAACAGCGCGGTGCGCGTCAGGCTATCGCCATTCTTGGCGATCCGTCCTCTTCGATCGACTTCACCGGATTGATGTTGCCGTGGCGCCAGGCCGAGGTGAGCGCCAACGTCGCTCGATCGGCGGAATCGGTCGGGCCGGTCAATGGTGGTCTTGAAGGCCAGTGCCGTTACAGGGCCAACACCTGGAATGCCCATAAAGCGCACGCACAGCTCGTCGTTCTTCGTTACCCTGAGGAGTTCGCCGTGCAAGTCCGCCAGCTGCTTCATCATCGTCTCGCGGGCTGTCAGGAGAGCTTCCATGCAGAGCTTGAGCCGCGGGCGATCCGCCACAAGTTCGCGAATGCGCCCGGCAAAGCCTGAAGCCGAGACCTGCCCCACCTTCAAGCCGAAGGGACGAAGCAGCCCGCGAATCTCGTTCTCGTGGTCGCGCAGCTTGTTGACAAAAAACTCCCGACTGCCGAGCAACGTTCGCAGCTCCTGGCTCTCGACCGACTTCACATGCACGGTTTTGAACCAACCAGATCTGACGAGTTGGGCCAGCGAGCGGGCATCATTGCGATCGGTTTTGTTCATGTTCATCGCCGTGATCGCGGCCTTCGCATGCCGCGTCTCGATGCAGACTGTGGGCAGATCAGCGGCGCGCAATCCGAAATAGAGCCACTGCGACAACGGACCCGCCTCCAGCCCGACGCGCTGAAAGCTCCCCGGCAGCTCACCGAGCCGGCCGGCAATCGCCTCCGGATCCGATGGCACCTTCGCCTCCAGGACGATGCGGCCATCCGCATCGACGACACAGATGCTGGTCATCTCCAGCGACACATCGAGACCGGCGTAAAGCAACGACATGGGGGCGCTCCTCTCCAGAAACCGGCAGCATGAGCGCCAACGCTGGCGGAGCCCAAGCCCCGATTACCCCATCTCAACGGTGAGCTGTTCTCGACGCTCACTGAAGCCCGCAGCGCATAACCTCATGGAAGAGGATTACAACCACCACCGACCACACTCGGCCATCGGCAAAAATCCACCCTGGAAAACAGGCCGCCTGAGGCCAGAAATGAACCCGGACTCCCTCTCAGATCGGAGGAGAAAAGGTCTCAGGTCACTTCAGGCGCTGGATCTCGAGTATCCCATCCCGGAGAACTGCTTCTTCCAGTGGTAGAAGCTCGGTTCCGAGACGCCCATCTTCCGGCAGATCTCCGCCACCGGCGTGCCGTTCTCCGCCGCCTGCCGAAGGGCAAAGGCGATCTGCTCATTCGTGCATCGATTGCGTTGGCATGACATCCGTCCTCCGTGAGGCTCAGGATGCCCAAAAAATTGCACTATAAAGGAAAACCGTCTCCAGGGTCCGGACCAGGTCTGACGGCTAGCGCGGGCGGCGTGGCTGGTCTGGGTTGCGCAGCTGCGCGCGCGGTCATGGCTGGCACGAAGACCTCAGGAGCCCGCGGTTTGTAGCCCAACCGAATGGCCGGAAACATTTGATTTCAAAGCGCCCGCCTTTCAACAAAGGCTGGAAACGCTCAACGCAACGCGGCAATCTCGTTCGATTTGGCGGGCCGGCTCTTGAAGCCGTGCAGGAAGGCGTCCTCGCCGACGAACGAGAGCATAGGCAGATATTCGCTGACCTCACCATCGTTCCGAACCGATGCGGACAGATTGTCGAGAACGAGGCGGGTGGCGCCAGCATCGACGACGAGGATCGCGTGATCCTCCCCGGTCTTGAGCAACTTCACAAGTTGCAACCGGATCTGCGAGCGATCGAACCCGGCAGCCAGCAGCATCCACATCTTTAGAATGGCGAACTCCTCGCAGTCACCCGTGCCTCGCGTCAGGGTCTCGTCCACTGTCGCCCAGTAGTCCTGGACACCATAGCTATCGAGATCGCGCTTATATTTGAGACCAGAGTTCACCGCCTTGTTAACGGTGTCGATAGCGTCCCGATCGCCCTGGGTGCGGGCAATCGCCACAGCTTCGGCGAGCCGTCCGCGGAGTTTGCTTGCACAAATGGGCTCGGAGGCGGAGCATGAATCCGCAAAATACAGAACTGCCCTCTCCTCAAGCAAGCTGCGCCAGCGCCGAGATTGAGGAACCAGCGACACTGCGAGCGGGATCGACCCCAGCACGTCCCCACTGACCGTCCGCACCGCCCGCCCAGCTTCACGTGGTGATTGGGGGAGTGCTCCAACAAAATACGTCCAGCGCTCGGCCGTTGAAAGACCCGCTTCACTGTGCACCGCCAATTCGAGAGCAGGCTCGGCCTCCTGCTCACGCGCGCCAGACTCGACGGAATGGTCACGTGCCGTGCCCCATCGCCCGACAGGAGCCGGCCAGCCCGTAGGGCTTTGCCCGGCGAGCGACATATCGACGAAAACGGGCAAACTCGGGACTTTCGCAGGAGCGAGAGCACCATAAGTCCCTTCGGGCAAAAGGTTGGCCATTGCCATAGACGAGGCCAAGGAGATCGCAATCGGTAGACTGGCGATCCACCACCAAAAACGCCCCTTCTGGGCGAATGCAGGCCGGTTCATCATCGTTCCTCCGAAATTCGGACGGACGATGGCCGACGGTCATTCTGCAGCGGATGAAGTCGATATCTAAATCTTTATCGATGAACTCCAGAGGGACGACTGATCTGCTCCTTGGCTAGGGAGTGATATCGAAAGCTGACGGGGTTGAAGCAGTTTGATTAGGCAGATGTTGACCATCGCTTGGGCCCTAGCGCTCCGTTGGCCCAACCTCGAACCAGTCTGCTCTAAAGCGGAAGCGCTCAGTGTCCGCTTCTCTGAGCGGACAGTTGGGGTCAAGGTCGGATTGAACTTCGTGCCGGGGTCTCGTTCACGCTGCTCTTCGCAGTCTGGTGACTTCTTTCGAGCAAAGCCGCTGCACGTCGCGGGAACACTCGACGAGCCGGATCTCGCCCTGTGCAACGCTTCACTTATKCGGTGACGGTCGTGGTTGGCCACTAGTGCGCGGCTGCCGCTCGGAAGAGGCGCAGCGTCGGTCGGGAGATCAGATGGCGCTCGAGGTTGAAGGTATTATCGACGACAGCATAAAGGGCGAGAAAACGCTGCGCCGACATCGGCGACTTGAAACGCTGCATCTCTCGTCGTCGGATCGCCCGGGTGAGTTCTCCGACCGATTGTTGCGGTGCATGCCCTGTTCATGGCGCGCCGAGGGCCCCATCTCGCGCCGGCCGCGCCGTAGGATCGCGACTTGTCCGTCACCAGCACCTTGGGAGCAAAGCCATGCTTTTTGAGCAGTTTGCACATCAGCCGTAAGGCAGCACCCTTGTCCCACCTCGATTGCACCAGCACGTCAAGAATCTCGCCATCGCTGTCGACGGCTCGCCATGCCCGCCCTGGATGTGGATAACCTCGTCCAGGTGCCAGGTGGCTGCTGGTGGGGGGCGCAGCCGGCGCAGGTTCCGGGCAACGCTACATCCGAAATTGACTACCCATCAAATCGCTGGGGTTTTGGCGGCCAGCTGGGCTTCGGCCTCATGTGAAGAACCTGAGAAGAACCTGTACGACTGCGATGGCGTTCGCCCGTCTACTAAGTTCTTGATTTCGTGGTGGGTGATGTAGGGCTCGAACCTACGACCCGCTGATTAAGAGTCAGCTGATCAGATCGCGGCTGTCGCCATCTGTTGAGCATCTATCGCAGGTCAGACGGCCTAACTGAGCCGAGCTGGCAAACCCACTGGGCTGCTTCCCATATGCTTCCAAATCCAGCTTATTGGGAAGCAGGCATTAGGCCGACCGAGCCTAAGTGCTTGAAATAAATGGCGCGCCCGACACGATTCGAAAGTGTGATTATTGCCTTCGGAGGGAAAACGGGAGCTGCAGGGTTCGATCGACATGAAGCTTAAGGACAGCATCCACAGATGGGTTTGCCAGACGTGGTTGCATCGGGCTACAGCCAGTGCGTTCCGCGTACCCCCTGATCATTCAGGCGATGACCAGAGCAATATCTGCAAGGCTTTGCCGGCATGCTGCAGGCAGATGGCCGGGCCGGATGCACCGGTCTCCCCGACCGCTGGTTCGACGGCCCAGGCTGTTGGCAGGCGCCGCACGGCTCGCCAACCCACACTCCGGCAGGTTGCCGCGCTTGGGAGTTTCGATGCTACCTGTGATCTACCCTTCAACATGGATTATCGCACATAGAAACGTATCTTATTGATAAAAATGTGAATATTTATGTCGTCTGCACGTTTTCCCGATCACGCAAGGTTACTGGTGCATCTGCTTGTCGGATTGTACTCAGGTTGCAGGTTCTGCGGCCAGTGCCGCAGCACCCGCTCGATTGCGCATCTGTACAGAGTTAGCTGCCGCGGCCGCCGATTCGGTCCCAGACCCTAAAGTCTGCACGGCCACCATGGTATCGGCGAACTCGATCCCGACCTCGGCAAACTTGGCGACCATCTTCTTGACCGCCATGCGCTGCACGTAGCTCGGCTGGATCGGACGTACGGTGAACTTGAAGCGCACCAGCATCGCGTTGTCGAGAATGTCCGCGACGCCCTGCATGCGCAGCGGCGCGAGGAATTCGTCCTTGAGCTCCGGGTCCTGCTGCATTTCGTCGCCGATCTTCTTCACTGTCTTTCGCAACTTTTCGAGATCGGTGTCGCGCTTGAAGCGCAGATTGAATTTCACCGTGGCCCAGTCCCGGCTGAAGTTGGTGATCTGACCGAGTTGCCCGAACGGAATGGTGTGAACCTGTCCGTTCTGATGGCGCAGCCGGATCGAACGGAGCGTAAAGCCCTCTACCGAGCCCTTGGCCTTGCCACAGTCGATATATTCGCCGATCCGGAACGCATCATCGCTCAGGTAGAAGACACCCGAGACGATATCGCGCACGAGCGCCTGGCTGCCGAACGAAATCGCGAGCCCGAAGACCGATGCCGCAGCTAGAAGCGGCCCAATGTTCACACCCAGCGCCGACAGCACGATGAGCAAAGCCAGTACGCTGATGCTGATGGCTAGGACGATGCGCAGAAGTGGGAGTAAGGTCGCGAGGCGCGATCCGCCGCCGATAGCTTCGTCGTGACCAGCGGCGGCGATGGCGGCTGCCRCGGGGTCATTGCGACGAGTGAAGAAATCGGTGAGTTCCCATGCGACAAAGGCGAGGAACAAGGTCACCGCCGTTGCGAACGACGAACGGGTCAGTGCCAGCCAGCCCTTAGCGTCGACCAGCGCAAAGACTTCCACGATCCAGCTCTGCGCCACAAGCGCGATGATACCGATCAGGATGGCAACACGTACACAACGCACCACGACATCCGAGAATCGGCGGGACTGCGATAGCGGGAGTGAGACAGCGTCTTCTACCGACGGCGCYGGGACAGCAACACTTGGTCGAGTGAGGTAGCGGCTGAGAGTCTGCAACAAGACCAGCGCAATTAATGCATTAAGCGTCAGAAGCACTGCATTTGGGACGGTGTAACGCACCATGACGGCGCCAAAGATCTGGGTGAGGCCCATGATGACGAAGAGCGGCAGCGTCAGATACAGCCAATGGATACCGAGGCGGCGTCCTAAGCTCCGTGCTCCTTGGTCATGAGACAAATTCGCGAACCAGCGCGCCATCGGAACGCGCGACGCCACGGCGGCCCAGGTGGCGAGTGTCACGGTGGTTATTGAAACAACGATCTGGCCAGCCGCCACCACCTCGGGCGGGGTAGTCGTCGCAATCAGCATGCGGATCACGATCCGCAGCGCGACGATCAGCAGGATGACCAGCGAAATTCGAAGATAGACAACGCTCGCGCCGGCATCGTCCATGCTGGCGAGCCGCGCCCCGGGCAGCGCGGGGCGCAGCAAGGCCCGAAATGCCAGCATGTAGAAGCGCCACGCAAAGATGCCGGCGAGAATGGCGGCGGCGAGCTTGTCCTGGCC
>NZ_JBFUIF010000082.1:0-9227 GCF_056402015.1 Allobosea sp. P4_C6
CTTCGAAGTCGCGATAAACGACGATTCCGGCATCGGCCTTGTTACGCCAGTGGGCCGAGCCCGAAATGTCAAAGAGGCCTGGCACAGGCTCCTTGCCGCCAGCCGGATTTGAAATCTTCGTCGGGTGCGCGACCATGAAGACGGTGACGCCGTAGACCTTGGCGARGCGCTTGCACTTGCTGATGAGCTGCGAAACGAACTCGGTTTCGGTCATGCCAGCGGGCCGGCCGGCCTCCAGTTCGTTGTAGGGGTCCACGATCAGGCCATTGATGCCTTTGCGCAGGACGGCGGCCTTCGCGCGCTCCAGAACCCAATCGATCGAAGGGGTATGCTCGCCCGAGTCGATGAACACGAACCGGTCGTGAACCCAGCGCATCGCCGTGTGAAGCTGTTCCTCGTCCATGCGGAAGGTCGGCCCCTCATGGAAGGGCAGTCCCGTCTTGATCTCGCACAGGTCGATGATGTGGCTTTCGCTTCCGGTCTCCGGGGAAAACACCGCCCAGCGCCAGCCGTGCAGGTCCGACATGGTCGCGGCGGCCTGATCCAACCAACGGCTCTTGCCGTGGTTCGGAATGCCCGTCACGACGACGAACTGGCCAGGCAGCACCTTGAAAGCCTGATCCATATCGCGGCCCATCCCGAGGGACAGCGGCCTAGGCCCTTCGCCGCGGTAGGTGGCCAGCACTTCATCCGAAAAGGTATCGGCGCCATAGAGGCCATCGATCGGCCAAGCCTCGGCATTCTCGACGCGAGCGCGGAGCACCTTCGCGCCGTACTGCATCAGACACTCATTAGCGTCTTTGACCGGCTTCTCTCCATCAGCCGGGAAGAAGACGCGCCAGCATCGATCCTTGCCCAGGCGGCGGGCCAGCTCCTGCGCAAGCAGTTCACCGGGGCCATCCATGTCGGTCGCAATAAGGACTCGCCCAGCGGCTTCGAGCGCGTCCGCGTGGGTGGCTAGCGGGTCATAGCGCCGATCCGACTGCTCGGGCTTCTCCGGGGCGCCGTTGGGCAAGCTGACTACGTTGGGTAGCCCCGCCTCGATGAAGGCGAGCACGTCCATCTCACCCTCGACGAAAATCAGGTCCTCGCCCGGTTTGATCGCATCGGCGTTGTAAAGCACCGGCTCCGGGTTCTTCTCCTGGCGAAAGTGCTTCTCGTTGTCCCGGTACTTCACATTCCGAAGCGCGCCGGCCCATTCGTACGGGAAGGCGATGCAGGTGGCTTCCGCCTCAATCTGCGGAAACCACTGGCGGGTGAGATAGACGCCCATCCGCTCGACGGTGGCGGCCGAGATGCCGCGACCGGCAAACCATGCCAGCATCTTGTCGGGGCGTTCGGGATTCTCGATCCGAACGGGGCGATTGAACATGCGGACCTCGCGGACAGGGTTGCGCCTAAAGTCGTCGCCCCCAGCGCCGCCGGTCCATTGGCAATGATGGCACTGCCAGCGGACACGATCAGCGAACACGGTGACGGACAGGCAAGGGTCGGTTTTCTTTTTGCGGAGATGCGAGCAGCGCGGGCAGGTGGCTTTGTGGTTGCCCTGTGCCCATGAGCGGAGTCGAATACCTTCGGCCTTGGCGGTTTCGAGGAATTCCATGCTCAGCCCCTCGCCATGGTGAAGGCTGGCGAATCCGAGCGCTGAGCCGGGCGAGCTTTCAGCGCCGCCTCGATCCAGGCGACGGGATCAGCGGCGTGCTGCTCCTGCGCGTCCTCAATCGTGCGAAGCACCTTGCGGGCATCGTCCTTTGCGTCGCGGAGCCACTTTCCGATCAGCGAGCGCGCCGGGCCTACTGGCTTGCCGGTCATCTCAGAGACTGAAGCAAGACCCTGCCGGAAGAGGCGCTCCCGCCAGTCGAGCGGGAGGGCAGTAACCGCCGAAGGCTCCTCCGGGGCGGCCACGCCCGTAGCTTTAGCTACGGAATTACCTCCTCCATCCTCCATCTGGCGTGACACTTCCGAAAAATGCGGAAATGGTCCCGGCTGATCCGTGCCTGTTTCGGAATGTGTCACGGCTGAAGCGTGACCGTTCCGCCGGTTGTCACGCTCCCGGCGCTTCCGATCCGCGGCGGTCACATCGCGAGGGTGGTTAAGCGGGCCGCTGATGCCTCGCCCGTCGCAGGCGAGAAAGCTGCTCAATTCAGCGGGATGAGGATGGATGACCTTTGGGGACTTCGGCCGCTGGTAGCGACCAAAATTGCGAATGGCGCCGTATTGCTTCCCGTCGTGCTCGAAAGCGCGGATCATATCGCGGCCGGCCAGCTCTGAGAGCATGCTCGGCAAGTCCACAGTATCGCCGGGAAACAAGCGCATCTTGAGAGTGAGCGCTTTCCATTCGAAAACGCCCAGGTCATCGGCCTCGCACCACAGTCCRATGAAGAGGACGCGGCTCGGCATGCTGACCGCAGCAAAGGCCTCATCGGTGAAGAGTCCGGGATGAACGGAGCGGATGCGCGCCATCAGACTCGCGCTCCGTCCAKCATTTCGTCGGTAACGTTCTCACCGCACCACAAGCACCATTCGGCATGGACGATCAGCGGCACGTCGTACCGGTTGATGGTCATGGTGGTGCCAGGGAACGGCCCAGGCACTTGCTCAGTCCGGCGCGCGATCAGGCAACGCGACACAAGCGTTTCAAGGATGCGGGGATGATGGCCGGCCAGGTCGTTCCCGATGGCGATTTGTTCAAAGACCTCATGAGCGCGCTTACTCAACCCGGCGCACGGATGAGGCTGGCGAGCAGCTTTCGTGCTGGTCATTGTCCTGCCTCGCTGGAGATGAAGCGCAGGCCATCGCGCTCGACCATTTGCTGGGCGAGGAGGAGAGCGGCTTCGCGTGTGTTTGGGGTGGCTTGGTGGCGCCTGACGAGGCGCCCGTTCTTGGTCGTGGCCGCGGACCAGCTGCCCAAATCAAAGACGACCTCGACGGCATCAGGGATGCGCTGGCGGCGTGGGAAGCTGAGAATCTTAGCCATTGTCCCGGCCTCCGTGCTCGATCTGGTGGACAGCCTCAGGAAAGGTGTCCAAGGTGGCCTTCGTGCAGGCGGCAAACTTCTGCATCGACCGTTGAAGCGCGACTGCATCCCCAGGGCGTGCTCGAGGTGGATTGCCGCCATAGCGACACAGCCCGACAGGAAGGCGCGGGGTGAACCGCGCGTGTCGCGGGCGATCGATCCAGGTTCGCCATGATCAGCGCCCCCCTGCGGTCCGCGAGAGGCGAGGCGGGCAATCGTCTCAGCGTGCAGCTCCGAGACTCGATTGAGTCGCTGGAGCTTCTGGACGATGGTGGCGGGGGTGCTATACTCACGAGGCATTCCGGCGAGGAATGAAGCCTTCGCGAGCCCGGCGCTGCCAAGCGCCGGGTTTGCTGTTTCTAACTGCATGGCGTCACGCGGCCTCCTTCTCGGGGAGGGCGGCGAGCCAGGCTTTCAGCTCGTCGGCCGCAATAAGCGTGCGGCGACCGAACTTCTTCATTTTCAATCGGCCCGATCCAATCTCGGCGTAGAGCGCGGTGAGACCAATTCCGAGCGTTTGCGCAGCCTGTTTGGGCGGATAAGCCAGCGGCTCAATGGGCATTTCTTCATCCTTCATCACTCGCATTCGGGTGAATGCAGTGTGAGAAGAAATGCAGTTGTGACTTGATGTTAAAATCCAGGGGGTAGTTTTGTGTCCTAAATTAGCTGACCCAAAACACCCCCCTCAATTTCGTGTCCATCTAGATTCTATCAGTAAGCCTTGTCGACTATGACGTATTCGATGGCCGCTTCTATCATATTGCGCATAGCCAACGCCTGTGCGTCCTCGCGCGATAATCCGCTTGCTTCCATCGCTGCTTGGGTGGCCTCATCCCCAAATTTCGAGAACAGCATGTTTGCTAACTCCATGAGCTCATCGTTCTTGCGGGGGTCGCACGCATTCCGGTACGCCGCTTTGATTCCACGAGCTCCAATGCCTTTATAATTTTGGTCCTTAGCGAGAAGCCTGTAGGCGTCTTCCTTTGAAAGGTTCGGGTTATTGCTCTGCTTATCAGCAACGTCCCGGACGAGTTGCCAATACCGCGCGCTATTCCATTCGCGGGGGCGCCCGCCCTTCTTCTTCGGGCCAAAATGAACGCGAGCGAAACTCCGTAGCATTGCCGTCCAGTTCCTGGGGTCATCCGGGTTTAGGCCGAAGGCATCGAACGCTTTACGGAGGCTTTGGTCGAACTCGGCGGATAAAGTGGTCGCTATGACCGCTGCCCTGGCTCTGCCCAAGGTCGTGGACAGTTCCTTCATTCTCTCGTCATTCTCAGCCGCTCGCTTGGCTCTCCGCGATTCTACGGGAAATCCGATTTCTCCCAGGCCACCGATCTCGCCGGTTGCGATGCCCTGCAAAAATCGAATCTCACCGTTCAGTCGATCCTTAAGACTGTCTTTAGACATATTTCACCTCGATTGGCGCAATTGGTCGAGGTGATTGGCCCACCACTGCGCCATGCGGACCCGCTCATCCCAATATTTGCCGCGGGCATAGGCGCGCCGGCTTTTATCCTCTTCCTCGTGCGCCAACGAGCGCTCAACTGCATCGGCGGACCAAAGGCCACACTCGTTGAGGAGCGTGGACGCGCTGGCGCGGAAGCCGTGCGATGTGGCGTCGCCAGTCGAATACCCCAAACGACGCAGCGCGGCGTTCATGGTGTTTTCGGAGATGGGGCGCTTGGCTGATCGAAGCGATGGGAACGCGAGAGCGCTGTTGCCGCTCAGTCCCTTCAGCTCTGCCAGAAGCGTCAGTGCTTGCTTCGGCAACGGAATGGTGTGAGGCCGACGCATCTTCATCCGGCCGGCCGGAACCGTCCAAACAGCTGCCTCCAGATGGAACTCGCGCCACTCGGCGAGGCGCAGTTCATAGGGGCGGGGATACAAGAGCGCCATTAGCTGCAAGGCAATGCGCGTTGTGGGCTGGCCTTGGTAATCGTCGACTGCGCGAAGCAGAGCGCCAAACGCCTTTGCCTCGGTCACGGCGGCTCGGCTCTTCACCACTGGCGGAGTGAGGGCCCCGCGTAGCGCAAACGTCGGATCATCCTTCGTCCGCTGTGTCGCGATAGCATAGCGGAACACCTGTCCGATGATGGAGCGTAGGCGTCTTGCTGTCTCCAGCAGTCCGCGTCTCTCGATCTTTCGAAGAACCGCGAGCACCTCAGCCGCGCTGATCTCCGCAATCGGGCGCTTGCCCAGGTCGGGCTTGGCGAGCCCAATATGCCAGTTGAATTTGTCGATGGTCGTCTGCGCCTTCCCACCGGCTTTCTTAATGGCCTCCAGCTCGGCGGCGATGACCTCGAAAGTATTTTCCCGATTGGCCTTGCCAGCTAGCTTCTCTCGGCGCTTTTCGGCCCCAGGGTCCTTGCCGTCACGGAGAAGGCCCTTTGCCTCTTCCCGCCGGGCGCGCGCCGCCCGAAGATCGATCGCCGGATAGGGGCCAATGGCGAGCTTCTTCTGCTTGCCGTCGAAGCGATAGGCCAGGCGCCAGAGCTTTCCGCCCCTTGGCTCGATCCATAGTTGCAGCCCACCGCCGTCCGAGAGCTTCACCGTGCTCTCTCGCGGCTTTGCATTCCTGATCGCGATATCTGTCAGCGGCATGTGTTGGCCTGCGAATATCAACCTGTTGGCCTTCTCGCCGCAAGAGGCCAACAATTTTCGCGTCTGTCAACGAACGCCAGCGAAAGCCAGCGGGGCGGCCGGTCTGAAATCGCTTGGGTTTTTGAGGGTTTTCGAAGGCGGGCGAAGGCCGCCGAAAGAACCCGTGGTGCCCCTGGCCGGGATCGAACCAGCACTCCTTGCGGAACTCGATTTTGAGTCGAGCGCGTCTACCAATTCCGCCACAGGGGCCCCTACGGGCGGGCGGACTATAGCGATCGGTCGATGCCGGTCAATCGGTGGAACGGTGTCGGTGACAGGTTTCGGCGACGGTGTGTTCTCGTTGCTACGAAGCCGCTCCCGTCCGAGCGGATGCAATGAGAGCACAGGGCGCCGTCGACGGCGTTCCAGGTGCTCATGGCCGTTGCGTCACCCATCGCCGCATGCTTAGAGCGCGCCATGCTCAAGCGCCTCTACGAATGGACCATGTCGCTCGCGGCTCGCCCGCGCGCCGAGCTCTGGCTGGCGGTCGTCGCCTTCGTCGAGAGTTCGTTCTTCCTGATCCCGGCCGACGTGTTGTTCGTGCCGATGGCGCTGGCGCGGCCGCAGCGGGCCTATCGGCTGGCCTTCGTCGCGACGCTCTTCTCTGTGTTGGGCGGGATCGCCGGCTACGCGCTGGGCTATTACGCCTTCGAGGCGTTGGCGAAGCCGGTGCTGGCCTTCTACGGCAAGCTCGATGCCTTCGAGACGTTGCGTGCCTGTACCGGTCCGGACACGACGCTGATCCTGCTGACGACCTCGGGGCTGGCGCATCTGCCGCCGATCAAGGTGGTGACGATCCTGGCCGGCGCGGTGCATATCGGCCTGACCTTCTTCATCGTCTCCTGCGTGCTGGCGCGCGGGGCGCGCTTCTTCGCGCTCGCCTTCCTGCTGCGGCGTTACGGCGTCACCATCCGCCACTTCATCGAACGTCGCCTGAAAGTGATCGCCGTCGTGGGCGCGGCCGCGCTGATCCTGCTTTATTTCGGCCTCAAGCTCGTCGCAGGGTCCGGCCAGCTTCTCTCCTGCTGAGCCGTGCCATGACCGCGTTTCCCGCTGATGCCCAGAGCAGCCCGACCCGCCTGTTGAAACCGCGGCGTCTGATCGGCCTGATCGGCCTGGCGAGCTTCGCGCTGATCGCCGGTGCCTGGTATTTCGAGCTGGTCATGCATCTGCAGCCCTGCAAGCTCTGCCTCGAGCAGCGTGTGCCGCATTATACCGCGATCGGGCTGGCGCTGGCCGGGCTGGTGCTGGCGCGCTCGCCGCTGCTGCAATGGCTCGTCCTGCTCGGGCTTGCGGGACTAATGGCTTGGAGCACGTGGCTCGGCGTCTACCACGCCGGCGTCGAGTGGGGCTGGTTCGTCGGGCCGAACGATTGCGGCGGGGCGGCTCCAGCGGCCGCCGGCATGCAGGATTTCATGAAGCAGCTGCAGACGACGCGCATCGTTGCCTGCTCGGAAGCGGCCTGGCGCTTTCTCGGATTGTCGCTTGCCGGGTGGAACGCCGTCGTTTCGGCCGGGCTTTTCCTGCTGGCCGCCTTCGGTTTGTTGAAAAGGCCGGCATCGGCCTGAGCCTCACGGCTCCAGCTCGGAGTCCCAGTAGAGATAGTCGAGCCAGCTCTCGTGCAGGTAGTTCGGCGGGAAGAGCTTGCCGTTGCGGTGGAGGTCGTTGACCGTGGGCGCGTAGGGCTTCTGCGCCGGGAACATCTCGACGGAGGCCGGCATCTTGTCGCCCTTGCGGAGATTGCAGGGCGAGCAGGCCGCGACGACGTTCTTCCAGGTGGTCAGGCCGCCCTTCGAGCGCGGCACGACATGGTCGAAGGTCAGTTCCTCGCGGTGGCCGCAATACTGGCAGGCGAAGCGGTCGCGCAGGAAGACGTTGAAGCGGGTGAAGGCCGGTGTCCGCGAGGGCTTGATGTAGCTCTTCAGCGAGACGACCGAGGGCAGCCGCATGTCGAAGCTGGGGCTGCGGACGACCGTGTCGTATTCGGAGACGATGTTCACGCGGTCCATGAAGACCGCCTTGATCGCGTCCTGCCAGCTCCAGAGAGACAAGGGATAGTAACTGAGCGGCCGGAAATCGGCGTTCAGGACGAGGGCCGGACAGCCGTCCGGCGACGCCATTGGATGCATCACATGCGCCGTCAAACCCGCCGCACCTCCGCTTCATCAAGCGGGACGAATCCCGCCCGGAGATCAATGTAAGCGCGAGACGACAGGAATGTGAAGGAACTTTGTTGCGCTTGCGACAGCGTTCTTCGCACGGGCGAGGTGTTTCCTCGCTCGTAGCGGCCGACAGCGCAATGGAGATCTATTCTCGGCCCGATTCACGGGCGCGACCCGCGTCGTGACCGACCAGCCGTCAGCGAGTCGGGACGGGCTTCTCGCCGCGATAGTCGTAGAAGCCGCGCTTGGTCTTGCGGCCGAGCCAGCCGGCCTCGACATATTTCACCAGCAGCGGGCAGGGGCGATACTTCGAATCAGCCAGCCCGTCATGGAGCACCTGCATCACCGAGAGGCAGGTATCGAGGCCGATGAAGTCGGCGAGCTGGAGCGGGCCCATCGGATGATTGGCGCCAAGCCGCATGGCGGTGTCGATCGCGTCGACCGAGCCGACACCTTCATAGAGCGTGTAGACGGCCTCGTTGATCATCGGCAGCAGGATGCGGTTGACGATGAAGGCCGGGAAGTCCTCAGAGACCGAGACGGTCTTGTGCAGCTGGCTGACGAGATTCTTGGCGCGCTCGAACGTGCCGTCGTCGGTGGCGATACCGCGAATCAGCTCGACGAGCTGCATCAGCGGCACCGGATTCATGAAGTGGATGCCGATGAAGTGCTCGGGGCGGTCGGTCGCGGCCGCAAGCCGGGTGATCGAGATCGAGGAGGTATTGGAAGCGAGGATCGCGTCGGGCCTCAGATGCGGGCAGACAGCAGTGAAGATCTTGCGCTTGACCTCCTCGTTCTCGGTCGCGGCCTCGATGACGAGATCGCAGCTGCCGAGATCGGCGAGCCCAACGGCCGCCTCGATCCTGGACATGGCCGCGCGGCGGTCCTCATCCGGGAGCGCGCCCTTCGAAACCTGCCGGGCCATGTTGCCGTCGATGGTGGCGAGGGCCGCCTTGATCCGATCCTCGGCGACATCGTGCAGCTTGATGTCGAAACCAGCCACCGCCGCGACATGGGCGATGCCGTTGCCCATCTGGCCTGCACCGATGATGCCGATCGTCTTGATCGCATGGTCCGACATGGTTTGATCCCGGATAGTCTTCTTGTGCTCCCGTGGGAGCGGAACGGGCCGCGCCGAAGCGGCCCGGAATTGATAGCCTTGGCTTACTTGCCGGCCTTGGCGAGCTCTGCGTCGAGTTCGGGCAGGATAGTGAAGAGGTCTCCGACGAGGCCGTAATCGGCGATCTGGAAGATCGGGGCCTCCTCGTCCTTGTTGATGGCGACGATGACCTTGCTATCCTTCATGCCGGCGAGGTGCTGGATCGCGCCGGAGATGCCGACCGCGATGTAGAGCTCGGGCGCCACGACCTTGCCGGTCTGGCCGACCTGCCAGTCGTTGGGGGCATAAC
>NZ_JBFUIF010000083.1:0-9144 GCF_056402015.1 Allobosea sp. P4_C6
GACATAAGGCAGACATAAGGCAGGCCATCGGACAGGAGCGGGGACGGCCCATCCATGACATGCAGATGCAAATGCGGCTCCGAGCTATTGCCGGAATTGCCGACCGCGCCGATCACATCGCCACGACGAATCCTGTCGCCGGTTTTGACCCGGACACTGCCCGGTTTCATATGGGCGTAGAGCGCGAAGGCGCCGCCGCCAATATCCAGCACCGCAAAATTTCCGTCGGCCTCGCTTACTGGCAGTCCGTCGGGCAGCGCTCCGGGAACCTGGTCGGGAAGATCGCCGCGCATGTCGACGATGGTTCCATCGCCCCCCGCCAGAATGGGCTCGCCATAAATGTGATAGTTGCTGACCTGTTTGCGGTCGCCTGCGAACAGCCGCCCATCGGCACCGAGCTTCTCCCAATCGATGGCGAAGCGCTGCGCGAGGCGAAAGCCGCCGTTGAGCGGCAGCAGCGCGCGAACATGCCGTATCGAATCGCAGCAGCCATCGCCGGCAATATAGCCCTCTCCGCGCAGCGGTGGCCCCAAGACGGGAGGTGCAGATGCGGCGACTTCAGTGCTGCCAAGCTGGATCGTGGCATCGGCGTTGAGCTGGCCGAACCAGGCATCGACTTCGTGCCGCAGGTGCTGCGGAACCGATCGTCCGACCGGCAGTGCGACATGCAGGAAGCCGATGCCGTACTGGTAGGCGCTCAGCTCCACCGTCTCGTTGCCGCGCCGGCCGGCCGGGGAGAAGCGTCGCGCGATCTCCGCGCCATCAAGAATCGCGAGCGGCTCCTTGTCCTCGCCACCGAAGATGCTGAGCCGCTTCAGCAGGACGCGGCCCGCCGTCACGTTCGATAGCTGCAGCTCATAGACTAGATGCTGGCGGGCGTCGGAGGCGAGCACGGGTCGCGGCGTGAACAGCACCTCGCCGACCAGCCCTGTCGGCGTCACCTCCGAAGCGGCGGACACTGACGGTGCAGCGCGTAGCGCCGACGGCAAAGGCAGCGCAAGCGCGGCGCTGATGGCCGCGCAAAGCGTAATTCTGCTCAGAACGCCCATCGCCGCTCCCTGTTGCCGTTCGCCATGGGCCTCGCGCCTCAGGCCGCGACCGATTGCTGCTTCGCTATCGCGACGAGGTGGCCAGCCAGCCGGTGCGCCAACGCCATTATCGTCAGCGTCAAATGCTTGTCGGGGAGTTCGGGAACGACCCCGCCATCGCAAATATAGAGATTGTCGAAGTCATGGCTCTTCAGGTCGGCATCGACGACGCCGCGCCGCGGATCCTGCGCAATGGCTGTGGTGCCGGCATAATGGATGCCGGTGCCGCTGTTGTCGCGGCTGGCGTAGATCATCGTGGCGGACGCCCGCCGAAGCACACGTCGCCCCCAGACGGTCATCGCGTCCATCATCAGATGGCTCGCGTCGGGAATCGTGAAATCGACCTCGACCTGCCGGACGCCATAGGCATCGACGCTCCGACCCGGGCGCACCCGGTTGCCCGGCGTCGCCTCGCCCTGGCAGAACAGTCCGAGCGTGACGTAGCTGTGGAACATCATCCGCGCGAGCCGCTCCTTCAGGAAGGGCGGGAAGCCGCGCATCGCGCTCAGATAATGCGGCACATCGGGCGCGCTGTGGATGGCGTGGCCGATGAAGGGGAAAGGCGCCCCATTCGGAAGCTTGGCCTGCGACAGCAAGATCAGCAGGTCGCCATAGCCGAGATCGTAATCGCGTCGCTTGCCCCACAACTTCAGCAGGGAGGTGGATAGCACGACCTTAGGGTTGTCCTGCAGCCCGGCCCCAACCCGCCCATGCCGGTTGCCGAGACCAGAGGGATCCGCCTCATCCGCCGAATTGAATAGGATACGAGGCGTCTCAAGCGCTCCGGCTGCCAGCACGATGACGCCGGCCCGCAGCCGCCGAAGGTCACCGGTCGCGAGGTCGATATACTCGACCCCCTCGATCCGGCGGCCGCTGCCGTCGCGTAGCAGGCGAACCACCTTCGCCTGGGTTCGCAACTCGTAATTCGGCAGGTTGGCAATCTGCGGCAGCAGACGCGTCGAGAATTTGTAGACAGCGCCGACAGGGCAGCCCGAGGTGCAAATCCCGGTGGAAATGCAAGATGTCGGGGTCCCAGCCCGGGTGTTGATCGCCTTGCGGTTCGGGATGGCGTGGGAATGCGCCTCGTTCAGCGACTTGACGGCGTTGATCACCAGCCGGTCGGCCGGGCGCAGCGGCTTCGGCGGCAAGAAGTCACCGTCCGGCAGCTCCGGAAGCCCCTCCTGTGTGCCACAAACCGCGATCAGGCGCTCGATGGCGCCGTAATGCGGCGCCAGATCGGCATAGGACAGCGGCCAGGATTTGAAGTCGTCCGCCGAAAACCGGACGCTGACGCCGTTCCAGAGATTCTGCAGCCCGTTGACGGCCAGAACCTGGAAATGCCGGAACCCGTCCTTCGGCCGCGCCGTCGAACCAACGCTGCCATCGGCGAAAAGGGGATGGACGAAGAGGCTGTCATGCGGATCGCTGGGCCAGGTCGTGCTCGGGTCGATGCCGAAATCCCTGGTCACGCCAGGCGGAAGGGTCGTCCGGAATTGGTCCTCCGGCAGCATCGCGCCATGCTCGAGCGAGATCGTGTGCAAGCCTGATTTGGCCAGTCCGTGGGCGAGTATGCCACCACCGGCGCCGGTGCCGACGACCACGACATCGCAGAATTCAGCCTCGCTCACGCATGCCTCCCACGGGCCATTCCCCGACTGAGCGTAAGAAATCCGGCGAGGCGAAGCGGATGTATTCGAGGAAGTCGAATAGTGCAGTCCGGTCAGGGCCGAGATCTGCGCGGCGCAGTCGCTCCGTGCGGGCGAAATCGGCGCGCAACTCGACGGCCGCAAGCGCCGCGCCGATCTGCCGGTTTGCCCGCGCGATCCGCGTGATGTCGGCCAGGAGCGGAAGCAGGACCGCCCGATACGGACTGAGCTCGATCAGGGCAGCCACCAGCCGCTCTCCATCCCCGGACGCGGCCTCGCCAGCAACACCGGCGCGCTCGGGCTGCCTCATTTCGAGAAAGGGCGCCGCGTCGGTCATGCCGTGACGAGCCCCGCTGGGGCGGCATCGAGAGTCCGGAACGGCCGTCCCGATTCCAAATGCCGCTCGATCTCCTCGAGCGAGACACCATTGGTCTCCGGAACCAGGAGATAGGTGAAGACGAGCCCGGCAGCGCAGACCAGCGCATAGACCGCGAAAACCCCGCCGAGCCCGAAGCTGCTGACCAGCATCGGGAAGGAGAACACGACCAGGAAGTTGAAGCCCCAATTGGCAAGAGATGCCACGCTCATGCCGAGGCTGCGCACCTTGAGCGGAAAGATCTCGGACATCATCACCCATGGCAGCGGCCCAATGCTGGCTGCAAAGGCGGCGACGTAGAGCACCAGGCCGACGGTCGCGAGGATATCCAGCTGCTCCGACTCGGTGGCCGCGGCGAGTGCGATCATGCCGAGGCTGAGGGCCGTTCCTGCGAAGCCAATGAAGAGCAGGCGCCGCCGTCCGATCCGGTCGATCAGATACATGCCGACGAAGGTCATCGCGACATTAACGATGCCGATCCCGACCGTCGCCAGAATTTGGGTCGAGGTCGAGTTGAAGCCCGACTCCTTGAAAACTGTCGGAGCATAATAGATTACGGCGTTGATCCCGCTGAGCTGCTGCAGGAAGAACAGTCCCATCCCGACCACCAGCGCCGGCCGTACCGTGGGGCTGAGCAGATCAGCCCAGGTGCCGGGCCGGGTCCGCTGCAGCGCCGCCTGCTGAATGCTCGCGAGTTCGGCGTCGACTGCCGGATCGCGTGGCGAAAGCCCGCGAATCCGCGCGATCGCTAGGCGCGCCTCCTCGGCGCGGCCCTTCAGGGCGAGCCAGCGCGGCGTGTCACCCATGCGATACATGCCGATGAGCAGGGCCAGCGCAGGCAGGACACCCATCAGGAACATTAACCGCCAGGACTCCGCGAACGCGAAGTCGACGATATAGGCCCCGAGAATGCCGAGCGTGATCGCTAGCTGATAGATCGAGACGAGCATGCCGCGCTTCTCAGCAGGTGCGCTCTCGGAAATATAGAGCGGCGCCACCATCGCTGCGATGCCGACCGCCAGGCCGAGCAACAGGCGCGACGCCGTCAGCATCCAGACAGCGCCAGCCGCAGCCGAAAACAGCGCCCCTACCGCAAATAGCGCGGCAGCCACCAGCAGCAGGGCACGGCGGCCATAGGTTTCGGTGGTGCGCCCCGCCAGCAGCGCCCCGCCTAGCGCACCGAGCGGAACGGCGGCCGTCATTAGCCCCTCGTCGAACGGGCTGATGGCAAACTCCCCGCGCAGGAGGTGCAGCGCGCCGGCGATGACTCCCTCGTCGAAGCCGAAGAGGAACCCAGCAATGCCTGCAATGGCGGCTATGAAATAGATCATCGTCTCAGACTCGGTTGACGTGGGTTGGCGCGCTTCAGGGCAGCAGGCTTTTCGCCACCTTGCGGAAGGCGGTGACGATGTCGCTTTCATCGGCTTCGGTCAGGGCCGAGCCAATGGCGAGCAGCGCGCCGCGCGCATGGAAATCGTCGCATCGTGGCAACGCACCGGCGTCATAATCATAGGCATTGGCGAAGGCATTGGCGGGATGGGTCCAGGGGAAACCGTCCCGGCTGTTGGACCGGCGCTGCACCAGGCTTGGGATGTTGAAATACCAGTGCATGCCCCATTCCTGCATGGTGATGCAGGCAAGGCTGCCGGGAGGTCCGGCGATGCCCTCGGYGCGCAACGCATCGACGAAGCGCCGCGCCAGGGCGGCATCGGGCAGCAGCATCAGCAGAAACGGTCCGGTATCTCCTGCCGGGTCGGGAATATGGCGGAAGCTGATGCCGCGCAGATTCGCCAGTTGCTGGCGAATGCGCCATTTCGACCCGCGCATCGCGTCGGTGATGCGCGGCAGCTTGCGCATCTGCGCCAGCGCCATCGCTCCGGCAAGTTCCGACATGCGCGCGCCCATGCCCCAGAGCTGGCAAGCCTCGTCGGAAGCGTCGAGGCGCCCCTTCTCGTTGCGGGGGTAGCCGAGGTCGTGGAGTGCTGCGATACGCCGGAACAGCGCATCATCCTCGGCGACAATCATGCCGCCATCGCCCGAGGTCATGTTCTTGTTCAGCTGGAAGCTGAAGATGCCGATATCGCCAAAGCGCCCGACCGCTCGCCCGCCGACATGGGCGCCGGCCGCCTGGGCGCAATCCTCGACCAGGCCCAGACCATGGCCACGGCAGATTTCCGCGATCTCGCCGATACGGCCCGGCGCTCCGCTCATATGCACGCACAGCACGGCGCGACTATGGGGACCGATCTTGCGCCGAAGGTCTTCGGGATCGATGCAGAAGGTCTCGTCGATATCGACCAAGCGGGGAATGGCGCCGACTCGCACCACCGCCGAGAGGCAGCTCACCCAAAGATACCCCGGCACGAAGACCTCGTCGCCCGGGCCCACGCCGAGCGCCGACAGTGCTATCTTCAGGGCAGCCGTCCCCGACGACACCCCGAGCGCGTGGCGATGCCCGAAGGCTTCGCACCATTCACGCTCCAGCGTGTCGACCATGTGCTGGGGGTCGGGCCCGTAAAACCGGAACGGGCTGCGCGCACGCACGACACGGTCGACCAGTTCGCGCTCTTCCTCGCCGATCCAATGCACCCCGGGCAGCTCCCAGGGCAGTGGCTCGCGCCGAACCGGGACACCGCCGTCGATTGCAAGGCGATTGGCCCGCTCCTGACCAATCCGCGATCCCGCTTCGGCCAGATCGGTCATGCGAATCTCCTGTCAAAAGCGTGTCGACATCAGGTAGCCCGACAATCAAAATCAGACGATGTTGATCTGACTACAATGTTGCCTATAGCATGACGATAAGGGAAGTCCCGTTTTTTATTATAGAAAAGAATTGAAATGATTAGAAATATTTGGATTTCAGGCTTGTCTGGTCCGGCTGTTTTGATTTTAACTCTTATTATAAGTAGCGGATTCACGTTCGGTTTTGGCATAGCGTCAATTTCAGGCGTTTTAGGTCTTATAAAGCTAGAATTCCAGCTTTCAGCTATCGGCGAACAACTTGTCGTCGGAACCCTGGTGCTCGGCTGTTTCGTTGGCGCCGCCCTGGCCGGTTTGGTTTCGGCTCGTTGGGGCAGACGGCGCACGATCATGCTGGCGGCCGCGCTTGGCGGGCTCGGCTATGTGCTGATCCTGGCCGGGTTCGGGCTCGGTGGGCTGCTCGCTGGGCGCAGCCTTGCGGGACTGTGCATCGGCCTGCTCTCGATGGTGGTGCCGATGTACGCGGCGGAGACGACACCGGCGCGCCGTCGCGGCGCGGTGGTCTCGATGTTCCAGCTCGCGATCACGCTTGGCATTCTATGCGCCTATGGGGTGACACTCGCCTTCGCCGCAAGCGTGCCGTGGCCGATCCTGCTCGGCGCGGGCATCCTTCCCGTTGGCCTTTCCCTGCTGGCGATCCTGCTACTGCCCGAAAGCCCGCGCTGGCTGGCGGCACGGGGCGACCACGCATCGGTGCTGGCAGCGGCGCGAGCCCTCGGCCTCGCCACTGAGTGGCAAGAGGCCCGGCAGCCCCTGTCCCACGCCGGCACCAGCAATGGCGCGCTGCTTCGGCGCGGTAGCACCGGCCCTGTGCTCCTGATGTGCAGCGCGCTCTTCGTGCTACAGAATCTCAGTGGCATCGATGGCATCCTCTACTACGCCCCCCGCATCTTCCAGGAGCTCGGCTTCTCGGCCGGAACCGCCGCCCTGGCCGCCACTTTCGGCCTCGGCCTGGTCAATGTGCTAGCCACGATCGCAGCGATCGCCATGGTCGATCGCTTGGGCCGCAGGCCGCTCCTGATCTTCGGCTCGGCCGCGATGGCGATCGGACTCGCCGCTGTCATCGTCGCTTCCGAGCTCGGTTGGCCCTGGTTCGGGCTCGCAGGCCTCGCGGTCTTCATCGCGGCCTTCGCCCTGAGCCTCGGCCCGCTGCCCTATGTGCTGATGTCGGAGCTGTTCCCGACCGCGATCCGCGAATCCGGCATCGCCATGGCCTCGGCGACGAGCTGGCTCTTCAACGCCCTGATCGCCTTCACCTTCCTGTCTCTGGTGGCCGCTATTGGCCTCTCTGGCGCGATTGGCTTGTTTCTCCTCGTCTGCATGCTCTCGCTCGGCTTCTGCCTGGCGTTCACGCCGGAGACGCGCGGAGTTCGGCTCGAGGACATCGAGGCGGCGGTCCTGGCCGGAAACCCCCTGCGCCGACTCGGCCGCTGAGCTTAGGCGCGGGCGAGCCGATCGAGCATCAGCTGAAGCGGCGCGAGATCTTTCGGCCCGGCTTCGCAAAGGCTGGAGGACGAAGCCGCGCCCAGGAAGTCAACGATGCCGGTGCCAAGCCCCAGCCGGGTGGCCTCGGCGTGATAGCCGAGCGCAGCCAGTTCACGCTCGACCAGCGCCCCGTCCGCGTCGAGATAGCCCGTGCGCGCAACCAGCGCCTGGGCCCGGCCGCCATGCGCCCGGAGGAGCAGGATACGGCAGGCGGTCGCCCGAGCGTCGGGATCATGCACCGCAGCGCCGCTGAGAATGCCGCCGATGAGATTCGCTGGCGGGGTGGGCACATTCAGCGCCAGAAAGAACAGCCGATGCGTGTAGGAGCAGGTGAGGGTGCTCTGCGCGGTGCGGCCATCGCTCAGCAACTGCCCATTCATGACGACCTGACGGTTGAACAGATTTTCACTGTAGCTGATCTGCAGGCGTTGCATCGCGTCAGGGTTGATTGTGACCATCCCGACGATCAGACGGCCAACCTCGGCACGGGACCAGGCCGGCGAGATCGCGAGGTACGCACCCCCGAGCCAAGGCTCGCCGGGTTGTCGCCCGCCCGCCTGGGGCAACGACGATGTGACGCCGCCCCGCGCCGGCTCCGGCCGCAGCCCGGCCTCAACTCTCAGCGCCGAGAGCGCGCTGTCGGACACGGTGAAGCGGCTGCAAATCGCGTCCTGAAACTCCTCGAAGGAGGACGAGGCGAGGAATGGCGCCGTCAGCATGCCGCCGAGTACCCGCGCCCAATCCTCATAGACGCTAGAGGCGCGCGGCATGGCCTTGCCGCTGAGCCATTTATAGGCGTTCTGGGGCACGAACAGCGTCGTCGGATTGCTCGCGACAAAGCGCGCGCAGAGTTCCTTGTTGGTCGAGCAGCCGAGCACCAGCGAGGTCAGCCTGAGCTTCAGCGCGAGGTGGCGCCAGGTCCCAGCGATCAGCGGCTGGCGTTCTGTGTCAGCCGGGAGCTGCGCGCTGCCATCGAGTCCAAAATGCTTCACCGCACTCCCCAACGGTTGCTTTGGACATCGGGCGACAGGCCGAACCGGCTTTCCGAACCAAAAAAGGCGGCGCCTGAGCGCCGCCCGCGTCTGGTGCGAACACTCGAATTGTTCGCAGCCGGACCCCGATCTTTGAGCCGAGAGTATCGCCTCGAGCATCACTGTCAAGCAGCGCGCAGACGTCGCCAAGCCGGCAGCAATCGGCCGATCAGCGTCACGGATGGGTGGTGGTCCCGGTCACACGCCCGGAGCTGTCGCAATAGGTCGTCGTCCCATGGGAGGACAAATGGAAAAACAAGTGTTCAACGGGTTGGCGCTTATTGCAGCCGCCATTGTGCCGAGACGATCGGCTTAAGGTCTGAGAGTAAGATCGACGTTGCGACCTCTCGACTTGTCGCAAAAAGTGCGGTTCTACGGTGATGCTGAAATCGGTCAATCGTCGCTTTTATCGGGATTTTGCGACAGGCCGGAAGAGGAACAAATACGTGAAGATTTGGGGCCGCATAAACTCGACCAACGTTCGCAAGGTGCTTTGGTGCGCTGAGGAGCTTGGTCTGACTTACGAACACATCAATGCCGGTGGCACATTTGGCGTGGTGCGCGATCCAGACTACTTGGTGATGAACCCCAACGGCCTTGTCCCCTGCCTAAAGGATGGCGATTTGGTATTGTGGGAATCAAACGCCATCGTTCGCTATCTGGCCAGACAATACGGACGCGCGCTCTTCGCTCCAGCTGATGCTGCGGCTTGGGCGAGTGCAGACAAGTGGATGGATTGGGCTTCCCTGTCCTTCGCC
>NZ_JBFUIF010000084.1:0-9004 GCF_056402015.1 Allobosea sp. P4_C6
GCGACCCCTCGTCTCCTTCCGTCCCCGTCATCGGTTGCCGGCCCTCGATAAAATCCTCGTAGGATATCGATTGGTGAAAGGTGACGAACTCTATGCGTCCGGCGGCCAAGAGCTTCCGGTAGATTGCCATCAACTCCGCGCGCCCCTCGGGCACCGGCTCGCCGCACAGACGTACAGCTTCGGCTGCGGTGGCGAAGGTTTTGCCCGTACCCGGCGGGCCGTATAGAATGAGGTTCATGGTCGGCATTCTCATCTGAATTTCGGCTGGTGTTACACGGTTTGCATCGATGCCGACCGTGCCTTGGACGCGGCCTTGTGGTGGTATGCCGATCGCTTGAGCGATTTCAGAAGCGAGCTCGTACCGAACAAGCTTGTCGCCACCATAGGTGACGTAATTCACGTCCCCACCCGCAATTGCTTTGACCCTAGATGCCAACCCGTCAACGAGCATTGCTTTAGCGACATCGACGATATTTTCTGTTTCGATCGCTTCCTTCGCTGTGTTACCGGCTCCTCGTGGCTTGATCCGGAATGCGGAGATACCGGTGGCGCGATTATAGTTTCTGACCGGCTGGAACGGCGTACCTTCACCGTCAAAGAGGACGAATGGGCGGCCATTTTGTGAACGCGGAGACGCCGTCGAGATCGAAACGAAAGACTGTAGCTGAGCTTTGATCAGCTCCGATTCGTTCTGGCTCAGGGACGTGCGCCAGATCTCGGAACATCCGCCCTCCAACGGCCTGGCAGATATTTGGCCAGGCCTCCTTCAGGCCAAGGGCGGCGTTAACATCGCTTACGAGGACCTCAACGTGGTTGCGCCCGGCCTCCCGCGCTGGCTCGATATACTTTTCTAGAACGTACTGACGTATGCGATCAGCGTCCTTTGCGGCTCCTGGAGGGTCTCCGGCAAGAAATCGGCCATACTGCCCTAGCCAACTCCCCCAGTTGGAAAGCCGATTTTGGGGATTGTCTGAATCCGGCATAAGGATCCGATAATCCTGCCCACCGGCGCGAGCATCTTCGCGCATTTTCCGCAGGCGCTCGCGAAGCGCTTCAAACCGATCAGTCTCCCACACCTGATGGAGGTTCTGATAAGGTAAGCCAAGCGCGGCAATATTGCGCTCAATGGTTCGGATTGCGTAAGCGCGTGAATTGCGCCCAGCTTCCGTTTGGGCGCCGCCCTGCTCCAACCATGCCTTGAAATCGATTTGTTCTGTCATTGCCAATTCTGTGTGATCAGGGGTGCTTACTCACTGGAACAATTGGTCAGAAGGACAGTCTGAGGCCCTGTCAAAAACCTCTGCCCTGTGCCGAGTAAGATTGTTCCGATGCGCATCAGTTAGCGGTACCGGTTGATGCCAACGAAGCTCGGCTTGAGCTTTGGCGCTCAACCGCGGCGAGAACATTGGCTCGCCTGTATCATCGAACGAGACAAGGCCCCTGTCGAAGGCGGCGTCCCAGAGCGCTGACAGCAAAAGGCCGTTGTGAACGTCCAGCCGCTCGGAGTCGCTACCGCATGTCGCCCATGGCACGATATGCGAGGCGCGTAGGAGAGCGGGGTCGGTGATGCCTGTCAGAGGGCAGCCAGCTTGCCAGTAATCCATCAGGCTCGCGCGGAAAACGCTCTGGCCGATGCGCTGGACGACGAGTCGCTCAGCCTCGGTTGTTCGAGGCATCCCGGAAACCTTCGCCTGAAAGTCGTGGAGCGGCGCGTCGGGGAGGCTTGCCGCCAGCTGATAGAGCCGTGGCAACACGGCATAGAGCGCGCTCAGCGTGTTGAAGGAATGCCGCGCTTGGCCGGGCCCACTAACGCGGGCCGGAACAAGGCCCAACTCGGCCTCGACGCCGGGATGGTCGAGCGCCAGAAACCACGGACCCTGCATTCCTGCCKCCGCCAGCCAGATCGTCCCCTGAGCGCTTGTCGAGCCGTAAGCCGCCCAACCAGATTGCTCTCCAAATGGTCGCCGAAAGCCGTGCTGCCATGCAGCCTTGTCGCACTCCTCTCGGACCACGAACGATTGCGGCGTTTCAATCATCAAGTCACGCCTTCTCGTTCCAAAGCTTCTGGGCCGAAATGCCCATCGCCGTTTCGATGGCGTTTGCTGCACGGGTGACCGCGTATAGGTTCAGGTCTCCAAACGCCCCTTTGTAATGCGCCAGATAGCTTTCGCTCTTCGGCTGCAGGCCGTTCCTCATCGCTACGAGATAAGCTGCCATTTCCGCCTCAACCTCTTTCAGCGCATGCGGTATCTCGCTTCGGTCGGGAACGCGCCGCCCGTTATCGGCTCCGAGGTGGCCGAGGAACAGATGTGCCAGTTCGTGAGCAACCGTGACGAAGCGCGTCGATGGCGGATGATTGCGGTTGATGGCGAGCCGATAGAGGTTTTTCCTGGTCTTGGCGTTGGACATCGCCAGCAGCCGGATCCAGCCGGCCTGGCCATCTCCGGCATCCAGCGCAACCAGGTCGATCCGTTCCTTCTTGAGGGCCCGCAGGAACTCGGCCAAGCGATTGTCAGTCAGGTTCCCAAAGGTCGGGAATACGAATGCATCGACGGGAACGTCGCGCCCTTCGGTATCGAGGATGTCGAAGACGAAGTCGACCGGGCCTTTGATGCGCAGGATCAAGAGCGGCCGGGCGCCCCGTTTCGGCACCCGGCCGAAGCGCTGGGACCAGTCTTGCGCGGTCGCGGCATGCGTGAGGCCCGGCTTCTGAATATGCAGCAGCATCGCGTTGAACGGCGCGAACTCACGCAGGCGAATGGTGAAGGCAAAAAGCTCGTGGATCGCGTCGCTGCTGTCGTAAAGCCGGGCAATAAGCTGCTCGATCAGGGCACGCTCATGCGGCGTTTGACCTTCCGACGCGTCGAACAAATCGGCCTGGGTCGGGAGGGTACCGTTTGCGGCAATGTTGAACAGTCCGCCAAGTTTATCGGACGCGAACAGCGATGGAGGATCGTCGACCCGCTGACCCTGCGAGAACGGGTCGAAACCGCGTTGGGCCACTGTGTCGATGAATGCGTAGAGGTGCTCTAACAGTTTGCGTCGGCCCTGTTTCGAGAGACCCGCCATCTTGCCAGCCATGGCAATGTCTTGGGCGAGCCGCACAAGGTCATCGCCCGGCCCTCCAAAGGTCACGAACGCGTCGCAGAAATGCTGCTCTGCAGCCTCCATGAGTGACGGATCGAGCGGCGTCACCCTACATCCCCATTGCCGTGAATTCGCCACCCGCTTCCATACGGTCCCAGGCGGCGAAGACGAGGCGGCGGGTGCAGTATTCGCCGTGGTGGCGGATTTCCTTTTCCTTCAGGACGCGGAAGGTTTTCGAGGGGTAGTCGGGGCCCTTCACGTAGGCGGGGTCGAGGATGCAGCGCTGCTTGTCGCGGGTCAGGCCATAGGCGCGGGAGTAGACGACGTCGAGATCGGCGCGCAGGAGGGCGCGGCGGGCCTGGTTCCAGGTGAAGGGCTGTACATCACAGCAAGCTGAACCCATCACACCCGATCCCATGCTTCCTGGATCAACCGCTGGGTCCGGAATTCCTTAAACTCGCGAAGCTCGGCATTGCGCAGTGCCTTGAACGTCTCGACCCCGCAATCCGGTCCGAGGATGTTGTCGGGATCCAAGATGTAGAGCATTTCCTGTTTCGCTTGGCCGAATACGTCGCGGGCCACGAGAACGTCTATCTCTGCGGCAACGACCGCACGCTGATCTGGCACCTCTATGACTGCTTCAGGCGCTTCAAGAATGCCCGCCTTTATCGCTTGCGCCCTAAACGCCTCCATTTCGTCACCTACGGCACAAAGCGCACAGACACGACGCGCTATAGCTACCGCTGAAGGGGTATTCGCGAAATCGCGTGGGAACGGCAGGCTGTCCATTATAGTATAGGACAAATGCAAGGAGACTTTTGTCCGGACCAGGAAATCCATGGTGAACGAGTTAGCAACTCCAATCCACAGCATGAGATACTGTATGCCAGCACCAGAAAACTCAATCGTCGGCACAGTGTGACCGCTGACGACGCTTCCGGGCAGGAGTCCGGCGATGAGGCCTCGTTGATTCGTCGGGCTGGCGACGTCACCAAACACAGCCCTATACCGATAGATCCGATCTCCCAGCTTCTCGGGGATCTTGTCCTCGAAAATGCGCCATTGCGGCTGGATGCGCTTCGCCGATGACCCGAATAGGTAGTCTTCCCAGACAGCCGACCGCCCGCGTCCGGACACATATCCCTTCGCGCGATAGTCGTWGGCGTCAATCATCCGCCCTTCGAATACGGGCAGGCCTTCACCGCCCTCCGAAAAGAGGCCACGATCCGTGCCCATGTCCACTTCGCGCATGTAGTGTCGATAGGGCAGGTCTTTGATTTCTGTCCCGAACTTCGGGTAGAGGGCATACATGCGGGCGCAGATGTCAATTTCTGACTGTGCCGCAAATTCCATCACCGCGACCGCGTCGGGCGAGAACTCCTCAACCACGGAGACTGGTATACTTAGCCCGTCCCCGGCGATGAACTCTGCCAGCTTCTGGGTGGAGTTCACGCGGAAAGCCGCGTTGAACTGCTCGGTCTTGCCGCCCTTCCAGGCGACGTAGAGGCAGAATTTCATTCGTGTGTCGATCTTGTCGAACCAGATGCCTTTGGTGTTCTCGAAACCGGCGAGATGCGCCAAGCGAAAAGCCGTGAACAGTTCTCGCCGGATCGCGGTCGCATTCGCCCCGTTGTAAAGGCCCTCAGGCACGAACTGGGCTGCCACGCGGCCCTTCCTTGTGGCCGCAAGGGCAGTTTCGACGAACATTCGATAGACGTTGAAGTCACCCTTCCCGAGATTGCCGTCGGCGAACAGTCGGTATCGGCCACTCGACTTGATGAAATGGACGGCCGCGTAGAGATCGGCGCAGTGCTTTTCCCACTGTGCCGCAAGGACTGGGCTGCTCAGAAGTCGGGCGTAGGCTTCTTCTTGTTCCTCGGGGGACATGTGGCGGATGTTCGGATCGTAGACCGAGAAAAACTCCTTGTAGTCCGGGCTCATCGTGTCCCATGGCGGGTTGCCCAGCACCACGTCGAAGCCGCCCCGCTCCATGATGTCAGGGAACTCCAGTGGCCAATGGAACGCCCGCACGCGGCGGGCGGCCTTGGGCGCGTCAGCCATCGAGTTGCGGATCTTGCCCTGATTAAGGGCCATCCACAGCTCTTCGGTGGTCGGCACGGTGCGGCTTGATGCCCCCGCCGGTGCGCCGCCCACCTTGGGCAGCAGGAAGGCGGCGACATAAAGGTTCGCGGCAGCCGTCGCCCGAACAAAAGCCTGACCCTTGCGAAGTTCCTTGAACCGCGCGGCCTTGGCCCCGATCTGTTCCACCGTATCCTCGGGCAGATCGCGGAAGCCCGAAAAATCCAGCGCCAGCGGCTTCATCTCTGGCATGGCAACTTGCCCCGTGCCGAAATCGAACCCGCCCTGACCCGAGGTCGCGGCGCGGTTGGCCTGGAGGTAGTAGCGCGCCGTATCCCTGTCGTCGCCCGTCAGCGGCTTGTAGGCGGCATCGGGGATGCCGTCCCGCAGGACCTTCAGGTCGAAGACCCCAAGCAGCGCATCGCCGCAGCGGATCTGCGCGTCGAAGAAGCCAAGGGGAAGGCCCGGATCCACCGTCTCGATCCAGAGCGCGACCTTTGTCAGCTCCACCGCCATCGGGTTGCGGTCAACCCCGTGCAGGCAGGACCGCGCGACATCGCGCAGAGCGTGGCGGAAATCGGCCAGCGACGGGGTGCCATCGGCGCGGATGCGCGCGAGCCGCGTGGCGATGCGGCGGGCGGCGGCCAGCAGGAAGTGGCCCGAGCCGCAGGCGGGGTCGATGACCGAGAGTTTCAGCAGCGCCTTGGCGGGATCGTCCGCCTCGGTTTCGGTCTTGTCGAGCACGGGGTCGAGTGYTGTGACGAGCAGCGCCTGAACGAGGCTGTCGGGCGTGTAGTAGGAACCGGTGGTCTTGCGCTGGTTGCCCTTCTGCTCGGCGGCCTCGGACGCGAAGAGCAGGGTCTTGCCGTCATCGCTCAGCTGCGGCTGCAGTTCGAGGAGGGATTCGTAGACGGAACCCAGCTCCTCGGTCTCCATCGCGCGCCAGTTGACGGGGACCATGCCGGTCTTCTGGTCGAGCCAGGACAGGCGGTATAGCGCCTCCATGAAGGCGCGGTTGCGCAAGCGGGCGGTTTCGAGGTGAGGCAGCCGGTCGTCGGCGAAAAGGCCGCCAAGGGCCGAAAGCGCCAGCGCGTCTTGGCCATGAGCCAGCGCGCGGAATACGATCTTGATGCCCTCGTAGCGGTCGTGATGCTTGTCCCACGATGCGGCGCGGTAACATTGGGCACGCAGGGCGGCGAGGCTGTAGCCTTCAGCATAGAGTTTGCGGGCGTCAGGCCTGGCCTTTTCCGGATGCAGGAGATTGCGATCCTCGGCGACCATCAGGAAGATCAGGCGGTAGACGAGGCGCAGGAGTTCGTTGAACCAGGTGGTCAGGTTGACCTCGCCAGACTTCAGCTTGGCGGCGAGGTCAGGGTTGGCTTCAAGAAAGCCAGAACCCAGAACCTTGAGGGCGATCTGAACTTGAAGCGCCAGACGATCACGGGCGACTTCGCCTTCCTTCGACCCTGCATCGCGCCAGCGTTCCAGCGCGCAATCGGTGGCAGGCGGGCCTGCGGCGCCAAAGCGGGTGCGGTGGATGAGAAGCCAGAGGGCGGCGAAGGAGGCGGCATCCTCGTTGGTGAAGATCTGCGAAAGGTCAGCCTCGATAAAGGCCGGGCGGGTCAGCGATGCATTGTCACGCATCAGGCGGATCAAGGTGCCGTTGGTGACAAGGCCCCAGAGGGTTTCGTCACGCTCGTTCAGGTGGTCCTGAAGCGCGAAGGCGGGCGAGCGTGTACGGTCGGTGGACAGCGTTGCGCTGCGCCGGTCGAGTTTCTCGTCGGAGGGGGGAACGACCACGATCGGCACCCGCCCGCCCGCGATGAACGACAAAGCGCCATCCGCTGGGGCGAGGTCGTCGAAACCGAAGGTTTCCTGGAGGAAGGTCTTGATGAACCGCCGCGTAGCCTCGGCCGACGGACTTGCAATCTTGGCGAAGCTGTCGAAATGCGATTGGCCGACGCGAAAAGCGGTCGAGATTTCCTCACGAATGGTCAGGCCCTTGCGGATCCGGTAGGACTGGCGCGTGTCGTCGTCGTCCTTCGGTGCGGCGATCTGTGCCACCATGGCTGGTGCGATCAGACTGCCTTCGAGGCCCAGCGAAGGCCAGGCGGACATGTCTATGATGGGTTTGCGCGCCACGGCTTACATCTCGCTCGGCAGCAGGACGAAGAGGCCGATCACGTCGGGGGGAAGAACGGTATCGACCGTCACGCGCGAGGCTGACCCTGCCGCAGCGCGAAGGCGCGCATGGTCCTGCATTAGCTCGTCGGCTCGCTGCCTCGCGAAGTCGGCCAACGAGCCGTGAAGCAGCGCAGGTAAATCCTCACGTGCCTTGCCGATGAAGCGCTCTCGTGCCGCCTGCGCGAGATCCGAAGTGGCGGACGTCTTGAGCATCTTACGCGCATCCTCACCAAGCGCGACGATCTTGTCGCCCTGAAGCGCGACAACGGCAGCTTCCTCAGCCAGCAACAACCGCTCCTTTCGTGCATGGACCGTCAGTTTGAACCGGATGCGAAGAAGGATGAGCCGCGTGAGCTTTCCCACGGCCTGCGTCGGCCATGCGCCGACGCGCCCGATGCCGAGAGTCGCGAGGAGTTCGGGATCGAGAGAGGCCTCAACCAGCGACTCGGCCAAGGTTGCAGTCAAAGGGTGAGTGCGGGTGAGTAGCGTGACACCGGATGGCGCGGGCTCAGTCAAGGCCAACCGCACCGACCCTTTGAGATCGTGTTGTTCAAGGCGTTCGCGCAAGCCCGCGTCAAGACCGTGGACATGCGCTAGCAGCAGTGACTTCCTGGCTTCCAGAGGCACGCCGAAGCGCGCCATTGCTGCCTCGACAAAGGCGCGCGCATCCTGGGGCGAGCCCAGGAAATCACGCACCTTCTCCCACTCAGGTGCGACCTCCTGCGGCTTCATCGAATTCTGGGCAAAGCGAGCACGGGATTTCTTTTCGTTTTCCGCAGCGTCGCGCCAGCGTGCCTCCATTGCCTTCGTGCCGTCATCAAGGCGTAGGTCGAGTGCCAATTGTTTCGTCCCGCCCCGGCGCAGCATCATCGCGGCCATCAAGGCATCGGTGACTGGCCCGCGCTCATCCGGTAGCGGCACGGTGACGCCCGTCACCTTTCGAATTTCCGCGGCCTTGCGCAGGATCACCTCGAGCACAGCGCCGTCGATGGCGCTGTCCGGCGAAAACATCATAATCGAGCGAACGATCGCTGCGGGTTGGCCGAACCGATCCACCCGGCCTTCGCGCTGCTGGTGTCGCGTCGGATTCCAGCACAGGTCATAGTGGATGACCGTATCGAAGATTTGCTGAAGGTTGATGCCCTCCGACAGACAGTCGGTCGCAACCAGAAGCCGCTGATTGCCCTTTTCGCCATCGCCGACGGCCATCTCGGCGACCCGATCACGGCGCTCGTCTGGCGTCAGAACACCGGTAACGGCATCGATCGTCAGCTTCGGGAAGGCACGGCGCAAGCCGTCCCGGACATAGTCAGCCGTTGCAAGATAGCGGCAGAAGACCACCGGATTGGCGCCCTGCTTTACGAGCGGTTTTAGAGCGTCGATCAGCGCGTTCAGTTTGGGATCGGAATCCGAATTCAAGCCTGCAGCCAGATCGATGAGCGAGAGAAGAGCCGGGTCAGCGGCAAAGCTGGCTCCTGGTTCGAGATCGACGGCATCCTCATCGTCGCCATCGTCATCGTAGATCTGCGGCTCTAGTCGATCAGTTTCGCTGGCCACGCGGTTTCGAAGCGCGCTGAGAGCCGCTGCGGGCGAAGAGCTGACGCAGCGCATCAGTGCCAGCGTACCCCAGAATGCCAATCTGCGATCTCTCAGG
>NZ_JBFUIF010000085.1:0-8534 GCF_056402015.1 Allobosea sp. P4_C6
TGTCATCAGTGACCATGGCCGGCCTGTTGCGCTGCCTCGTGCAGAAAGGCGTGCTAGCTCCGGGCGATATTCGCGAGATCTATGAGACGGCCCTCATGCTGCTTGAGCTGCAACAGGCCAGCGTGCCTGCGAGGCAGGAGGCCTTTGTTGCCGCTCGGGCGGCTCTCGAGAACAGCCTTCAATCGCGCAATCGAAATGCCAATTAGAGGCGAGCGGATTGTGCCGGTGACAAGTCATCGCAGCTGGCTAMCCCTAACGCYGARGTGATTCGACGCGGCGTCGGGTGACCGATCCAATCTTCAGCGCGCATCGCGCGCACTTSTCGGGCGGGTTCGACTCCCGCCGCCGCACCAACCACCTTCGAWCCAACGCCAAGGCAAGCCCGCCCGGCGATCGAGATTACGTCCCCGGTTTTCTCTCGACGGGTCGCGTTGAAAACGCACGACGTTCGAAGACCGCGCATCCCGTTCAGTGCGCGCCCTAGAGCCTTGCCCAATAGGCGAAGTTCCGCCTCGGCTGTGACCATTCGTGATCCGTCAGCGCGTGACGCTGCATGGCGCATTTCTTGCGGTATGCGGTAAACTGAGGCTCACGCAGAGCAGGGGCGGCCGAGTGGAGGCGGAAGGTGGACATAGCGACTTGGCTGCGGAGCCTGGGCCTGGAGCAATACGAGCCTGAGTTCCGTGACAACGACATCGATGCCGAACTTGTGCCGCGGCTGACGAGCGAGGACCTCAAAGACCTCGGCGTCGTCTTAGTGGGGCATCGCCGCAAATTGCTCGACGCCATTGCCGCAATGAACAATGCAGCCGGTCTCTCAGAGAGCTTCCCCGTCGATCCTGGGTCAGCATCAGTGCCGACCTATCGGTACAATCAACCACGTCAGCCTGATGCGGAACGTCGCCAGATTACGATCCTGTTCTGTGATCTTGCCAGATCGACCGAACTATCCTGTAGCCTGGATCCTGAGGAGTATCGAGGCATTATCAGCGCCTTCCAACAGGTCTGCGCCGGTGTCATCGCCCGGTTCGACGGTTTTCTTGCGAAGTACATGGGTGATGGAATTCTTGCCTATTTCGGCTACCCACAGGCCCACGAGGATGAGGCTAGCCGCGCAGTTCACGCAGGATTGGTTCTGGTTGAAGGCGTGACAGGCCTTCCGCTCCCAGCCGGCTTGGACCCTCTGCATGCGCGTGTTGGCATAGCGACCGGTCTGGTCGTGGTGGGGGATCTGATCGGCGCAGGATCAGCCCAAGAGCAGAGCGTCACGGGTGAGACGCCAAGTCTCGCATCACGGCTACAGGCGCTTGCTCCACCGGACGGAGTGGTGATTGCGCCAACAACCCGGCAGCTTCTCGGAAACGAGTTCCAACTTGCAGATCTCGGGGCGCAGTATCTCAAGGGATTTGCCGCGCCAGTTTCAGCCTGGCAGGTTCTCGGCACTCAGATGGTCGAAAGTCGCTTCGAAGCTCTGCGTACGGGTGCAGCGCCTCTGATTGGGAGGGCGGAAGAACTTGGGATCCTGGTACGCTGTTGGGAGCAGGCCTGCGGCGGTGAGGGTCAGACCACCCTACTCTCAGGCGAAGTTGGGATTGGGAAGTCACGACTTGTGCGAGGACTGCTCGACTGCTTGCAGTCCGAGGCATATGCTCGAGTGCAGCACCAATGCGCTCCCTTCTTCAGCAATTCGCCCCTGCATCCCTTCATGGAGCAGATCGAACGGGATGCCGGGTTCCTGAGTAAGGATACGCCCGAAGAACGGCTGATTAAGCTGGAGAGCCTTCTGATCCAAGCCACGAACGATGCTACAGTGTCGGCATCCCTGTTAGCCGCGATGCTCTCGATCCCGACCGGTAGCCGCTATCAACCGCGTGCTCATGATCCTCAACAGCAGAAGGATCTCACGATCGAAGCCCTGATCCAGTATCTCATCGGCCGAGCTCGGCAGCAGCCCCTGCTCGTGGTGGTAGAAGACGTGCACTGGGCTGATCCGACGACCCTGGAGTTACTTGAGCGGCTGATCGACCGGATGTCTTCAGAGCGTGTTCTCCTCCTAGTCACGTTCCGTCCAGAGTTTGCAGAAAGGTGGCACAGTCGCCCTGATGTGACGCTGATCTCGCTTAACCGCTTGGCGCGTCGGCAGACGACCGAGCTTGCCAATTGGATTGCGGGAGGTGCGGCGCTGCCAGACCCAGTGCTCAACCATATCCTCGAGAAGACAGATGGTGTGCCGCTCTTCGTCGAGGAGCTCACAAAGGCTGTGCTGGAGAGCGGGTCTCAAGCAGGGATGGGAAGTGAATCTGCAGGTGGTAGTCCGCTCCCCTCCGTTATTCCGGCTACCCTGCATGACACTCTTATGTCCCGTCTGGACCGTCATCCGGACGCTAAATATGCCGCCCAGAGAGCGGCTGTGATCGGTCGTGAGTTCACCTTTGGGTTGCTTGCTAGCATCAGCCCTCAGAGGGAACGCGAGTTGAAAGCTGCTCTCGAGCAACTCATCTCCTCTGGGCTGATCTTCGTCCGGGGAGCACCACCCGAGGCGACTTACACGTTTAAGCACGCCCTTGTGCGCGATGCCGCCTATACGAGCTTGCTCAAGAGCCGCCGCCAGGAATATCACGCGCGGATCGCGGCCATTCTTGAAGAAAGCCACGCCGATGTGACCACTCGTCAGCCAGAGCTCATTGCTCATCATCTGAGTGAGGCCCGTCTTGCAGAGAGAGCTGTCGTGTACTGGCAACTCGCCGCTGACAACGCAGCACGCCGACAAGCGCATCAGGAGGCAATTGCGCATTCCAACCGCGGCGTTGCGATGGTGGATCTGATCCAGGACCAGAAGCAACGAAAACGGCATGAGCTGCGCCTGCTGGTGCGCATGGGGACCTCTGCTGCTGGCGCAAAGGGGTGGGACGCGGCGGAAGTCGGAAAGGTGCTATACCGGGCGCGAGACCTCTGTGCCGATTTGGGAGACGATAGCCTACTGCATTCCATTTTGGAGGGGCTTTTTGCGTTCCATGTGACGAACGGGGAGTTGCGCACCGGAGAGAAGTTCGGCCTTGAGCTCCTCAGGTTGGGAGAGTTTCGAAACGAGATGGTCCTCCAGATCAACGGCCACCAGTCGCTGTTGAACGCCTGTTACAAGCTCGGGGCGTTTCAGGAGGCGCAAGAGCACCTGGAACGCGGGATCAGCCTGTACAAGGAGCGCTCCTGGCCTGAGGCTACCATTGAGTCCGGTCACCTACGCCCGCTCCTGCTGATTTATGGTGCCTGCACGCTGTGGGTCCTGGGGTATCCAGATCGGGCAAGGCAGGCAGCAGCTGATGCCCTCATCCTCGCGCGTCAAGGTGGGCATCATCTTACCTTGGCTCGCGCCACTCACATGAATGGCCACCTATCAGAGCTCATGGACGACTGGGAGGGCGTTCGGAAGGCGAACGAAGAGACCATGGCCCTTGCCACAGAATGGGGCCTCTCCGGGATTAAGGAGATGGTTGCCCGACGTGAGCGGCTCGTTGCAGTGGCGCTCCACTGCGATCCAGAGCAGATGGAATACAAGCGCCGGCACCCGCAGCCTGGCTTCGCACGCTCACTGCACGATGCTGTGCTGGCGAGAGCCTATGGCCGCCGTAGCCAGCCTGAAGAGGGGCTGCGGATCCTCGAAGGCACTGAAACTTGGGCGGATGAAACGGGCATTCGGTTCTTCGATGCAGAGGTCTACCGAACGCGTGGTGAACTGCTCCTGCTCACTAAGCGGCCAGATGAGGCCGAACACAGCTACCGTAGGGCTCTGGAGGTCGCACGCGAACAGAAAGCTCGCATGTGGGAGTTGAGGGTTGCATGTGACTTCGCCCGCAGGCTGCTCGGCCAAAGGCGGGGGGCAGAGGCATACAATCTATTAGCACCGGTCTATAGCTGGTTCAGCGAAGGCCTCGACACTCGGGATCTACAAGTGGCTCGGGCGCTGCTCGACACGCTCTGCCCGTCATCTGAAGCGATTTGAAAACAGGCCCTCCCCGGTTGGGTGACAAGGGGAGAACTGTAAAGCTGCTCCTGCCACAGGACGTGAAGGCCCGCGAAGCGTCCCCCGAACTGCGACAGCACGGCCTCGATTGCGGGCCAAGGAAGAGCAGGTTGCCGAGTGGCAACTCAGGACGTGAGCCTGTCGGAGATCGCACGGCGTCTCGGGATCGGGAAGACGAGCTGTCGTCAGAACATTTGGTGTGAATAGGCATCCTGTTTGACCCCTGGATCGGCGTCCTGCATGACCCCGCACATCTCTAATATTATCTAATCGATTCAAGAACCTGCCGCCGAATTGATGGGGCGAGGCTTAGGCGCCGGTCGGGGGTCAAACGGCATGCCGCTTCACACCTTGTCGACATACAAGGCTGCCAGTTCAATCATTGCGGCGCCGACACTGTTGCGCGCGCAGCAAGCATCGAAAAGGCATTTGATTGGCTTGAGGCCGTGCTCAGCGTGCCGTACGCCAAATGAATTGCACTTGCTTGCGCGACCAATGACTAGGGCCTGATCAGCAACGTCGATAGGGTCGGGCCAACAATGGGGCGATATCGCTTGTCGACAAGTGATGTCCAACGCGAATATCGTTCGCGAGAGGAAGTGACGGCATGACTGCGATTTGGTTCAAGAACAATGACGACGCCTTTAAGAATTGGTGCAAAGCACATAGTTGCGGATTCTTTGTGAACGCCCACCACAAGCCGGTTCGAAAATACCTGATTCTGCATAAAGTCGGATGTCCAGCCTTCAAAGGGCGAGGCGGCTTGACCGGACCGCAATACTCGAAGCTTTGCTCGGACTCGATAGATGACCTGYGATGTGCGGTGCGGCGCGAGACGGACACGAAGGACTTTTCATCTATCTGCAAAAGGTGTTGCCCGCCGACCAGCGGCTGAAGCGCTGCTAATGCGACGCAGTTGCAGCACGGCAGCGGGTCACGGCGGACACCAATGGGCTTGCCGCGAAGCCTTGGCTGCCGGGCCGGGGCGATAGGGAAGGGCGTGGCCCTCCTTCAGCAGCACGCGGCCGACATCGACGCCACCGGCGTAGACGCGGGCGAGTGTGCGCCGGTAGCGGTCCTGTCCTTGCGGGACGAAGGTCACCGGGCCGCTGTCGAGCAGTTCCCGCAACCGTTGCTTGGCGGCGAGGCCGAGGATCAACTCGCGCTCGCAACGCGGCCGGAAGGTCTCCGGGGTGTCGATGTCGAGCAGGCGGATGCGGGTGCCGTCGATCTGGACGGTGTCGCCGTCGATCAGCAGCGTGGTGGCGGTGGCCGGACCGGTCAGAGACAGCGCGAGCGACATGGCGAGGATAGTGTCTTTCATGATCGGCAGCTGGTCTTGTTCACGCTGCCACCGCGGTAGCTCCGGCATTGCGAAAAGCCGCCGGGACCGCTGCAAGTGGTGATGGTGACGCTGCCGGATTTCCTGCTCTGGCAGGACGTAGTGCCGGCATGAGATGGGGCCGTCAGGATCAGGGTGGCCAGCAGTGCTGTGATGACGATCTTCATGGTTTCCCTCACTATCAGCGGCGACGGCCGCCGAAAAACCCACGCAGCGCGCCGAAGCTGAAACAGCCCTCGCCTATCTTCATCCAGACCGCCAGACGGGCCTGCGAACAGACAGGCGTTTCATCACCTCGTCTCGCAGGCTACGCCATCGCCGTCGCGGTCGAGATGCCGGGCATAGCCGGGATCGCCAGCCTGAATGTTCCAATAGCCCGCCATCCGCGCCTGAGTGCAGTTCTTGAAGTAGACTGAGGCGGTCGTGACCTTTGGCCTGGCCGGAGTTACCGCAGCCTTGGCAGGGCCGACGGTCTTGGTCGGGGCATCGGCCCTGGTCAGCGCCGGCACCACGGCGACGGCCGGGGCAGGCGTCAGATTCGGAACGGGCGAATCAACCTTTGCCGCCGAGCCCTTAGCTTTGGCTGTCGCGGCATCGACCGCACCCACAGCCGGCGAGACCGACGCGTTCTTCGCAGGCGGGACGATCGCATAAAGAGCAGCGCCGAAAGCAGCAAGCCAAAGTACAGATAGCGTCGGTTTCATCACAACCTGAACTCCTGAGCGACCGCGATCTACGAGGGGCGACGGCGGTGGAGTTGCCGCCGCGTCCTGGTAACCGCGCGGCGATTACCGTGGGGACTTAGTAGCTCTGCCGCGTTCGCGGTCTCACGCGTGCAGGGAACCGTCCTGCAGGGGATTGCCGCGATTTTCCAGAAACGGCGAATTTACCCACTCAGCCCGTGCTGCCGGCGGCGCTTCTTCCAACTCATCGACTTCCTGAGCGAGCTTCGCCATCTCGATTGTCAACTGGATCATCGATCCAGTGATTATCTGGCCATCGACGCACAGCGGATTCGTCAGCATATAGGTCTCGACCTTCGGCTTACGCTCGCGATGGACCTGGATGCCGTAGCCGCTAGCAGTGATGCCAATCAGGTCTTCGAGGCTGCCGCTGTTGGTTCGCAGCGAGCCGAGAAACGCGAGGCGCTTCGTCGTCAAGATCAGCGTGCCGTGATCGATCTGGCGCAATTCGTCGGAGCTCTCGCTCTCGCTGAAGCCGGTGCTTTCACCGGAGCTAAATCGGTATGAGAGTCCGCCACCGAACCGCATGGTCGGGCCGCTGGAAGCACTGCGGCCAAACCGGCTCGAGCGTCGAACGGCGCGCGGCTCCATCAGATCGACGCCGGGCAATACGCACAGCACCCTTTCGTCATGATCGACACCAGCCGGGACCGAGCCGCAGATCATCTCGGGTGGAACGCCTCGAATACGACGATCAAAAATCCATTTATCGGCATCACGGCACTGGCGCTGATAGGCCGCCAGTTCCGTGGAATCGGCCGCATTGTCCGCGGCATTTGTCGTCGCGCTCAGGAGGTTTGTCGTCGCGCGCAAGAGGTAGGGAAATGCGAATGCCCCAATCACTACGGTGGCGACAACGAGAGATGCCGTGTCCATCTTGGGCTCCCTTGGTTTCGATGTTTGTCAAAACCCGCAGCGAACGCCGCTCGCTTTGACCAGGCGGCGATGGCCGCAGCGTTTTAGTAGCTTTCGCCTCCTCTCGCGGTCTTGTTAAAGTCGGCCAATTATTTGCTCTCGGCGGAAACGCGAGCGCGACATGACAGAAGATGGCGCCGATATGGCAATGGCTGGTCGGGTCACAGCCCAACTCCCGTCTTCTGGATTGACGGAAGTCGCGGTCCACATCCCACCCGGGCGGTCTGCACGCCGCGGCGTTTGAGTTCCTTCGCGGTGGCATTGGCGCTGAGGCCGGCGAGTTCGCCCTCAAGCAAGGGCCGGATCAATTCGGCGAAGCGGTCGGCTGATCGGCGCGATCCGGCACCACCCTTCAACCCAGCCGCGGCGGCGAGGGCTACGGCATGGAAGGCCGCCGTCTCAGGGCGAGGGTTGCCGAGCTTGACGCCACGGGCCTTGGCGGGCTTGCAGCGCGGCCTTGGTCCTCTGGCTGATGGCCTCGCGTTCTTGTTCCGCAACCAGCCCCATGACGCCGACCATCATGCGAGTGGCGTTCGGCATGTCCACGGCGACGAACTCGAGGCCGGCGTCGCGCAGGCTCAGCAGGAAGACCGGATCGCGGCTCAGACGGTCGAGTTTGGCGATGACCAGAGTCGCCCCATAAAGCCGACAGGCGCGCCGGTACGATCATCCAGTCGTCCGGATTCGCACTGTGTTGTAGTGCTTTCGCCAGCTTTCGATGACGGCTTTGGCCTCGGCAAGGCTGTAGAAGATCTCGCCGTTGAGGAGCTCGTCGCGAAGCTTCGATGAAGGCCGTCTTCGCGCCGACCGCTGTGATCCATTCCCGCACTGCTTTAGCGACCGCCCGATCCGCAATCGAACGGAACCTGGCATAGCCGTCCAGACCACGCAGAGAGTGCCGCCAGCCACTCAGTGCATCCGAGCAACGTCGCGACAGTCGGCGACGCTGAGGGCGCCGAATGAAAGGCATTACGTCGCCAAATTTCGCCCGCGTCGCTTCTAATTGGGGAGCCCTTCGCCCATGCAGAACGTTGCTTGCCATTCTTCCTCTGTCAGCGGCCGGTTCATCTCGTGGCCATCATCGAGTGCGTCCGTGAGGCTCGCTTCCCTTTCCTCATCGCTGAGGGGTCGGTTGCTGACCACGTACCGCACACCATTCCCCGGGCGCGTTGCCTCCAGTTTCGCGATGCGCTGTGACACTCTCGTCATGGCGCCGGCCTCGCTGCGCTCGTCATGATGGCGGCATTCAACTCGGCATCTGGCATCAGCCTCACAGCGCGGCTGCCCCGCGTTTGATTGAGGCGGTCACAAGGCTCGGCACCTGACACGAGCGCCATCAGCTCAGTGTCGGAAAGCCCCGGAACATCGCTCCACCGCGCTTCCGGCAACTCAGCAGGCCCGGGCATCACGCCCATGATGATCGGATCGCCCCGCCTTACGGCTCCAGCCGCGAGCGCGTGCTCGTAGGCCTGCTGGAGGGCCTCCGCCGACCGCTCCCAGAGCACGAAGGCGA
>NZ_JBFUIF010000086.1:0-8501 GCF_056402015.1 Allobosea sp. P4_C6
CAGCAAGGACGGACGCGAGCTCAAGGTCCGCGCTGACGGACCGCTGGCGTTCAACACGATCGAGTTGATCGAGAAGGCAGCGCTGGATGGCTTTGGGTTGGGTTTCCTGCCGCGGGATAAAGTTCGGCATCATCTGGAAGCCGGCCGCTTAGTCAGCGTCCTTGAAGACTGGTGCCCAAGCTATCCAGGCTATCACCTCTACTACCCCAGCAGACGGCAGCCTACGCCGGCTTTTGCCTTGCTAGTGGACGCGTTGCGCGTCAAACGGTGAAACAGCGAAATCGCTCTGGGCGATAGTCACAAGTTCTGCGTCTGCTTTGCGGCAGCGACGTCATGTCAGCAGTTGGCGCAAGTTTAGCCTGCGGCTACTTGGTGGCGCACACCATCGGTGACTTGGAGCCGGGAAGACGGCGAGTAACGGTAAACTCGCAATACACGCTTCCTACTTTCACCCTCAAAGCTCTGACTTGCCTGTCGGGAACCAACTCTGAATGGTCTTCGGCACCATTTCCCCTCGCAGCGGCTTCGCATAAAAATAGCCCTGAGCAGAATCGCACCCTGCTTCTCGCAGGCGTGCGGCCTGTTGGGAGCTTTCGACCCCTTCCGCAGTCGTATGCATTCCCATAGCGTGACCGAGGCTTACGATGGCGGCGACAATCGCAGCGTCACTGTCGTCGCTGATCAGGTTCCGCACGAAACTCTGGTCGATCTTGATGTGGTCCACGGGGAACTGCTTGAGATGGAGAAGCGACGCAAAGCCCGTCCCGAAATCATCCAGAGCGATGGAGACGCCGGCGTCGTGCAACTTGTTCAGGATGAAGGACGCCGTCGCCGTTCTGCGCCCGAGGAAAGCCGTTTCCGTCACTTCGACTTCAAAATGCGCCGAGGAGACACGTGTATCCTCCAGGATGCGGATAATCCTGTCGGCGAGCCTCGGGTCTGAGATCTCGGCGGAAGACAGATTGACCGCCACGCGACCGCATTCGAGACCCTGATTCAGCCATGATCGAACATCGGCCGCAACCTGGCGGATCATCTGCTCGCCCAGAGCAATCGAAATGGCCTGCTCGGCGAACATCGAGCCAAAATAGTCAGGCGTGAGAAGCCCTTTGGTCGGATGGTTCCAACGCGCGAGGGCCTCGAAGCCGACGATCCGGCCTGTCACCAACGACACTTTTGGCTGGTAATAGGGAACGAACTGCTGTGCTGCGAGCCCTTCGCGGACGTCGTGTGCGATGGTCACGCGATGCTCCATCGTCTCGCGGGCGGCGCTGGTATAAGCAACCGCTTGGCTGCGCCCCTGCTCCTTCGCGCGATAGAGCGCGATGTCGGCGTCCTTCATCAGTTCGACCGGATCGCGGTGATGCTCAGGGAAGGTTGCCAGCCCGATGCTGACCGTTGTGGAAAGAGCTCGTCCTTCGTGCTGGAAGGGAGCACGGAGAGCTTCTACGATTTCCGTAGCAAGGGCAGTTGCTTCACTTCCCGCTGAAATATCGGCGAGTATGATGGCAAACTCGTCGCCCCCGAGGCGTGCCACGGTATCGCCTTCTCCGACAAAGCTTCTGAGCCGAACGGCCGCCTCCTGAAGGAGGAGGTCTCCAACCGCATGGCCGAGCGTGTCATTGACATCCTTGAAGTCGTCGAGATCCAGTAGCAACAGCCCCACGCCGGCCCCAGAGATTCCGGCATTCGCCAGCGCCTCGTTGAGGCGAGCCYGGAAGAGCGCCCGGTTCGCCAGGCCCGTCAGAGGGTCGTGATTGGCGGTTCGCCAGATGGCCTCTTCGGCGGCCTTCCGATCTGCGATGTCGAAGGTCAGTCCGATGAGCCGATTTTCGTCCTTTCGCTCGGCCCTGAGAGCAAGCCACGTTTGCGAGCCGTCAGGAGAAAGGTAGCGCACTTCGGCCGCGCCACTCCCTTCCGACCTGACGGCGCTCCAGAAGGCCGTCACTATTCCTCGGTCGTCGGGATGGACCCTGTTGATGAAATCGCCTGCCGGTCCCGAGGAAATGCCAAGCAGCATCATGGAATTCTCGGAGCGGTCGACCCACTGCGTCTCGAGATCGAGCTCCCAAGCAGCCATCCTGCTGGCCTGCAAAGCCAGCCGCAGGCGCTCCTCGCTCACCCGGATCGCGTTCTCGGCCGCTTTTCGTATGGTTATGTCAGTAAAGGTGCGCACCATTCCGCCGTTGGGGAGGCGGTTGGTTCGAACTTCCAGCACCGTGCCGTCTGGTCTCTGCCTATCGTAGTCCAGGATTTCTACGTGTATCCCTTCATATTTGATGGCCCGAAGAAGCTCCTCGGTGACAGTACCAAATTCACCTTGTTCCATCTGCCATCTCTTCACTGCCTCGAAAGATGGATTGGAACGCATCAGGTCGGGTGGCAGGCCGAGCAGATCGATCGCGCGCTGATTGCAGACGGCCACATAACCATTGGCATCGACCATCAGAATTCCCTGGTCCACATGCTCCAGGACAGCGTTCAATAGAGCACTGTCCACGGGGAAAGATCGAGTCATGCGCTGAGTAGTCAAGCGTCGGCCTCTCGCCAAGCTAACGGTCGATCAGGGTATGGCCGCGCGCTTTCGAAATGCTGAAAGATCGAGATCGATTTGCCCGATATCCTGTGTCCAACGGTGGCTTGGACGACCTTCCTTTACCCAGCTGCCCGAGGCGCCGTTTAGTCTCCACCAAGACCTGGCGGCTACGAGGATGCGCTCGCCATGATGAAGGATGTCGGCAAGCGCGCGGCGCAAAAGCCTGATGAAGGTGTTCCTACCGGCAACGGTTCGGAGCGAGCGAAAGGGCGATCGAACACCAGCCGTGCACGACATCATTTCCGTCCTGTCGTTATGAGCAAAGTGTTCGGCCCGCTCCATCCGTCCGGCTGCGTAAAAACCGCTAGTTGGTCGCGTATATCCGCCCAGGCCGCCTCCTGAGCGGGCGGTGCAAGTTGTGACAGCATGGCCATTACGGGCGCGGCGGCCACCCGGAGGAACTTGACGTAATCGTCGACCGATGGAAGGCGGAATGGAGCCTCAAGCCGAGCAGTTGAAATTTCGCCGAAGCCAGCATCCAGAAATAGCTGGTCGAGGTCCCCCGCGCGCCCGAGGCTTAGAAGGCCGCCGGGCGCAAATGGATCTCGCGGCGGAAGCCCCGCATGGCGTGAAGCTGTCGTCATGAGACTGCGGAGACAGGGATTCTGATCCGGCCCGGCGAAGACCATGGCTGAGAAGCAGCCCGTGGGCTTCAACGCCGCTTGGACAGCGGCGAGGCAACGCGCCGGCTCTGGCATGAGCATGAGGCCCAGGCGGCAGATCGCTGCGTCGAAGACGTCGACCTCGGGCAGGGGCATCTGGGCGTCCGCAACCCGCCCTTCGACGATCGAGAGGCCAGCAGAAAAGGTGTTGCGCTGAAGGCGATCGACCAGCATCGGCGACAGATCGGTGGCAACGATCCGACCTGACAGGCCCAACCGTTTCCCGAGCGCAATCGTCTGGTCACCGGCGCCGGCGGCCACGTCCAGGACGCATCCCCCCGGCTCGACGCCCGCCAGGTCAAACATCGTTTGCGTCGGCTTCGAAAGCCACGCCGCGAGCGCCGCAGATTGGGCGTCCCACCCTTCAGCGGCGGCGTCCCATTGTTTGCGTGTCGCCTCAACCGTGGGGCTGGTTAGCTTGTCGGTCATTGGCCCGCCTTGGAATGAGGACGTCACTCGTCCGTGCTGCACGGGTGTCGACAGCAGGCCCAGCTCCGAGAACCTGACGCTCACATTGAACACACCCACGCAACGAACCGAGTCGCCAACGGGCGACGGAATGATTGGTTCCGTTACGGAACCTCGCTCGAAGGCCGTCCGTTTGAATCCGCAAATGCGCGAGTTTGTGAGGTATCGCCATGGTTTCGATATGGGGAGCCGCCGGGCCAAATCAGCGCCCCAGCCTCGTCAAGCGGGCGCTCTGCACCGAGCGGTGCCAGGACACAGCTGGCCGCCATTTTAACGTCATCGTGTGGCGAGATTGGCCGGGTCTTTCGATCACCTCATATTCACTCGAAGATGGCACTCCCGTCGAATACCACGACGAGTGCTATTTCAAGCTGCCGTCGGGCAAGACGCTAACCCGGTGCGAACACTGACGGTCCATGAGCCGCCGAGCCGTCGAATTTTGCCACGAAGCTGAGATGGCGGTCGGAGTAGGCGGTAACAAGGAGGACAATTTCGTGACCATTCCCCAACTGCGCCCTCATTCCTAGTGAGAAGCTGCCGGGGTCGACCGATCGAATATCACCGATAAGGGTGCCACTGCACCACGAGCCGTATTCATTGTGGACAAGGCGATAAGCAATCGGGAGGTCCGTGCCGTCGCGCAGGATCAACCTGCCTTGGCCGGATTTCATGACGTTCTCGGTTTTGATTGTCCGGCCGAACCGCAATCGGCGGGAGGTAGCGCGCAAAGGCAGCGCTATGCATATTAGGCGCGTGTATTGAAGTGATAGCAAGCGCCCGACCGCGGACCCGGCCGCAGCTCCCCTCGGCTCAGACCTCCCGCTATGGCTTCAATACAACCTTGATGCAGCCGTCCTCCTTGTCGCGGAATTTTCTGTACATTTCGGGGGCATCCTCAAGGTTCGCCGGATCGGTGATGACGAAGCCYGGATCGATTTCTCCGGCCTCGATTTTGGCCAGCAGCGGCTTGGTGTAAGCTTGGACATGGGTCTGGCCCATTTTAGAAGTCAGGCCTTTGTTCATCGCGGCGCCCAGCGGGATCTTGTCGCCCATTCCGACATAGACGCCGGGGATTGAAACCGTGCCCCCTTGCGGCAGCACATTATCGCCTCACGGAGAACATGGACCCGGTCGGTAGCGAGAAACGTCGCGGCCTTGACCTTGTCGAGTATGGCATCAGCTGCGCCGTGCCGGCAGCTTCGCAGCCAACGGCATCAATGCAACTGTCAGGGCCTCGACCCTTCGTCCGCACCATCAGCTCGTCGTAGACGTCCAGTTTGGAGAAGTTGATCGTTTCGGCGCCGCCGGCTTCAGCCATCGCCAATCGTTCGGCAACCTCATCAATCGCGATGACCCGGCCGGCGCCGAGAATGAAGGCGGATCGGATTGCGAATTGGCCGACCGGTCCACATCCCCAAATTGCGACGGTGTCGCCCTCCTGAATCTGGGCATTCTCCGCGGCCATATAGCCGGTTGGGAAAATGTCGGAGAGGAACAGCGCTTGCTCGTCCGAGACGCTGTCGGGGACTTTGATCGGGCCAATATCGGCCATTGGGACGCGCAAATATTCTGCCTGCCCACCGCTATATCCGCCGAGCATATGGCTGAAGCCGAACAAGCCCGCCGGTGACTGGCCCATGGCCTTCGCGGCCATCTCCGCATTTGGGTTCGTGCGGTCGCAGGCTGAGAACATTCCTTGCCGGCAGAACCAGCAGTCGCCGCAGCTGATCGTGAAGGGCACGACAACCCGATCGCCGATCTTGAGATTGGTTACCTCTGAGCCGAGCTCGACAACCTCCCCCATGTTCTCATGACCGAGGATATCGCCGCTCTCCATTGTCGGCTGATATCCGTCGAGCAGATGCAGGTCCGACCCGCATATCGCGCAGCAGTTGATTTTGATCACCGCGTCGCGCGGATGCTGAATTCGGGGATCGGGCACCGTATCGACTCGGACATCTCCTTTGCCGTGCCAGCATAGCGCGCGCATTGGGGGTACTCCTCTTTGGGGATAATTCGCGATCGGCTCGCGCTGCTCGACTAGCCCACGTCTTAGGCCCGGCCGGCTAGCCGCGATGTGGCTGACTAGTATTCAGGCGATGCAGAGCAAATGCGACTTCGCCTTGCTGCGCGGAAACTCAAGCTCTGGAACATGTTCTGCGGCTCGACGTATCGCTGTCCTTCCCGCCAAACAATTGCTGAAGGGCGTCAGTTCGGCGTGAAGGTGATCGACCGGCACAAACATCGGATTCTCCTTGAGCCTCAGCCGAAGGAGTAGTGGCGGTCTGCATATTGTCGGGAATTGCCGGCGGCAGCTCTCTGTCGCGCTGGCTCCAGATACGCCACCAACTGAGAGCGAACGGACATAGTTCCGGTCGAACCCGTGGATTCTTCCAGCGCACCGACCTCGGCAAAATCTAGCGACGCGTCTGGTTGCTGACGGCAACTTCAAAGCTGGCGCCCCCGCGCGCGAACCTAATCATGGGCGAACGACTGACACTCGGGGGATTCCGGCCGCGCGAACGCTCTAACGCTGGTGAGATTGGGCCCCGGAGGCAGACCGATGCCCACATCCATTCAGGTTGGAACAAGTGACTGAGGGCACCGTTCGACCATCAGGCTGGAACAATTCAATCAGATGGAGAGCGGCATGGGTTGGTTCACTAAAGACATCGCCACGATGGACGATCTGTTCGTCCACACCCTTCAGGACATTTATTACGCCGAGAATCAGATCCGGAAGGCATTGCCGGACATGGTCTCGAAGGCGACGAGCCCGGATCTGAAACGCGGCTTCGAAATGCATCTACGTGAGACCGAAGGGCAGATCACTCGACTCAAGGAGGTGTTCAAGCTCCATGGCGTCGAGGAAAAGGGAATTACCTGCCCCGCCATCGACGGCATCCTCGAGGAGGCCAACGACATCGCTGGCGAAGTCGACGACAAGCAGGTTCTGGACGCTGCTTTGATCGCCGCGGCCCAGGCCGTGGAGCACTACGAGATTACCCGGTACGGCACCCTCGTGGCTTGGGCGAAGCAGCTCGGACGCGACGATTGCGCAGCCCTGCTGCAGCAGAATCTGGACGAGGAAGCTGCCACGGATAAGAAACTCACCGAACTCGCTGTCAGCGGCATCAATCGCAAGGCTGCGTGATGCAAAGGCCCCATCTCGTCGGATGGGGCCCTCTCTTCGCCGAGCCAATATAGGAGGCGAGCATGGACCCTTCAGAGCCGATCACCACCGGCCGGGATTTGGCATTGCGTCTGAACTCGGCTTTTCCCGAACGCGATTGGGTTGCGCTCCTCGCGGAGCGATCCGGCACAGGCCGCGATTTTGTCGAATGGCATCTGCAGGAAGACATGATGCCTCCGGAAACGCTTATTCGGGCAGCTGCCGAATTGCTCGATGAACAACCGGCGGGCCGGCTAAGCTCAAATGATTTCAGAGCAGTTCAATGACGATCCTCGACCACGACGAGTATCGTGCGGCCGTTGAGCGCGCGGTGGCTCTTAGCGACGCATCCGAGGGGTCCGAAGAGGCCCGGGAGTTCAGTCGTCTTACGGCGGAGATTCGCGACTGGGATGAAGCCCACAAGGGCGATAATGCTCATGGTCCAGAGGAGGACCAGAGCCTGCTGCGGCCGGACGACCTTCCATTCTCTGGACTGCCAGGCAATCTCGGAAGGCTATACAAGGACTGATTGGTACCATTCGGAGCAGTACCCCACGTGCCATGGTCTACCGGCCGATAGGCGCTGCCGGTACATCCGCGGCTAACGCCCGATCGGCGGTAGCAGAAGGGAGTCAGCGGGGTAATGTCGGCTCCCTTCGATGGTCATCTTGGCAGATAACCATCGCTGCCGGCGCTTGGTAACAAGCAGCGGTAGCGCTGCCACAACGGGGTAAGCCACGGTCGGGTTCCGCCGCGGCAAAGACTCATGCAACGACAGAGCGTCGATATCGCTCGATCGCACGTAGCGTCAGATCGTCCTCATCCTCAGCGACCGCGACCAAGCTTGCTACGATGTAAGCCAGCTTGGTTCGCTCTTGCTCGTCAAACGCATCGGGAATGGTCGATCGAATCTCGGACCAGGCTGCATCGAGCGCTGCTTGCGCGCGGGCCAGGTCGACCGGGTCACTCAACGATGAGAATGGCATGGCTCCTTCCTCCGCCTGGGTGTGCGGCCGAAAATTTAGGCAGTCGCATCACCGCTGCAAGACTGAAGCGAGACAAAAAAAGCCCGCCGGCGGAAGCCAGCGGGGCAGATCGTTCAAACCGAAGGAGATCATCGGTTAACAGCGGCGCGACGCTGAGGTTCCCGGCAGGAGGGATAAAAACACCCTGTCCACCCAAGCGTGACCGGGTCTTGAACGACTCAACATGGGACACCTAAATCATCGTGATCCGGGCGCCAACGGCCGCGCGGACCCAAATCCATGTTGATTCTAGGAGGATGTGGCTATGGCACTAACGCCTTCGGATGAATTTGAACGCCCAGTCGTCATTCTAACCGGTCTCGGAATTCCGACCGCCGTCTCGTCGGCGATGGAGGCGTACATGTTCCTGGCCGATTGGCCGAAAAGCCAGCGAGACCCTGGCCACGCCTTTGCGGTGAAGGCCTGCTTGGCGGCGGTCCGCGGTGAGATCGAGCCCGAGACTGCGAAAGGTCTCTTTGCCTCGTGGGCTGAGAAGCAAGACATTTTGGCTCCAGACATCGCGGCGTTTGCCAGCAGCGGACGGAAAGGTTCGCACGGCACCGCCTGAAGCGAAGAGG
>NZ_JBFUIF010000087.1:0-7954 GCF_056402015.1 Allobosea sp. P4_C6
GGCTCGAACGAGAACACCAACCGGCTCCTGCGCCAGTATCTTCCCCACGGAACCGACCTGTCCCTGCAAAGCCAGGCCCAGCTCAGCGCCATCGCCCGTCAGCTCAACGAACGGCCCAGAAAGACCTTGCTCTATCAAACCCCAGCCGAGAGGTTCGCCGAGTGTGTTGCGGCGATCAGTTGAGCCCGCCGTCGCCAACAGACCTCACGTAGATGAACTCCGAAGGTCCGGGTCCGGGCAACCATCCAGAGTCCGCTCCTGGCGCTGTCCGGAATAGGAACCGCTTTCCTTACATAAAATCCGGACTGCAGGGGAGGCTGTGGCGGTTTTACATCCTTGACAGAAGTCTCTCCTTTCGCTCGAATGAACATATGAATGCTTCATATGAACGAGATGGGCAACTTGTGGAATTCGTTCAATCGAACGGATATGTTTCGATTGAAGATCTATCTCGCTCGTTCGGCCTTTCGCCTCAAAGCATTCGACGCCTCGTCAACCGGCTGTCTGATCAAGGCAAGTTGAAGCGCTCTCACGGCGGGGTCAGCCCGCCTACCGACGGGGCCAATCTGGAATACAGGACGAGGCAGGTGCTTCGTTTGGCCGAGAAGAAGCTGATCGCAGCCGCAGTCGCGCGGTTCGTGCCCAATGGCGCTTCGTTGTTCATCGGACTGGGGACGACCCCGGAATGTGTGGCGGTCGCTCTCGCGGATCACAGTGATCTGCGCGTGTTCACGAACAGCCTGAACGTTGCGGCTGCCTTGTCGGCCAATCCCGGCGTCGAGATTGCCATTGCCGGAGGACTGCTGCGCCGCCGCGACCGCGACGTCATCGGTTCGGGGGCTGTCGCTTTTTTCCGACGCTACAAGGTGGACTTCTCCATTTTCGGTGTAGGCGGCGTCGACCCCGACGGTATGCTCCTCGATTTCGACGAGGGCGAGGTCGAGGCGCGCGAGGCGATGGTCGAAGGATCGCGAAACTCGCTTCTCGTCGCCGACCACACGAAGTTCGGCCGCAGCGTCCCGGTCAGGGGCGGCAAGATTGGCGAGGTCGACCATCTCTTCACGGATCGACTCCCGCCGGCCGAATTCATGCCGGCCATCAGGAAAGGCGACGTTCAGGTGCACCACCCACCTGATGACCGTGTCACGGCCGCGTAACGCGGCCGGGCAAGGACAAAAAAGAAAACATAGGGAGGAAGAGATGACGCTTTTGAGAGCATCGGCGCTTGCGGGCGCCTTCGTCGCATGCCTCGTTCTGGCGGGCCCCTCGTCGCAGGCGCAGGACAATCGACCGACCTTGCGCATCGCGGTTCAGGCCAACCCGCCCACGGCTGAGCCGCTCGATGCCGAATCGAATGTTGGCTACCGCACCAACTATTCCATCCACGACACACTGCTGCAGTTCGACTATGGCGGCGATTTCCAATTGAAGCCGCATCTCGCGGAAAGCTGGAGCTGGAAGTCGCCGACCGAGCTTGAAGTGAAGCTTCGGCATGGCGTGAAATTCCACGACGGCAACGAGATGACGTCCGAGGACGTGGTCTTCTCGTTCGGCCCCGAACGTCTGACGGGGCAGAAAGCGCCAGGCTTTCCGATGGTTCGGCGCTACTGGGTCAGTCTCGACAAGGTGGAAGCCGTCGACCGCTACACGGTGCGTTTTTCCTCCAAGTATCAGGACCCGATCTTCGAGCAGCGCCTCGCAGCCTGGACAGCGCAGATCATCTCCAAGGCGGCTTACCTCAAGGCGCCGGACTACAATGCCTGGCGTCTCAAGCCCGTTGGAGCCGGCCCCTATAAGGTCGACCGCGTCGTCGCGAACGATGCCATCGTCCTCACCGCCCATGACGATTACTGGGGTGGCAAGCCGAACGCCAAGACGGTGTTGTTCAAGGTCGTCCCGGAGGTGTCCGCGCGCGTAGCCGGGCTCCTGGCAGGTGACTATGACATCGCCTCCGACATCCCGCCCGACCAGCTCAAAGTTCTCGAACGCAACCAGGACATCAAGATCGTCGGCGGGCCGGTGAACAACCACCGTGTGATCTGGTTCGACAAGACGCACCCTGTTCTCAAGGATCCGCGCGTCCGGCAGGCAATGATCGTCTCGATCGACCGGCAGGCGATCGTCGAGGCCATGTGGGATGGCCGCACCAAAATCCCCAACGGGCTGCAATACGATTTCTACGGCAAGATGTATCTGCAGGACTTTCCGAAATACCGCTACGATCCGGAAGAGGCGAAGAAACTCCTCAGGGAGGCGGGTTACAAGGGCGAGGAAATCACCTTCCGCAGCTTCAACAACTACTACACGGCAGAGTTGGCGACGACGCAGGCCATGGTGGCGATGTGGCAGTCGGTCGGACTCAACGTCCGTATCGTGATGGTTGAACCTGGCGGGGCCCTGTTTGCGCCGGGCGATGGGCGCGCGGCTGGCAACTGGTCGAATTCAGCGCTCCTGCCGGATCCGCTGTTCTCGCTATGGAGTCAGCACGGCCCGGCCAGCGTGCAGAAGGCCCAGGGCGCCTGGGAAAGCGAGGAGTTCTACAAGCAAGGCGAGATTCTGGAACGCGCCACCGATATCCAGACGCGCCGCGAGGCCTTTCGGCGCATGCTGCAGATCAACGAGTGGGACGATCCCGGCGTCAGCAGCCTTCACCAGAACGCTGTGTTCTACGGCATCCGCAAAAATGTGGACTGGGCGCCCTACATCTTCCTCTACATGGATCTCGGCCCGGCGCGGCTGAAGTTCAAGTAGCCATGGCGCTGCTCTCGATCCGGGATCTCGACGTGCATTATCCGGCGGCCGGGCGCCTCGTTCCGGCCGTCAGGGGCGTGAACCTCTCGCTTGGGGAGCGCGAAATACTCGGGGTCGTGGGGGAAAGCGGGTCGGGCAAAACGGTCAGTTGCCTCAGCCTTATGGGGCTTCTGGGGCCGCGGGCCGAGGCGAGCGGCACGGTTCATTTCGATGGCCGCGAAATCGACGTCGCGGCCGTCGTCCACGAACGCCGCCAGGGCAGGTTGCCACTGGCCATGATCTTTCAGGATGCGACAGGCGGACTCAATCCAATCCGGACCGTCGGTTCGCAGATCGCTGAGATTTTCGTTCACAGGGATGGCGCATCTCAGAAGACAGCTTGGGACAAGGCCGTCGAACTGCTGGAAACCGTGGGCATCCGCGAGCCGCGCGAGCGAGCCTCTAGCTACCCGCATCAAATGTCGGGAGGCATGAACCAGCGTGTGATGATCGCGATGGCACTTGCCGCATCCCCGCGCGTCCTTATCGCAGATGAACCCACGACCGCGCTGGACGTCACCGTCCAGGCTCAGATCTGCAAGCTGCTTCGACTGTTGGTCGAGCGCGAGGGCTTGTCGATCATCTTCGTCTCCCATGATCTGGATCTTGTCACGAGCTTCTGCGATCGCGTCGCCGTGATGTACCGCGGAGCGGTCGTGGAGTGTGACACCAGCGAAGCTATCCGCCGCGCACCCAGGCATCCCTACACCGCAGCGCTCTTCGCCGCGATTCCCGGGCATCGACCGCCTTTCTCGCAGCTCGAGGAAATCCCCCAGAATCTCGACGCTCCGCTGTCGGCATCGCCGACACAGCCGGACCTGCGGAAGGTGGATGTGAGGCCGCAGCTTGCGTCCGAGCCCGCCGAACAGCCGGCCATGATCGAGGTCTCGGACGTCGCCTATCATTTCGCGAAACGGCGCTGGTTCAGCCGCTCCACGCATATCACCAAGGCGGTCGACGGCATCTCCTTCGCGGTTCCGGCGGGAACGACCTTCGGTATCATCGGTGAAAGCGGCTGCGGCAAGAGCACGCTCGCGAGCTTGCTCATTGGCGATCGCGAGCCGCAGAGCGGCGGCATCAGCGTCGGCGGCCGCAGCATGAAGGAGCTCCTGGCGCATGGGCGGCGGGCCTATGCACGCCGGGTCCAGATGGTTGCCCAGGACCATTACGGATCGATGGATCGGCGCCAGACCGTCGGCCCGCAGATCGAGGAAGCATGTCGCATCCATTTCCCTGAGCGCTCCGGGGCGCGTCGGCGCGAGGATGCGCTGCGTATGCTGCAGGCGGTCGGCCTCGGCGAAGCGCACTACGCCAAGCTCCCGCACCAGCTCAGCGGCGGCCAGCGCCAGCGCGTCGCGATCGCGCGCGCATTGATCGTCGAGCCCGACATCCTGATCTGCGACGAGCCGACCTCGGCGCTCGATGTCTCGATCCAGGCGCAGGTCCTCAATCTTCTGCTCAGGCTGCAGCGCGAGCTCGACCTGACCATCCTGCTGATCAGCCACGACATCCGCGTCGTAGCCCATATGTCGCACGCGATCGGCGTTATGCGCGCTGGCGTGATGGTCGAGCAGGGACCGGCCCAGGAGGTGCTCTCCAATCCCAGGCATGCCTATTCGCGCAGCCTCTTCGCCGCCGCCCCGACCTCGCGGCGCGCAAGCATTCCCATGTCGCTACCCAGCACCGAATCGCTGCTGAAGGACGCGATCCCATGACCAGAACCGTCCTGACCGCCTTCGCGCGACTCCTGATAACCGTCCTGCTCGCTGTGACCTTCGTCTTCGTCATCCTGCGCGTCAGTGGCGATCCTGCGCGCGCTCTGCTGCCCGTCGATGCGCCCGAGGACCAGATCGCGGCGGTGCGGACCGAATGGGGCTTGGACAAGCCGCTTCCTGAACAATACCTCACCTACGTCATGAAGCTGGCAAGCGGCGATTTCGGCCTCTCGCTGAACGATAGACAGCCGGCCTTGCGGGTCGTCGCCGAGAAGATTCCGGCGACGTTGCTGCTGATGGGGACGGGTCTTGTCATTGCCTTTACGGTCGGATCGGCGCTGGGCCTTCTCGCCGCCAGCTATCGCGGACGCGCTCCCGACCGTCTGATCATGTCGCTGGCGATCTTTGTTCACAGCATACCGAGCTTCCTATTCGCCATCCTGCTCATACTCCTCCTCGCCGTGGCGCTGCGCCTGTTGCCGAGCGGCGGCGGGCCATCGGTTCTGCACCTCGTCATGCCTGCCGCGGTGATCGGCCTGTCCCAGGCCGGCGTCGTCGCCCGTTTCGTCCGCTCCAGCACACTGGAGGTGTTGGCGCAGCCCTACATCACGGTCGCAAGCCTCAAGCCCCTGCCGCGCTGGTATTTCATTCGCGCCCATGTGCTGCCGGGTTCGGCACTGCCATTGCTGACGCTCTTTGGGTTCTCGCTCGGAGGGATCATCGCCGGCGCGGCCATCGTCGAGTCAGTCTTCGCTTGGCCGGGAGTCGGCCGGTTCCTCGTGTTCTCGGTGGCACGCCGCGACGTGGCGGTCGTCCAGACAATCGTGGTGCTGGTCGCGACGATGATGGCGTTCGCCAATCTCGCGACGGATCTCCTCTACGCCATCTTCGACCCTCGGCTGCGCACGTCATGACGGACCTGATCGCTCCCGGACCCGTGCGGCCCCGCAGGCGGCGCGAGATCGCCGTCACCCTGGCTGCGGTTATGGTGATCCTGTTCATCCTCGTCGCGATCTTCGCCGAACGACTGGCGCCCTATGGTTTCGCGTCCATCGATCTGCGCGCGCGCAACACGCCGCCCATCTTTTTCGGTGGCTCATTCCACCACGTCCTGGGCACGGACGAACTGGGGCGCGACATCCTCAGCCGTCTGATGATCTCGGTGCGAGTCAGCCTCCTCGTTTCGGTACTCGCCTGTCTCATCGCCGCGACCATCGGCGTCACGCTCGGCCTCGCCGCCGCCTTCCTGCGCGGCTGGGTGGACAGCCTCATCCGGGTCGCGATCGATTTCCACGCATCCGTCCCTTTCCTCATCTTCGCGCTAGCGATCCTCGCCTTCTTCGGAAACAACATCGTTCTGTTCGTCGTGTTGCTCGGCACCTATGGCTGGGAGCGCTATGCCCGGCTTGTGCGCGCTCTCGCGCTCGTCGAGTACGAGAAGGGTTATGTGCTCGCCCTGCGCCGACTCGGCGCCGGAGAGGTAGCGATCGCCGTCAAGCATGTGCTGCCCAACGTCGCGGCGATCATCATCGTCAACATGACAATCGCGCTGCCCGAACTCATCCTGCTGGAATCGGGGCTAAGCTTCCTGGGGGTCGGCATCCAGCCGCCGCTCGCCAGTCTCGGCAACATGGTCGGCCTCGGACGCGACTATATCGTCACGTCCTGGTGGATCGCGACGATCCCGGGCATCGCCATCTTCATCCTTACCCTGTCGATCAGCACCATCGGCGACTGGCTGCGCGACGTCACGGATCCGAGTCTGAAATGAACGATACACAGCATTTCCCGCTCCCGGAGATCGCAGCTCACCGTGGCGGCAGCCGCTTTCCGGAGAATACGCTATCGGGATTTCGCCACGCTGCCTCTTACGGCGTCGAGCAGGTTGAACTGGATGTTCATCTGACCAGCGACGACCAGTTGCTCGTCATGCATGACGAGACACTGGATCAGACCAGCTTCGGCACGGGGCCGATCAGCCGCTTCACGCTCGCGGAAATCCAATCCAGTTCGTTGCGTCAGATCGACGAAAGCGCCCCGTCGCTCGACCAGGCGCTGGCCGCCCTCGCGCCTAGCCGGATGCGAGTTCGTATCGAGGTCAAGCCTGGCGGTTCGCCTGGCGGCTACGAGAAGACCCATCGCCAGGTGATGTTGCTGGCCGGCAAGCATGGCATGAGCAACCGCATCACCGTCATGTCCTTCGATCCGGCAGCTTTAGCGTTCTTCACGGGCTCGGGGGTGCCGACGAGCCTGTCGGTCTGGCCGCACGCCCAGGCATCCATCCAAACTTTCGGGCCTGTCGTCGCGCAAGCGGCCGAGGCCGGAATCGACGATCTCGGATTGTCGTTCGCACGAACCACGCCCGACATGCTCGCACTGGCCGGCGAGGCCGGGCTTACCGCCGGCATATGGACCGTTAACGATGCGAGCCGGCTCGACTACTGGCTCAGGCAGCCGGTAGCCTACATCCTTACCGATCATCCGGACATCGCTAAACGGGTACGAGACGGGTTGCAGGGCATTGCCTCTGATGTCTGATCTCCTTGCCGGGATCGCCTCGATCGCGTCGCGCTACCAAGCATTCGTTTTCGATCTCGATGGGACGATCCTGCTCGGCGAGACGTTGCTGCCCACGGCGGCTAGAACCGTCAGCGAGCTACGGGCGCAAGGTCGCACTGTCCTATTCCTGACCAACAACACCACGGCTCGCTCGACGGAATACGCCTGCAAGCTGACTCGTCTGGGCCTGCCGGTCGAGGCAGAGGACGTCGTCACCGCCGCGCATGTCCTGATCGAGCTGCTCAAGCGGGAAACACCAGAGGCGCGCCTGATGGTGCTGGGCGAGAGCGCCCTTGTGATGGAGCTGGAACTCGCGGGCTTCGTCGTGACCGACGAGATATCGGATACCGATATCGTCATAGCCAGCTTTGACAGGGCCTTCTGCTACGAGAAACTGAAGCGCGCGTTCCGTGCGGTTCGGGCCGGTGCTCGGCTGATGGCGACCAACGCCGACCGCTTCCGGCCTACGGTGGACGGCGGCGAGCCAGACGCCGCCGCGATCATCGCAGCGATCGAAGCTTCCTCCGGCGCGAAGTGCGAAGCCATCGTCGGCAAGCCGTCCGATGTCATGACTCGCTATCTGCTGGGGCGGCTCGATGCCGCTCCCGGTTGCTGCCTATTGGTCGGCGATCGCTTGGATACGGATATTGTGATGGCCAACAACGCCGGAATTGCATCGGCACTCGTACTCACTGGAGCGACGTCCATGGACGAGGCCGAAAGCTCCGCAATTGCACCCACCTACATTCTGAGATCTCTCTCCGAAATTCTGGACGTCAAAAACTGAGTTGTGCCGCTGGCAGCGAAGATCCTGAATCAGATTTGGGAAGCGGCCTGAGATCGAGCCATCCCGGGTGACATGATAAAAAGCCGAGTGCGCTTACGGGCAG
>NZ_JBFUIF010000088.1:0-7816 GCF_056402015.1 Allobosea sp. P4_C6
GGGCTGGGTATCTCGACGTGGACTATGGCCGTGGCGTGCAGACTGCACTTGGCGAAGCGGGCGTGCACTGGGGTGGCGTCATTCACACCTCCGGTCACGCCGACATTGCGGATTTGCAGCGTCTGGCGGGAGCGATCGCACCAAAGCGCCTCGTCCCGATACACACATTCCAGGCTGACAAGTTCCCGGAACTCTTTAGCAATGTGACCGTCCAGAAGGACGGGGAATGGTGGGATGCCTGATGACTACGTTCAAACGTGGGCTTCGCCCAGATGCACTGGCTGCCCTGCGGGCGATGACTGACTCATCAAAGCCAAATTGGTGGAAAGACCTGCTCGCTCTTTGGGCCCCCAGCGGCGTTGATAGTGGCGATGAAAGCGATCCGAAATTACGGGTCGCGGTTCGGAACAACTATCTGAATTTCTATCGTAGCGGTCAGTCCGTCGCGCGCGTGTGTTTCGGCCCACGTGTCAATCAAGAGGTTGAGCCGCGTCTCGAAACACACGTTTATTACGCGTTCGAAAAGCGAGGGGTTCAGGCGTACGCCAAGCTCGCGGCTTCAGATTCCACTCTCACAGACCCTACCGATGAGTCGCGCTCAATCAAATATAATGGAGTTGCGACACTACGCAGCTGGATTGGTAATGCCGACCCGAAATCAGGCGCCGAGAAGCGTTCGATCGACCGCGTCATTAGCAATAATCCCTCTGTGATCGACGTAGAGATGGCGATCTCCGATGGAAAGATTGCGTCCAGGATCGATCTGGTCGATCTCGAAGCAGCTCTATCCGGCTTCAGAATCGCCCTGTGGGAAGGTAAATTGTACTCCGACACGAGACTGCGATCGAATGGTGACTTCCCTAAGATCAAATCGCAATTGGAGATTTACAGAAAGTACTGCTCCGACGAGCATAACCGGATCGACATAATTGATTCCTATAAAAGATCGTGCCGTGTCCTCGTCGAGCTGGCCGACATGGCCAATTCGTGCGGAAACTCGTCCTCTCCGCTGGACCCCGCGATCTTTGCCGTAAGCGATGGATCTGCGGAACTCGCGATCGATCCGATGCCCAGGCTTCTGATCTTCGACGGGATGAAAGACAAAGAGCCGATTGCTCGCGTTTCCGGATGGGAGCCGCATCGAGACAAGCTGACGAAGCACGGCATTACCATCAAGGAATGCGAAGACTGGAAGCTGAGGTARTACACAGCCACCCGGCGCCGATGGCTCGGCTGCGGCACAATTGGTAGGTGTCTCGCGAACCTTCGCTTGATTAGCCGTCCGGCCAGGAACGTCCGGTTCTGGACGGCGACACAACGTCTGGAAGTGTGAAGTGTCTCAGATGCGGTCCCTTGCGCAGCGTTGGCGAGGCTCCTGGGCCCGCGTCTGAGAGCCTCCAGTGGAGGAAATCGCGGCCCGGGGCCGTGTGCTATGGGAATCTCGCCGCGCGGCATGGTCTGCAGGATCGTGCTGGTCGTGGGTCGGCGGCGTGATGCTCGCTATCAGGCAAGCCGTTGCTATCCGTCACTGACAGGTTGGTGTCGCGCGCCTCTGACAGCCCCGCAGTGCACCTTGTTAGTCGAGAAACTCGCTTATGCTTTTCGACTGCCCCTCGGCAGAAACCACCTTGACCCCCTCTGTCAGTTCCGCGCCAAGTCCGTAGGCATCACAGCGCGGGCAGATCAGATACCGCTTGGCGGGCGACGGTATTCCTCCTCGCCTGATCGTGTCGGGCAGTGACGGCGAGCGCAGGACAGGTTTCGTCACCGTGACCGCCTCGGCCAGAACGTTTCCGCTGATGCCATGGAGGGGAAAGCCACAGTCTTGTGCCGCACACGGATCACCGAGCTTCGGTCGGACTTTCATAGCTTCACCGTCTCCGCCCTGCCGGTGGTGGCGAACACGATCAGCCCGACAGCGACACCGGTCGCATTCAGATAATCCCGGACCTGCCCTCGGTACCCCGCTACGGTCTTTTCATCGGGATCAACGTCGCTCTTCCAGTCAATGACCAATACCGCGCGATCCTCGCTGAATCCGATCGCGTCAGCGATACCGAACGTGACTGTGTCGACGCCATCTCCAGCCGAGAAGGCGTAGACCTGACACTCGGGCATAAGTGAGCCACGGACGGCCACAACCTCTGGAAGGTTGAGGCCCCTGGACACCGAGGCTGCGAGCTCCGCTGGATGGCAGCCTTGTCCAGGATGATCCGCCGACGTCCGCCCAAGTTCACGGATGAGCACCGCAGCACGAGCGGCAAGGCTGGCCTGGTCGTCTGGCGTTTCTCCGGTGAGCACCTCCTCGAACAACTTGTGCATGACGAGGCCGCGCTCCCGCCCGCCCTGGATTTCGATGTTCACGGGGAGGTCATCATCCTCGGAGGCTTCACCGCCGCCGAGGACCGACGGCTCGTCCGTGACAAATACGGCCTTGTCGTCGTCGTGGTGGTCGCTTGGCGCCTTCCAGATCAACCCTCTCGACACTGTGGAGATCGCGGCGCCCTCCGAGGCAAAGATCGAGCGTGTCTGGCCATTTGCTGCGGGCGCATGAGGAGCCGGCACCGCGTCCGCATAGGTCGAGACCGCGACACCGGGAAGATCACCGATCGTCAGCTCGACCACACCGAGCCAGCTTTTGGCATCGATCCCGCTGGACGAGCGCGGCAGAATGAGTAGGTCGCGTGCCCTTGTCGCGGCGACATACCAGAGGCGGACGCGCTCGCGGGTGATCTCTTCCTTCTCATCGCTCGTCGCCTGGTCATGCCCGGCTGGCGCGACGCCAAAGACCTTGCAGTAAAGGTGCGAGGTGCCGCGCTCGATGACCGCACCAACTGAGTTCATCAACCCGGTCGAGGTGTTCACTGGCAGCACGATCGGCCACTCCAACCCCTTGGCCGCGTGCATGGTGTAGAGCGAGACGGATTCTTCCTGAGCGTCCGGACGGCCTTCGCCGGCCTTGCTGTCATCCTCCCAGGCCGAAGTCATCGCCTCGGCAAAGGCACGCAAGCCGCGGATCGCAAAGGGGCGAGCCATCGTCAGGTAGAGGTCGATGTTGGCGAGTGCGCGCTCTGCCTGGCCCTGGTGCCGGGCAAGCAGCGTCGGGCGCACCCGCATCTCGGCGACCGCCTGGGACAGGAGGTCGTGAGGCGTTGTTGCGTTGCCGCGCTTTGAGAGGCCCTGCAGGCGCGCCAGGGCGTCTTTGGCGACCGGGTCTGCAACGTGATCGAGATCCGCCCAGAGGGTGAACCGGCCAGGACCTGCCTGGCCATCGTTGCGGGGCTGAGCCCAGGCCATATCGAGCAGAACTTCGTCGGTCAGGCCAACGAGYGGGCCACGGAGCAACGCGCCCAGMGCCAAGGTATCGCGCGGATTTGCAAGGACACGTGTGAGCGCGATCAGATCCTGGATCTCCTGGCGCCAGAAGAAGCCCTTGCCGGCCTGAGTGGCGACCGGAACGCCGCGTCGCTCCAGCGCCTCCTCGAAGCGCCAGAGCCCGTTCCCGGTCGGCGCCAGCAGTGCGATGTCGCCCGGCCGGCAGAGGCGGATCYCGCCGGTCTTGTGATCGTGGACCTGGTGGCTGCCAATGAGGCGCGCGCAGAGCTCAGCGACGGCTTCGGCCTCAGCGGCCTTGCTGGCTTCCGCGTCCTTCTCTGAAGGGCCCTCGAAGTCCAGTGCAGCTACGCAAGGGTGGTCGCCGCGATCGGCGTGCCAATGGTCGAGTGCGGTGAATCCGGGCTGGTTGTTCTCGATCGAGAGCGGCGTCTCAAAACGTCCGTTGACGAACTCCAGGATCGACCGGCACGAACGGAAGTTCGTCGCAATCGAGAGGACGTTGGCCGGATCCTGCTCTGCGACCGCATTGCGCGCGTCGACATAGGCGCGAACGTCGGCGCCGCGGAATCTGTAGATCGCCTGCTTGGGATCACCGACGAGGAACAGGGCACCCGGCCGCAAGGCGCGGGTCGACCAGTCTCCGGAACCATCAACATCCTCGCCGCACAGTCGCCAGAAAATCTCCGACTGGGCGGGGTCAGTGTCCTGGAACTCGTCGACGAGGACATGGGCGTAGCGCGCCGCCAGCGCCTGACGAACGGGCTCATGATTGCGGAGCAGACCGCGAGCGGATTCGATCAGGTCGTCGAAATCGAGCAGGGCGGCCGCGCGCTTGTAATCGCGGAACTGATCGATCAGCGGGCGCAACTCGGTTATGAGCGCCGCCAGCAATCGACCAGCCGCGTTCGAGACCAGTTGATCCCAGGCTTCACAAGCCGACTTGTAGAGCGGCTCCGCCTCGCCGAAGAGCCTGTCGCCCTCGGCTTTCGAGAGACCCGCCTCCTTCGCCGCCGTGCCCCAGGCGCCTTTGCGGCGATAGGACTTGAACCCCGAGCTCGTACGCAATGCCTCGCCGGGAACCTCGTTAACGAGGCCGACCAGAACCGCCGGGCTTTCAGATGTGAGCGCCGGCAGCACCGATGCCGCCATCTGCTCGAACGCGGAGGTGTAGGTCGCCGTGTCGGGGTCGATGCATGGAGCACCATCGATGAAGGCGCGGAGCGCGCTGACGGCCTGCCTGAAGTCAGCCGCCGGGCCCGCGATGGCACGGGACGGGGGAGGGAGGATTTCGCGCGAGCGCCGCATGCAGTCGGAGACCCGGACAATAGCTTTGAGTGTCTCGTCGGGGTCGACACCCACCATCTCGATCAGAAGCTGGCTGCCATTGGCGCCGAGCCGATCACGAATCCAGGCGTCCCGCAGGTCCATGAATGCAAAGTCGGCGTCGTTGCGGTCGGCGACCGAGGCGCCTGGGTCGATGTTGGCTTCCGCCGGATAGGGCTTGATGAGCTTCTGGCAGAAGCCGTGGATCGTTGAACAGGTGATCTCATCGATCTCCTGGCTGGCGCGCTGGAGGTTCGAAGTCCGCTCCGCATCGAGCGCGCCATGAATGACACTGGAGAGCTCGACCGGGATGCGGCCGGCCGACAATTCCTCGGCAAACTGACGCACGCGAGCCAACAGCTCGCTTGCCGCGAGTTCCGTGAAGGTGACCGCCGCGATGTTGCGCGGACGGATGCCCGAAATCAGCATCATGGCGATGCGGCCGGCCATGATCGCGGTCTTCCCCGATCCGGCGCCGGCCTCGATCAACAAGGAACGGTCGTGTGCCGTCATGGCGACGATGCGGTTCGCCTGGTCGGGCAGGTTTCTCGAAACGGCAGTCATCAGAGCGCCTCCCAAACAGCGGCCGCCGGCCCGAGCATTGTGGTCGACGCCCCCTGCTTGCGCGGGTGATAGCCGTTCTTCGCATTCGCCGGCAGCGCGAAGAGAAGGTCGTTGTACTGGTCGGTGGTGTCCGGGCCCGGCAGGGCGCGTCCAGACTTCAGGCTTTCCCGTGCTGTGGCGAGATATCCGGTCAGCTCGCCAAGGACTGCATTCGCGTTCTCAAGCGGGACTGTCCGGCCACAGCGCGGGTAGCGCAGCACAGCCTCCACCTGGACGTCGTCGCCCAGCAGGACCTTCACCGCGAAGGCGTAAAGGCAGCGCTGAAGCTCCTTGCCGCCATTGATGATGAAGGGATCGCTCTCCTTCGGTGGCTTGCCGGTCTTGTAATCGCTCACCCGGGCGACGCTAAAGTCGCCGGCCAGATCGATCCGGTCGATGAAACCCGAGATCAGGAAGCCGGTACCGGGAATCCTGACCGATTGGCTGGGATCCCAAGGGAGATGGGCCGATGCCTCTTGTTCGGGCCGTGCAAACGGAACCTCGGCATAGCTCTTCTGGCCAGGCAGCGGCTCTTCGCCCTGCGGCCGAACCGCGATGCCTGCGAGCTCACGCAGATCCTCCAGCTTGCGGTTCCAGATCGCCGGCGGCGGCACAGCCTGGGTTGCCTCAAAACGCGCGCCAACCTCTTTGGCAGCAGCCGCGATCGCATCCTGCACCTGCTCCTGGCTGGCTCCGGCCAATCCGCCGGCGGCCTCGAGGCGCTTGACGGCACCATCAAGCGTCGCGTGAAGGATTTCGCCATAACCCCGGCTGTCGAGGTCCAAGGGCTCGGTTCCCATGCGGGGGGCTTTGAGGCCGAGGCCATACCGCCAGACGAAGCCGAGCGGGTCGCGCAGGAGCTTGCGTAGCGAGGTCGCCGACTGGCTGCGAGCCAGGACGAAATCCAGTGCAGGGTGATCTGCACGGATCAGGCCGTCGTGAGGTGTGATGTCGGCGACATGCCAGTCGATCCAGCAGCCTTCAGCGGAGGCCGCCAGCGGTAGCGCACGGAACTCGTCGACCCTAGCGGCCAGGCGGTCGACCTCGCTCATCGCATGCCCCGGCGCCCGGTTGCGTTGAAGGTAGACGTCCTCACCGGCAAGGCCATGCAGGAGCGGGCTCTTGCCGAGCATGCGACCCTCGCCATCACGCCGCGGTCGCGACAGCACAACCTCTGTGCGCGTGGTTGCGAGGATGGTCTCGAAGTCCCGCCGGTCGGCCGTTCCGATCGGAAGCGGATCGATCTCTTCGCTCGGGATGATGTGGTCGGGCAGCAGGCGATCTTCGGACGCCAGCCGCGGCCAGGCGCGCGACGTCAGCCCGAGAAGGCGCACGAAGGGCCGCGGACTCGCCGACAGTGCTGAGGCCGGCATCCAGGCGATCGAGGCGGGCGCAGGGGCGCTGTCGTCGAGGCGGATACCGCCAAGGGTAATCGGAATTGCGACGGCCGGCCCGTTCTCCAGAGCCTTGAGCCAGATGCGGAGCGCCGGCTTTGGCAGGATCTCGCGACCGATCTCCTCTGCCTTCACCAGTCCGCCTGCAAGCGTCTGGACGACCGTCCTGAGCTTCTGGCTGTGATCGGCACCATCAGGCCAGGCCTCGGCCGGGAGCTGCGCCAGAAAGCGGTTCCAGGCCGAGAGCGACGACAGCGGGGCATCTTCGGGCAGGATACGCGCCCAACCTTCAGGAAGGCCTGCAAACGGTCCTGTGTCCTTGCACAGCGACGACAGACGACGAAGTCTCGCCTGCGACAGTCCCCGTGACAGGATGTCGGCGAGTGCGGCCGCGGCTTGCCCCTCGCGCGTCGCCATCGCGCTGGTGCCGTGGACGAAGCGGATATCGAGGTTGGCATCGCTGCGCAGCGTCAACATGTGGTCGTCGTAATCGGCAGGGCTCGCCGCGGCGATAGCGATCTCGGAGGGCTTGGCGCGTCCTGATGCAATGAGCTCGCGCGCCCAGCGGATCGCCTCGATCACCTCGTGAAGCGCGGTCGCCGTGCTGATGATTGTCACCGCAGGCGATGCAGGATCCGCGCGCACTATGTCGACGCCGACCCCATCGAGCCAGGCAGGCACATGCCGCGGCCCGGCCTGCCAGGTGACGGACACGTGCTTCGTCAGCGCCAGCAGGAGCGGGCGCCAGCACGGCGACATCTCGGTCTGGCCCACGATCTCGATTGGGCCAAGCACCGCGAGTGCATGCTTGATCCGGGCGATCGCGCGCTCGACCAGGTCGCAAGGCCGCATCATGCCGGCAGGCAATTTGGTGATGACGGCCTGTTCCAAGACCGCGACAGCTGCGATGCGCGGGCTCGCGCCGGCTCGTGCCTGCAGGTCGATGCCGGACCGCCAGACCTTATGCAGTGTCTCGGCTGCCGCGCTCGTCATGCCCGGCAGCAGCTTGATTCCGTCGAGTTCGCCGAGGTCGGTTACCGGCAGAGCCTCATGGATCACCCCCGTGAGCGTGTCGTTATCGATCCCGCGAGAGAAGCCGCCGGCGAGCCGGGCCGCGGCCTGCTCGAAGGTCATGACAACGGTGCCAAAGGCCCCTGCCT